>JAEUGZ010000066.1 GCA_016794725.1 Opitutaceae bacterium | reverse complement strand
AGTGCCGACTCAAAGGCGCATTGAGCGGAACCGCAGGTTGCGCCACCGCGCTCCCGGAAAATTTGCGCCAGACGTTTCCAATCACCGCCGACCGCGTGCCCAGCGAGCCAGACTTGGGCGGAGCGAAGCGCGGCAAGGGCGTGAGCCTGCGTTTCACCATTGTAAGGAGGAAGAGGGGCGGCTTCGCCGAACCCCACCGAACCGTCGGAGAGCTCCAGCGTAACGAGCACGTTGTCGGCCGCGGTTTGGGCGCCGCCGGAAATGCCGAACGGTGTCAGCAACGGAATCGTGAGCGGAGCGACGTCGAACCGACGAATGTGAAGGGGCGAAGGCACGTCTCGAAACCACTCGAAACCAGGCAGGCGTGCAAGCCGGCGAGGCGCATCGGCTTGGGATTGCCGCGGCGGCGAGTGGATGTCGCGACGCTTCCCGCATCAGTCGGCCCGTCGTCACGAGTCGAAACTCGCCATGGCGGGTACCCTCAAAGCAACCTCCAGGCTTTGCGCAATGAGGGACAGGCTAAAAATAAGCAATTCCATGAGGTTGCCTGCAAGGGACAGGCTGTTAATAGCAACCTATATGAGTTGCACATGATTTTTCCTCGGAATCGCGTTTGAGCCGCGGATTTTGAGGCGATCGGATCCGTGAAATCTGGCGGGAGCGATTCGTTTCAAATGCGGTGATTGTGGCGGTTCAAAGCGACCGCGGTGGACAGCGGCCGACGGACCTGGCCGGCTGATTCAAGGCGGCTTGAAAGGCAATTCGCTGAGATTGCCTTTTAAGGGACAGGCTATTGAATGCAATCTTTGGGAGTTGCATCGTTCAAACTTGCAGATGGATGACGCGGAGTTCGAGGTCGACAACGATACGTTCGGGAGCGGGAATTTACGGGTACCCCCGGTTCGTAGCGTTCACCCCCATTTGCCATGTCGCTCCATCGTCTGTTTACCCATCCTTGGCTTTGCGGTCTCGGTTTGATGTTGGCCTCGGTCAATTTGAGCTGGGGGACTCCGACCAAGAACGTGCTTTTCCTCATCGCGGATGACCTGAACACCCTTCTGGGCTGTTATGGCGACCCGCAGGCGCGCACGCCCAATATCGACCGGCTCGCGGCCCGTGGGGTGCGGTTCGACCGGGCCTATTGTACGTTTCCGCTCTGCGGTCCGAGTCGGAACTCCATGCTCACCGGGCTCTATCCCAATAGCACGGGCATCCTCGCGAACTCCCAGGTCTTCCGGCAAACGATTCCCGCGCAAATCAGCCTGCCGCAGGCGTTTCGTCAGCAGGGGGCTTTTGTCGCCCGGGTCGGGAAACTCTATCACTTCTCCGTGCCCAACTCGATCGGCACCGATGGTCACGATGATCCAGCCTCCTGGGAGCTGGAACTCAATCCAGCCGGAGTGGATCGGATGGAGGAGCATCCGCATATTTTCAGTCTCACCCCGGGTCAGTTTGGCGGTACCCTCAGCTGGTACGCGTCGCCGGCCCCGGCCGAGCGTCACACCGATGCCCTGCACGCCAGTGACGCCGAGTGGGTGCTGGAACGCTGCGCGCGGGTGGGCCACCGACCCTTCTTTCTCGCGGTGGGTTTCTTCCGGCCCCACACCCCGTACGTCGCGCCAAAGTCCTACTTCGATCTCTATCCCCGAGATGCGATGCGGGTTGTGCCGGACGTGGCCGCTGATCAGGCCGACCTGCCGGCGGCTGCCCTCGGGAGCGCGAAGAAAGAGCAGGATCGCATGACCGACGACCTCCGTCGGGAAGCGTTGCAAGCCTATCGAGCCAGCATCAGTTTCATGGACGCTCAGGTGGGCCGGGTCGTGGCCGCGCTCGACCGCCTGGGACTCGCGGAAACCACGATCGTCGTTTTCACCAGCGATCATGGCTATCACACCGGGGAGCACGGCCTCTGGCAGAAGTTGAGCCTGTTCGAGGAGAGCACGCGTGTTCCGCTGCTGATCATCGATCCGGGCGTATCCGCCAAAGGCGAGGTGGCCCGGACTCCCGTCAGCCTGATCGACCTCTATCCCACGCTGGCCGCGAGCGCGGGGGTCACCGCGCCCTCCAACCTGCAAGGACAGGATCTCGGTCCCATTTTGCGCAACCCCACCTTGCCGGGTCGGGGCTGGGCTCTCACTCAGGTCACCCGCGGTACGGCCAAGGAGCGCACGTTCGGCTATACGTTGCGCACCCCACTTTGGCGCTACACCGAGTGGGATGAAGGGCGAAAGGGTCGCGAACTCTACGATTCCACGAAGGATCCGCGGGAGCTGACCAATCTGGCCGAACAGGGCAGCCATGCGACCACTGCCGCCGCGTTGTCGCGCGAACTCCGGCAGGCGGTCGCCTCCACCCTGCCCGCCCAAGGCATTCCAACGGTGAAGGAAGGCCTGTGGATGCCGCTCCTCACACCGCCTTGACTCACGAGCCGCGCCGGGGGGTGAACCTCCGGCACGCCTCAACCTTCAGGGTTGTGTCGATTTGCCGGGCTGGGTGTCGCGCGACTTCCACGTGAGCACGTGGTACGAGGCGACCGTGTCACCCACATTTCGAAGTCCATGGGGATCATTGGGCGCATAAAACAGCACCGAGCCTGGGCCGACGCGCTGGACCTGGCCGTTGAGCTGCACCTCGATCGTCCCTTCTTTGATGATAATGATCTCCTCCCACGGGTGCCGATGGGGAGCGTGCGCGGCCTTGCCGGGCAGCAGGGTGGTCACGTGGCATTCCAGCTCCAACAAAGTGGCGGTCGGGGCGTTGAAGACATCGCGTCGCTGACCGTTGGCGGTCGCTTTTACCACCAGTTCGTCCCACGGCAGGATCTGGGAAAGGAGCCTCGGTCGCGGATCATGGGGCGCGGCGCTGACCACCGCCTGCGCCCGTGCCGGGTCAGGCGCGGATTCCGCGGCCACCGCGGGTTGGATGAAAACCAGGAAAGCCGGCAGCCATGCCAGGACGGCGCGGGGTACTTGGAGGCGGGGGAAGGTCAAGGATGACATGGGGATGAGGAGGACGATTGAACCAAGGCCTGCAGCTGAGCCTGGCCCATGGCGCGACGGTCGCGTCACATCGGCTATTAGAGCGACGCAGCGATCTCACGCGATGGATTTCTGACCGCCGCGGTCACGGGGCCGGGCAGGAGCGTTTCGTACAATTGATGTCGCACTGACCGGTCCTGAATGTACCATGCAGCTCCCTCGCGAGCCCTGTCGTCGGCGGCTGCGAAGGCCCTGTCTTTCTTCATCATGTCATCCAATACCCTTACCCGTCGCGACTTCGTCAATCTCTCGGCAGCGGCTTTGGCCATGCTGGGCTTATCGAGTTGTGTGAGCCTGACCCAGGCCCCGCGCAAACCTCGCCCCATTGCCCCCGGTGCCAAGATCCGGATCGCCCAGATTGGTTGCGGTGGAAAAGGCTTCAGCGACATCAGCAGCCAGGCGGATGAGGATGTGGTGGCGCTGTGCGACATCGACTGGGAGATTCCAAAGGTGAAGGAGCTGTTCGAAAAGTTCCCGAACGCAAAACGTTACAAGGATTTCCGGAAGATGCTGCTCGAGATGGACGACCAGATCGACGCCGTCTGTGTGAGCACGCCGGATCACATGCACTTCCTGCCCGCCTACATGGCGATCTTGCTGGGCAAACACGTTTATGTGCAAAAGCCACTGACGCAGACGGTGGCGGAGGCGCGCGAATTGCTGCGCCTGGCGCGGCTGAATGGTGTCGTGACCCAGATGGGCAACCAGGGCCACGCCGGCGAAGGCATCCGTCTCGTTCGGGAGTGGATCGACGGTGGTGTGCTGGGCGACGTGCGCGACGTGCAAATTTGGACCAACCGTCCGGTCTGGCCGCAGGGCATGGCGGACTGGCCGGCGGCGGAACCGTTGCCCGAAGGTCTCAATTGGGAAGGTTTCCTCGGCCGTGCGCCCCAACGCGGGTACAGCAAGGACATCCATCCCTTCAAGTGGCGCGGATGGAAGGACTACGGTTGTGGCGCGTTGGGCGACATGGCCTGTCACCTGATGGACGCCGCCTTCTGGGGCCTGCGCCTCGGGGCACCAACCACGGTGGAGCTGACCGAAATCAATGGCAACTCGAAGGTGGCCTTCCCGAATTCCGCGGTCGTGACCTATCAGTTCCCGGCGCGAGGCAAGATGCCGCCGGTCAAGCTGACCTGGTATGAAGGCGGCCGGAAGCCCGAGCTGCCTGCCTCGATGGCGGGACGCGAACTGGCCAAGGGCGGCCAGCTCATCATCGGTGACAAGGCGACTGTGTATGATGGCAACGACTACTGCAACAGCCCGCGCATCGTGCCGGAGGCCCTCTGGCAGCAGCTGCGTCCGACGCTTCCGCCGCGCACCCTTCCGCGCGTGCCCGAGGGCAATCCGCACAAGGAGTGGACTGCGGCGATCCGCGCCGGCAAGCCCGAACTGGCGGGATCGAATTTCGAATACTCGGTGCCGTTCACCGAGATGGTCTGTCTCGGCACCCTCGCCATTCTGGTGGGCAAGAAGTTCACCTGGAACAGCGAATCGATGCGCACCAATCTGCCCGAAGCCAACGCGCTGCTCTACCCGCAGTACCGCAAAGGCTGGCGTCCGCAGGATCTGATGTGAGGTTTTTCGACGGACCGGAGAGCGCGCCCACTGGGGCGCTCCCCGGTCTGCATGTCAGCGTGTGCAGGGAAGGCGGCGCCGGAAGTGGCGCGCATTCCTCCAGCCAGGTCACAGGGTCCTGAGGCACTCGGCCGGGTCGATCCGACGGAGTCGTCGCCAGCTCGGCAAGCAGGCGATGGCGGATACGCCGACAATGACCAGTGTGGCGCCGGCAAAGGCCCACGGGTCCCTCGGCGTGACGTCCGTGAGCAACGTCGCCAGGAAGGGCGACGTCACGGCCGCCGCGCCCAGCCCCAAGACAAGACCTCCTCCGATTGCGATCAGATTGCCGCGGACAAAGGGTCGCCACAGCGTCCAGGGATCGCCTCCCACGGCAAGGCGGATGCCAAATTCCCGGGTGCGCTCCAGCAGTTGCGAAACCATCAGGCTGTAGACTCCGACGGCGCACAGCAGCACCGCCATGAACGCGAACAGAAGCGTCAGCCGGGTGGTCAGGTGCACCACCTGCATGCCCACCTCCAGCTGGCGCGCAAAGGGGGCGCCAAAGTAGAGCGGGAGGCGCGGGTCGATCCGCGCCGCCTCGGCCCGCAGCGCACTTTCCTCAGGCAGTTCCTGCCCGCCGCGCACCAGCAGGAAGTAGAACAGCTGCGTCTCCCGGCCCATCGCTGTGAACACCGTGTCGTGCTCGCGCAGCATCGGCCCGCCCGAGCGGATGTCCTCGACGACGCCGCGGACGACGAGCGGGCGCCGGGTGGCCCGCAGGTTGTAACCTTTTCTAAAATACAGCTCCCTGCCGACCGGGTTCTCGCCGGGCCAGAGGCGCTCCGCCAGTCCTCGGGTGACAATCGCCGTGTCGACCCCACCGGCGGAATCCCCCCGGAGAAAGGTCGTTCCGTGCACAAACGGAATCTTCAGAGCGGCGAAAAACTCGTCACTGACAATCAGGTGAATGGCGCGTCCATCGGCCCTCCCACCGTCGAGCCCGCCCTCGGTTCGGGCATAGAAACTGTCCGGCCGGTTTTCATAACCGGGCAGCTCATGGGCGAGCGCAGCCGCGCTGACTCCGGGCAGGCCCCGCAGGCCGGCGAGCAGGCGTTCACACAAATCGCGTCGCGCGGCGGCGTCGGGGAAGTCAGCCGGCCGCATACCCGTGCGCAGGTTGTAGACGGGCTCCGGATCGAAGCCCCAGCTCAGGAGATTGAGTCGGAAACTGGAGCGCAGGAGCAGGGCCGCAAAGACCGTCAGGACTGTCAGCAGAGCGACCTGGATGGACAGCAGCACGCGACGCCCCACCGACTGCCGCCGCCGGCGGGCGGGAGTCGTGCCGCTCCGGATCAGGGCTTCGACCGGGGTGCTTGCCAGATGCAGGACGGGTCCGATCGATGTGAGGAAGGCCGCGAGCAGGGCGACCCCCAGTCCGAGGACGACGTGATGCCGTTCGAGCGAGAATGACAACCAGTAGGGCGCGTCCCACAGCCGGAGTGCAGAGTAGACCTGGGGCGCGAGCCAGAGCAGGGCGACGATGCCGAGCAGCGCCCCCGCGAGCGTGACGACCAGCAGGTGCAGGAACACACCCCGTGCAATGGCGAAGCGCGGTATGCCGAGCGCGGTCGCCGCCGCGATTTCGGGAGCGCGACTGGAGTATTCGATCAGCACCTGGTGGGCGCTGTTGACGCAGCTGACGGCGACAAACACGAGCGACAGCACCAGGAGGATCAGGGCGCTGCGGCGCAGTTGCGGGCGGAGGTAGACGTACCGAAACGGCTGCAGGATGGGCGCCAGACCCTCCCGTGCGCTGCGGACCTCCGCGGTCCGCCGGGTCGAGAGCCGCTCAAGTTCGTTTCGCGCCGATTCGAGCGAGACTCCGGGCTTGAGCCGGGCCACAATGTCGAGGATCGGGGCGCTCCGCGAGGGAAACGAGGGATGAAAACCCAACGCGAGCCACACATCCTGCTGGTTGGGAAAAAGAAATCCAGGTGGCATGACACCCACCACCACCGCGGGACGGCCGTCGACCTGAAGTATCTGTCCGACGATGGCCCGGCTGCGGTGGAAACGCCGTTCCCAGAATGCATCGCTGAGCAGCACCGCGGGCGGGCACCCCGGCACATCGTCGTCCGGTCCGAACAGTCGTCCGAGCACGGGTGCGACCCCGAAGTCGCGCAGCAACTCCGACGAGAGATTGGCGCCAAAGACCCGTTCGACACCGCCGGCTTCAGGCGTACCGACGAATACGGCCCGGTGCAGCACGGCGGCTGAGAAAAGATCGAAGTGCGACTGTCCGTCGCGCCAGGTGACATACTCGTCATGTGTGGCCCGGACGCGCGCTTCGGCATCGACCGCGGGCCGTTGATGCAGCGCGAGCAACCGGCCTTGCGGGTCAAACGACGGCTGCCGGAGAAAGAGCGTGTGAAAGACCGCCCAGCTGACCAGCGCGAGCCCGATGGATACGGAAAACGTCCCGAAGAGCAGGGCGCCCTGGGCGGGTCGCCGGAGCAGCCGTCGGAACGTGAGACTGAGTTCGAAGAGGAGCAGGCGCATGGACGGCCCGAGGTGGGATTGGCCGACAATCCTCCGAGGTTCGCGGAGGAGGAGACGATGACGCCGGAGGCACGCCGCGGGGGCAAGGATGAACCTCGGTCCTTCAACGGCTGCATAGCTCCCGGAGTGGGAGCCGTCCCGTGAATCAGGTGCTGGGCCGGCGCGACCACGAGAACGCCCCTGCGAGCGCGACTCCGCCAAAGAGCAGCAGCAGCGGATAGGCCTGGGCCAGGGCACCCGGACTGCGGTTGGGAAAGGAAAGGGCGTGCACCAGGGCGTTGATCATAACCACGGCGGCACAGGCGCCCAGGCAGGCGGTGGCGATGATCCAGGCCGGGTTCAGTTCCCGTGCCCGGATGGTACGGAGGCCGAGCGCGACCCAGGCGACGAGGCCGGCGACAGCGACACCCGCCCCCACCCAGCGCATGATTTTTCCGATACGCTGCAGAAGTCGGAGGCGAAATGCGTCCACCGGCAGGACACGGGGTGCAACTTCCGGTGCCTCCGGCGAGGCCGACAGGTGCCAGCGCGTGAGGGCGGAGAACGGGGCCAGCAGGTCTGCGGTGCCGCTGCTGCGTCCGGGCTGGCCGCTGAAGCCGCGAAACGTGACGAAATAGTCGATGTACTCGGGCAGGACCTGCAGGAACCGCTTCAAATCGCCCGGACGGAGCCGCGGCGCCAGCGAGTCACTCCGCGAACCGGACGGCACGCGTCCGTCATCACAGGCCTGGTTGATCTCGAGACCCATGCGCCGGTAAAGGTCCAGGGCCTCGGCGGCGCTGGCGGGCCGGTAGACCTCGGTCACGGCGTCGCGCAGAAACCAGATGAACCACCCCCCGGCGATTTCCCGCTCGAGGCGGGGCCGGCCCGTGTACGGCTCGCTGACGCCGGCCCAGAAGACCGCGTCGGGTCCCTCTAGTTTTTCACGCAAACGCGCCAGCGTCGGACTCACCGCATAGGCCTGTTCGCGCGCGGCCCGGGAGACAGGAGTGAAAGGAAGGGCGGGCCCGACCTCAATGCGTTGCAAGGCGCCATAGGCCGAGGCAAATTCCGGTGCCCGGAGCTCCACGGTGCCAAACCAGCCGTAGTGCCGGGCGTTGATGGAGCAGACCACGCTGATCAGTGCGATGGCTGCAGCCCCGCCGACCAGGAGCGATGCCCCCAACTGCTTCCGCCGTGCGCCGGTGTGGCGGCTGCGCCAGGCCGCGCAGGCCACGAGCAGCACCAGGGTGGGGACGATCCAGACGCTTTCCTCGCGCGTCATCCAGAGGGTGCCGAAGCCCACGCCGGCCAGCAGCCCCCAGACCGCCCGGCGCACGGTCCCCGGTTGGTCGGCGCGAGTGACCAAGGCGATGCCGGCGGCGACCGTGAGCAGCGCGGTCGGCGTGTAGAGGTTTTGTCGCAGCACGCGGCCGAGGACCGACAGGTCGTACGACATGGGATTCCACCACAGCAGGGCGAACAATCCCAGGGCAATGCTGTCGTTCGCCAGGACGGGCCGCACTGCGCGCACCGCCAGCAGGCAGGCGAGCAGGTAAAACAGATGTTGTCCGACGGGAAGCGGCAGGCCGATGAACGCGTGTCCCGCGATCCAGAGCGGGTACATCGGGCCCTTCATCAGGGTGACGTTCTGGTAGGGACCCAGCCAGTCGCCGCTCAGGATGGACTGGGCCAGCTGGATGAAGAGTGCATCATCGTAGAAGGCTCCGCCGATGGCGATCACCGGCTGGGCGGCGACCAGCCAGAGCTTGAGCGCGACCAGACCGACACCAACACCCAGCAGGATCCGACGGGAAGGGTGATGCATGGGCTCGGACCTCAAGTCGCCGCCGTGCCGGTCGCGGGTGATTTGCGCGGCGGGGACTGACGTATCTGCAATCCCAGCACGCTGAGGAAGAAGCTCCCCAGCATGACCTGGCACCCGAGGGCAAGGGCCCCGGCCCCGGGAATGACCCAGCGCATGACGTGTCGCGGGTCCAGTGGACCGAAAGCATGGCTCTTCCAATGCCAGACCGCTCCGAGTGAGAGGCCGAGTCCCGCCAGCACCAGAGTGGCGCCGACGCCGAGACCCGCTTCGAGCGAGAAATAGGTGTAGATCCGGTCATTGCGTGCCGACGCGGGCATGAGGCCGGCTTGCGTCGCGTACAACCGGGAGCAGAGGGCGAAGAACACGGCTTGAAATCCGATCAGGGTCGCCAGGGTGCTGAAAAGCAGCGTGTTGATGTCGAACTCGATGCCGCCGAGCATCCGGGGAGCCGGGGCCAGGCAGGCCACCGTGGCCAGACCGGCCAGGATCAGGAGAAGTCCCGGATAGAGAAACAGCCACCGGGGACTGTAGAGCAGCATGAAGCGCAGGTGACGCCAGCCGTCGCGCCACGGACGCAGGTGAGGCGGACGGCCGCGCTGATCGGGGCGCAGCACGGTGGGGACTTCGCTTACCCGCAGCCCGAGCAGCATGGCCTTGATCACCATTTCGGACGCGAACTCCATTCCGGTGGTCCGAAGATCCATGGTGCGGTAGGCGCTGATGGAGAAAGCGCGCAAGCCGCAGTGAAAATCGCGGATCGGTGTCCGAAAGAACAGGCGACCGATGCCGGAGAGCACCGGGTTGCCGAGGTAACGGTTTTTCCATGGCATGGCCCCGGGCTGGATGCCGCCGCGAAACCGATTTCCCATCACCA
Source organism: Opitutaceae bacterium (assembly GCA_016794725.1). Lineage (GTDB taxonomy): Bacteria > Verrucomicrobiota > Verrucomicrobiia > Opitutales > Opitutaceae > UBA6669. Next base: position 5,068 of record JAEUGZ010000066.1, on the reverse strand, counting down.
GGTCGTCACCGTCGCGCAGGCGCTCCACAAACCGACCGACGTGGGTGAAGTCGTAGCTGCAGTCGGAATCCCCCATCAGGATGAACCGACCCCGGGCCGCCTCGATGCCCCCGCGCAGGGCGTTTCCATAGCCCTTGGCGGTCACGTTGACGACGCGGGCGCCCGACTGCGCGGCGATCTCCTGGGAACCGTCGGTGCTGCCGTTGTCGGCCACGAGCACCTCGCCCACGATGCCTTCCGCAGCGAGGGCTCCGCGGGCTTCCCGCACGCAGCGTTCAATGGTGGAGGCCTCGTTCAGGCAGGGCATGACCACGGTCACTTCCAGCGTGGAAAGGAGCGTTGAGGGTGCAGCGTGCATCGATGCGGGTGCGGAGTCGAGCAGGTTGAAAACAATATGCTTGTGGCCTCCGCGAGCTCAATCGTCGAAGCACCCGGGCTCCGGTGTCCGGTTCAGCCGTGTGCGAAGGCCTTGCGTGTTGCCGAATCCTGGACTGGTTTGCTGGCGATTCCACGTTCCCTGCATGACGCCTCCGTCCGCTCAAACCCCTCCAGAAACCGTTCCTCCGACCCTGGGTCGTGCCTCCGCGGCGGCGGCGGGCCTGACCGCCGTGGTGAAAACGACCCACCACACCCTGGGCCTCGCCGGGGTCATGGCGGGAGCGAAGGCGCTGTTGAAGGTCAACCAACTCGACGGCTTTGACTGCCAATCCTGCGCGTGGCCGAGTCCCGACATCGACCGCCACGTGTTTGAGTTCTGTGAGAATGGCGCCAAGGCGGTCGCGGATGAGGCCACCACCCGGCACCTTGGGGGTGCATTCTTTGCCCGGCACTCCGTGGCCGACCTGCTGGGCCGCAGCGACTACTGGCTCAATGCGCAGGGCCGGATCACGGAACCGCTCGTGCTCCGGCCGGGGGCGACGCACTACGAACCCATTGCATGGGACGAGGCGTTTTCCCTGGTGGCGCAAGCGCTGCGGTCGCTGCCGACCCCGGACGCCGCGGCCTTCTACACCTCCGGCCGCACGAGCAATGAGGCGGCGTTTCTGTACCAGCTGTTCGCGCGACAGTTCGGGACCAACAATCTGCCGGACTGCTCGAACATGTGTCACGAGAGCAGCGGCGCGGCCTTGAGTGCGAGCATCGGGATTGGCAAAGGCACGGTCACCCTGGATGATTTTGAGCGGTCCGACCTGATCCTGGTCATCGGCCAGAACCCCGGCACCAATCACCCCCGGATGCTGACGACGCTGACCGAGGCGAAGCGTCGGGGCGCGACGGTGGTCTCGATCAATCCGCTGCCGGAGATCGGAATCGAGCGTTTCAAGAACCCGCAGGACTTTCTCAATCCGCTCAAGGCGCTGCCGACGCTGCTCGGCAACGGCGTGCGGCTCTCCGACCTGTGGCTCCAGCCGCGGATCGGGGGCGACCTGGCTCTCGTCAAGGGCCTGATGAAGGCGATGCTGGCCCTGGAGGACGCCGCTCCGGGCACGGTGATCGACCATGCCTTTGTGCAGGAGCACACCCACGGTTTCGAAGCCTTGCTGGCGGACCTGCGGCAGACGTCGTGGGACGAGATTGTCGAGGTCAGCGGAGTCAGCCGCGCCGAGATCGATGACCTGGGCGCGCGTCTGGCGCGGTCGCGGGCGACCATCTGCTGCTGGGCGATGGGCCTGACCCAGCAGCCCCAGGCGGTGGCCACGATCCAGCAACTGGCCAACCTCCAGCTCCTCCGTGGCAACATCGGCCGGCCGGGCGCGGGACTTTGTCCGGTGCGCGGACACTCGAATGTGCAGGGAGACCGCACGATGGGGATCTTCGAGCGCATGCCCGGCTGGTGGCTCGACCGGCTTGACCGCGAGTTCGGGTTCGCGTCACCGCGTCACCACGGACTCGATACCGTCGACGCCATCCGTGCGATGCACCGGGGCGACGTCCGGGTCTTCTTCGGCCTGGGGGGCAACTTCCTGTCCGCCACGCCCGACACCGAGTTCACGGCCGCGGCCCTCCGTCGCTGCGAGCTGACCGCCCAGGTTTCAACCAAGTTGAACCGCTCCCACCTCGTGACCGGCCGGACCGCCCTCATCCTTCCCTGCCTGGGTCGGAGCGAGCGCGACGCCCAGCCGGCCGGCGAGCAGTTTGTCACGGTGGAGGATTCGATGGGCATCGTGAACTCCTCGCGCGGCCACGCCGACCCCGCCTCGTCCAACCTCCTGAGCGAGCCCCGCATTGTCGCCCGCCTGGCGGCGGCCGTGCTTGAGGGGCGAACCTCCGTGCCCTGGGCGGAGCTGGCCGACGATTACGATCGTATCCGAGAACATATTTCGCGGGTGGTGCCCGGGTTCGAGGACTTCAACGCCCGGATCCGGCGCAACGTGTTCTATCTGCCCAACGCCCCGCGCGACTCCCGCGAGTGGCGCACGCCGACGAAACGCGCCAACTTCTTCACCGCGCCGATCCGTCGTCACCCGCTGCAGGCCGGGGAGTACATCATGATGACGATCCGGACGCACGATCAGTTCAACACCACGGTCTATGGACTCGACGACCGGTACCGAGGGGTCTTTGGCGGACGGCGCGTCGTGTTCATGCATGCCGACGACCTCACGGCGGCGGGATTGATGGCCGGCCAGTTTGTCGACCTGCGCAACCAGCACGGAGGACGCGACCGGGTGGCGGAGCACTTCATGGTGGCGCCGTACCGGATCCCGCGTGGCTGCGTGGCGACGTATTTTCCCGAGGCCAATGTGCTTGTGCCGATTGACAGCACCGCCGAGGTCAGCAACACCCCCACGAGCAAGTATGTGGTGGTGACCGTCAAGCCGAGCGCCGACCCCCAGGCCGCGCTCCAGGCGCGGGCGGCGGAGTCCGGGCACTGACCCGCCATCCCCGGCCGCCGCGGGGAGGAACCGGCCGTTTCGTTGCGTTGACGATTGTTCTGCAACCTCCTGCCTCGGAGGCGGTTTTATGCGACCGGGGCAAGGGGGCCGGTTTTACGATGAAACAATTCGCCGGATCGTCCGTCTCAAGGAGTACAAGCTATGAAAACCCTCCCACTCCTATTGACCCTTGCGCTGGCTGGCACTTCGGCGGCGGTCGCCGCGGTGGACAAGCCTGAGCCGACCCGCGTGGTCGTGAATTTCTTTGAGCCGGAAAAGTTCACCGATGTGAAGGACGGCTCGTTTGGCACCGACAAAGGACGCGACGCGACGCTGAAGGAACTGCGCGACTACATTGTCGAGCGAGCGGAAAAGGCGCTGCCGGCCGGCCAAAAACTGTCGGTCACCTTCCTCGACGTCGACCTGGCCGGCGACTACGAGCCGTGGCGCGGACCGCGCATGGATGATGTCCGGATCGTCAAGGACATCTATCCCCCGCGCTTCAAGCTCGCCTTCCGGATTCTGAACGAGGCGGGTGACACGGTGAAGGAAGGCGAACGTCAGCTCACGGATCTCGCCTTCATGAGCCGCCTCACCATCAACCGGCAGGACCCGCTCCGCTATGAAAAGGATATGTTGAACGATTGGATACGCTCCGACGTTCGGACCAAGTCTTAAGCCGCCCGACCGGGGCCTCCCTGTTTCGCGCTGCGACCTCGATGGGTCGCGGCGCTCTTTTTTTGGGGAGTAGCCTCACGCAAGCCCGCAGGTGGTGCGTTTGCGGACTCGGTCGGCGCTGGCTGCGTCAGAGAACTTGAACCCATTCCGGTCCGTGTTCATCGGTGGTGGGCGCGACCGAAGCACCCTTCTTCCTGTGGACTCACCGTTGAACCCTGCTGACGACTCCGCCGCTCGCCTCGACAAATGGCTTTGGGCGGTCCGGCTCTTCAAGACCCGCAGCCTGGCGGCGGCTGCGTGTCGGGCGGGCACGGTGACCATCGCGGACCGGCCAACGAAACCGGCCCGGGAGGTGCATCCCGGGGAAGTGATCGTGGTGCAACAAGGGGTGGTGCGTCGCACCGTCACGGTGCTGGCCGCACCCGTGTCACGGGTTGGAGCGCCGCTCGTCGCCCAGTTCTGCACCGAGACGACGCCCGCCGAAGAGTGGCAGAAGGCAAAGGAGCAGCGCGTACAGCACCTGCTGGCCCGCGAACGCGGCACCGGCCGTCCGACCAAACGGGAGCGTCGCCAGCTGGACACGTTTCTTGAGCCCCCGTCTGGGAAGGATGCCGAATAAGTCCGGTGCCCGTCTACCCGGGCCCGATTCGTCGACCGTTCCAAACCAAGGAGGAGGGGATTCTGCTGTAGGCGGGGTCGCCGACCCATAAGCGTTAACTTTGAGAAATGACGAGGTGGACGCCCTTCACCCGAACCAATCCCGCAGGCATATCCTCGGTCGAACTCTCCACCTGCTTCTAAAGTTAACGCGTATGCGGGTGCGCTGGATTGCGAGAGAAGCCGTTACGGCGTCAGGACCACGTCGTCGGCGGTGTGCAGGACGCGGTCCGGCCCGGCGGAACGAATCTCCATGCTCGTGCCGCTCAACTGGTGAAAAAAGTAGGGAGAGCCCCAGCGGTCCACGAGTTCGCCGGCGGCATTGATGGCGGGAAGCCGACGCGGAAGAAGGGCGATGCTCCGCGGGTTGCTGCCCGTGAGCGACGCGGTGATGTCGCGGTTCTCTCCCCAAGGGTTCCCCTGATGAGGAAACAGGGTCTGCCAGGAACGAAGCAGATCGCTGAGCAGGGTGAGGTCGTCCTGCACGGTGAAACCCGGGGCATTGAGGCGTTCGATGCCATCAAAGGCGTCCACATCTTCAGGATGACGGGTGGGGACAGATGCAGTTGCCCGGCTGGTTTCGGGAACGCCGGAGGTGGGAACAAGTGGAGTCGCCGGCTTGACGGCCGAGACCGGCTTTGCGCTGTTGCCTGACTGCCAGCTGGGCAGGAGCAGGAGAAAAAGCCCGCAGCCAGCCCCGATCATCACCACCCAGAGACGACGACGCGGAGAGGCCATGCGCCGATCAAGACAGGGCTGGGTCGAGGCAGCAAGGACGGCGAGCCAACCGGTGGCGGACGAGTGACTTCAGCCAAGAAATGCGATCGAACCGAAAAACGCGATTCAACCACGGATGG
>JAEUGZ010000058.1 GCA_016794725.1 Opitutaceae bacterium | reverse complement strand
TCGCGGCCGCGGCTGTATCGACTCTGCATGCACGGGCTTCAGATCCAGAGGCAGGACGCCCGCTCGGGCGGGTGTTGTCCCACACCGGGGGACGCGACGTCCTGCGGGCCCTCGAGACGGCGCTGCCGGGCCAGTCGCTGCGAGCGAGCAAGGAGGTGCTGCGCCGCTTCGGCAACATGAGCAGTCCCTCCGTGCTGTTTGCTCTCGCGAATGAGCTGGAACAAGGACCGCCGTCGCTCGATGAAGACTGGTGGTTGGTCGGCTTTGGAGCCGGTTTCAGCGCCCACAGCTGTCGATTTGGCGGCTGAGTCCAGTGTGGGCTTGCGCCGGGTGGTGCGCCGTCCTACCGCTTGGAGTGGGTCCCGGTCCCGGAGCAGGACCAGCGTCAACCCCACCTATGGATACCACCGTGCCGCGGACATCTCGAATGTCACTGTCGTCGATCTTCTTGTTGCTGGCGGTCTTGACGCTGCTTGGCGTGGCGGCCCACTTTTGGTGGGACAATGCCCTTGCCTACTTTGCCAACTACAACGAAACGGGCTACCGCCGGTACTGGCCCAATCGCATCTGGCTGATTGCGCACATTGCGGGAGGGACCCTCGCGCTGGCACTGGGCCCGATCCAGTTCTGGTCTGGGTTCAAGCTGCGGTGGCCACGAGCGCACCGCCTTTTGGGTTATGCCTACGCCCTGGGCATCCTCGCGGGCGGAGGAGCAGCCTTCGTGCTCGCGGTGCGCGCCCGCCTGCCCGACTTCGGTTTCAGCCTGTTCTTTCTCGGCGTTGCCTGGTGGGTGACGCTGGGCATGGCGCTGGTGGCGATCCGCAACCGACGGTTCGACGCCCACCGGGATTGGATGATCCGCAGCTACATCGTCACCTTTGGATTCGTGACGTTCCGGTACGTTGTGGAACTCGAGCTTCTCAACGGCCTCGGCCGGAGCAAGTATGCCGCGATCGGTTGGGCCTGCTGGGTCCTGCCGCTTTTGTTTGCCGAGATTTTTCTGCACTGGCGGAACGTGGCGCCGCGGAAACGTGAAGTAGCGGCCTGATCCGGAAGCCCGGTGATCAGGAGGCGGACTCCGGCTCCGGCTCGACGGTGACGCCGAGGTAGAGGGTTTGCGCGCCGCCGCCATTGAACACCCCCCGGGTCGGACTGACGTCGGCATAGTCGCGGCCGCGGGCGACGACGATGTGGCCCGAGCCCGCAAAACACCGGTTGGTCGGATCGTAGTCGACCCAGCCGGCACCGGGGACATGGACGGAGACCCAGGCGTGCATGGCGTCGGCGCCAATGAAGCGCGGACGCCCAGGCGGGGGCTGGGTCAGCAGGTAGCCGCTGACGTAGGCGGCAGCCAGGCCGAGCGAGCGCGCGCCGGCGAGGTAGAGATGGGCGAAGTCCTGGCAGACCCCGCGGCGCAGCCGCAGCACCTCCTCCAGCGGCGTTGAGACCAGCGTGGCGGTGGAGTCGAAACGAAAGGTGCGGGAAAAGACCGCGCCGAGGGCGTCCATCCACTCCAGCAACGGCAGCGCCGGATCCACGGCTCCCGTCAAACTGTCGACGGCAGGAAGTGCGGGCACGAGGGGACTGGGGTGGCGGAATTGCTCGAGGGAGAAGTCGCCCTGGAGGATTTCCAGATCGACGGCTTCGGCGGCCGCCGCGGCGGTGGGCGCCGCGTGGCGCGCCGGCCGGGCCGGCTCCTCGCGTCGCACGAGGCTGTGCGCCTGGATGGAGAACTCCCGGTGCACGGCCCTGACCGTGAAGACATGCTGGGTGTTGCCGAAGTAGTCCGTTCGAACCGACAGGTCGGCCGGCCGCGGGTTGATTTCCAGGTCGAATTCCAGGCACTCCTGGCTGGCCTCGCGGCGCGGCTGCAGCCGCAGCGACTGCCAGGCCATCGCGGCCGCCGCGCCGTGGCGATAGGTGGTGGAGTGATGAATACGGTAGACAGGCATGACGACCCGGGTGCCGGAGCGCGGCGGTGTTCAGCCGGCCCCGTTCTCCGGCGGTTCGGTGTGGGCGAAGTAGATCTGGGTCAGCCGGTCGCTCAAATCGGCGAGCAGGGCGAGCTGGTCGTTCCAGAGTTCGGAGGCCTGTTCCGGCGTGGAGGCGAGGGTCTGCATGTCGGCCAGCCGCACCGAGCTGAGCAGCCGGAAGACCGTGGTACGCAGGAGTTCGACGGGCCGCGGGGCGAGTTCGTCGGGGAGGGCGGCGAGGTGTTCGGTGATCCGCTCGGCCTGGAAGCGCAGGCCGCGCGGGTTCTCCGGCTCGGCCAGCATCCAGGACATGACGCTCGCCGGATGAAAAGCGCCGCTGAAGCTGGCGCGGTAGGTGAAGAGGCTGTCGGACAGGTGCAGGCACGTCTGCAGCCGGAACTCGGTCGGCTCGGGAGCGCCGGTGGGACGCTCGAGCAGCGCCCGAATGAGCTGGAGGATATGCACCGCCCGCTCGATGCGGCGCCCCAGATCGAGGAAGCGCCAGCCGGTGTCATGGACCATGGTCTCGGCGGCGAGCCCGTCGAGCTGGGAGAGCTGGGTCTGGACTTCGGTGAAGTCCGCGGTGCCCTGACTGAGCTGGCGCAGCTGGCGGGCGACCCGCCAGGCTTCGGGAGGAAGCCGGACCTTGGCCGTTTCCAGGGTGCGGGCCAGGCGCAGCAGGTTGGCGGCGAGGCTGCCGGGACGCGCGCGGTCGGCGGCAATGCGCCGGACAAAGTCAGCCCGTTCCTCGAGGGAACCGGTCAGCGGCTGGTGCAGGTCCTGCAGTCGCAGGAGGAACGCCACCGTGTCCTCCGCCACGCCGGGATCGAGGACGGCGATTTCGTCCCGCAGCAACGGCTGGAGCTTGGCCAGCAGGCGGGTCACCTGGCTCGTCCGCTCCAGGTAGCGACCGAGCCAGAACAGGTTGTCGGCCAGCCGGCTGGGCGTGGCCGCTCCGTGCCGCCGTTCGGAGGCCCCGGCGGCGAAATGGGCCGGAGGGTCGTCGTTGTGCTGGCTGGAGAGCACCCACAGGTCTTTGGATACGGAACCGCTCTGGAGGGAGACCATCGCGTCCTCGCCCGAGAGGTTGAACCGGCCGAGGCCCCCGGGCATCACCTGATACTCCCCTTCGCTCGTGGAAACGTAGAGGCGGGCGACAAAGGGAGTCGGGCGCAGGGAGGCGGATTCGGTGTCCCAGGCCGGCGTGGTGCCGAGCAGCACGCGTTCCTGGCCGCAGTAGGCGGCGGGCTCGGCGGCGATGCGGGCGGCGAGGGCGTCGCGTTGCCCGGCGTCGAGGAGGGCGCCGTACACCGTCGCCGGCGCGCCGGCCCCGCTGAAGGTCGGCTTGATCACGAGTTCCCTCAGGTGATCGAGGATATAGTCGCGGGCCGACATCTGGCCGCCCCACCAGGTGGCGGCGCTGGGCAGAAGCAGCTCCTCGCCGAGCAGGTGCTGGCAAAGCGAGGGCAGGAAGGACAGCAGCGCGGTGCTTTCGAGCGCCCGGCCGCCCAGCTGGTTGGCAATGGCGACGCGGCCCGATTGCGCGGCATGCACGAGCCCGGGCACGCCGAGCAGGGAACGCGGATCGAGTTCAAGGGGATCGCAGAATTCGGAATCGAGCCGGCGGAGGATGACACCCACCTGGCGGAGTCCACCCACGGTTCGAAGGAAGACCTGGCGGTCCCGGGTGGTGAGATCGCCGCCCTCCACCAGCGGGCATCCGAGGTAGCGAGCGAGGTAGGCGTGCTCGTAGTACGATTCGTTGGCGGGCCCCGGCGTGAGCAGCACCAGCCGGGAGGACTCGCCTTGAGCCTGGAGCTGGTCGAGCGATTCGCGGAAGTCACGGATAAAGCGATACAGCCGGCTGACCGGGGCATGGTGAAACGCGCCCGGCAGCACCTGCCGCACGATGGTGCGGTTCTGCAGCGCGTACCCGAGCCCGGATGGCGCGTCGAGCCGGTCCTGGAGGACCCACCAGCGCCCGTCGGGGGACCTCGCCACATCCGCGGCATAGGTGTGCAGAAAGGGCTGGCGGGACTTGCCCAGGCCCGCGCAGGCGCGCAGGAAGTGGGGGTTGGCCATGCCGAGGGCCGCCGGCAGCAGCCCCTGGCGGAGCATTTTTTGCGCCCCGTAGAGATCCTGAAGCAGGAGGTTGAACAGCCGGGCACGCTGGCGCAGTCCGGCGGAGAGGCGGTTCCAATCCTCCCCGCCGAGGAGCAGCGGCACCACGTCGAGGGGCCAGGCGATGGCGTCGGAGCTCTCCGCCGAATAAAGATTCAAGCTGACATCCTGTTCAACGATTGCCCGGCGGGCGGCCTCGCCCGCCGCCCGGAGCGTGGCCAGGGGATCCTTGCCCAGCGAGCGGGCGAACTCCTGCCAGGCGGGGCGCACGGTGCCGTCGGCCGCCAACGCTTCGTCATACCGCCCGCTCAGTCCGGCGTAACCGCTCAGCAATGGGGAGGAAAAGGGGGCCGCGGGCAGCGTCATGGCAGGGTGTAACCGCAGGGTTTGTGCCACCCGTCCACGATCTTCGGCAGGGTGCGAGGGCGGCTGGAAGGCGAGGGGTGGTGCATGCGGGGCAGCGGACGGAAATCGGGAGAGGTACCCGCTGCCCAACGCAGCCGGACGACCCTCAACTCCCTGTCACGGGCCAGCCTCGGCCAATCTTGGATCATTTCCAACCCCTTTTGACAGGAGGCGTGCAGGATCGGGATCCGGAGTCCCCCGCGCGCGGCCTACCGTCGGACCGTGGCGGGATTTCTCAGATCGAGGGTGTGGGGGAGTTCCGGGGCGATGTCCCGGGGAGCGGGAGGCGCGGCGTGGCCTGGCGTGTGACCGTGGGGGAAGAAGCGCGCGAGTCGCCGCGATTCCGCCTCGTAGGCGTTGACCGGGAACGTCACGTAGTTGCGTCCGCCCGGATGGGCCACGTGGTAGGTGCAGCCGCCGAGCGAGCGGCCATTCCAGGTGTCCACGATATCAAACACCAACGGAGAATCGACGCCGATGGTCGGGTGCAGGCACGACGGCGGTTGCCAGGCGCGGTAACGGACCGCGGCGACACATTCGCCGTTCACGCCCGTGGGCTGGAGCGGGACCCGGCGGCCATTGCAGGTGACTTGGTAGCGTTCTCCCACCCAGCCGGTGACCAGGACCTGGACGCGTTCGACGGAGCTGTCGACGAATCGAACCGCACCCCCGGCGGCGCCTTCCTCGCCCATGACATGCCAGGGTTCGAGGGCGTGGCGGACCTCAAGGGTCATGCCGCGATAGTGGACGTGCCCATTGACCGGGAAACGAAATTCAAAGTGCGGAGCAAACCAGTCGAGTTGGAAGGGCAGTCCCCAGTCGTTGAGGTCCTGGATGACATCTGCAAAATCCGTGCGGACATAATGGGGCAGCATGAACCGGTCGTGCAGATCGGTGCCCCAGCGCACGAGTCGCTCCGGAGCATAGGGGTGGTCCCAGAAATGCGCGATGAACGCCCGCAGCAGCAGCTGCTGGGCGAGGCTCATGCGGGCGTGGGGAGGCATCTCAAACGCACGCAGCTCCAACAAACCAAGGCGTCCGGTGGCGGAGTCGGGCGAGTAGAGCTTGTCGATGCAGAATTCGGCCCGGTGGGTGTTGCCGGAGACGTCGGTCAGCAGATTGCGGAAAATCCGGTCGACCAGCCAGGGTGCCACCCGGGCCCCGTCGGCCGACAGGCGGTCGAGTTCGCGGAAGGCAATTTCCAGTTCGTAGAGGCTGTCATTGCGGGCCTCGTCGACGCGGGGAGCCTGCGAGGTCGGTCCGATGAAGAGCCCGGAGAAGAGGTAGCTCAGCGAGGGGTGGTTGTGCCAATACGCGACCAGGCTCTTGAGCAGGTGGGGACGGCGCAGGAACGGGCTGTCCGCCGGCGTGGCTCCGCCGACGACAATGTGATTGCCTCCGCCGGTGCCGGTATGGCGGCCGTCGAGCATGAACTTCTCCGTGCCCAGCCGGCAGATCCGCGCCTCGGCGTAGAGGGTCTCGGTCTTTTCGACCAATTCGTTCCAGGTGGAGGACGGGTGGATGTTGACCTCGATGACCCCGGGGTCGGGCGTGACCTTGATCGAGTTGAGCCGGGCGTCGTGGGGAGGGAGGTAACCCTCGATCACCACGGGCAGCTTGAGCTCGGCGGCAGTGGCTTCGATCGCGGCAAGCAGATCGAGGTAGTCCTCCGTGGTCGCCACCGGCGGCATGAAAACAAAGAGGTGGCCTTCGCGCGCCTCGACGCAGAGTGCGGTGCGCACGATCCACGAGGCGGATTGCTGCGGCGCCGGCATCGTGTCGGCGCTCGGCAGGCTGAGGGGCCGGGGACGCAGGTGGGCGGGGATGTCGGGGCGGCCCGGCTGGCCGTTGCGGGGTCCAAAGAACGGCCATCCGCTCAGGTCGAATGCGGTCGTGCGCGGCGTGGTGGTGCCGGCGCCCGGAGTTGACGAAGGGTCGACGGAGCGAAAGTACTGGCGGGCGAGGGCTTCGCGATCCGGCAGCGGCGGGAGTTCGAGCGTAGGGTCCGCTTCGATACCGAAACGGTAGTCGCTGGGCGAGTTCCACGGCTGCGATTCGAGGGGCAGCCGGTAGCCCATGGGCGAGTCGCCCGGGATGAGGAAGAGCGTGCCGGGACGCAGGAACCAGGGACCTGAGGTCCAGCCCAGACGGTTGCCAAGGAGGGCGCGTTCCACCGGGATGGCATAGCCGACGACCTTGTTCAGTCCCTGCTCGAAGACCTTGGCCAGGCGCACGCGCTCCTCGGCGTCGCTCAGGCGGCTCTTCAGCGGATCGACATTGGCGGGCAACCGGCGCTCCTTCCAGAGGTAGTACCAGGTGTCCTCGTACCCGGGCATCATCCATTGAGGATCCAGCTCGAGCCGGCGGGCGAGGGTGTGCGCAAACCGCTCGGCGTCGACGGTGGTGAGGCCGGGAGGGCGGTCAAAATTGTCCAGCAGGGCCGGATCCTTCCAGATGGCCTGGCCGTCCCGGCGCCACAGGCAGGTCAAGGCCCAGCGGGGGAGGGACTCGCCCGGATACCACTTGCCCTGGCCGTAGTGAATGAAGCCTCCTTCCCCGTAGTGCTGCCAGAGGCGCTTGATCAGTTTATCGGCCAGTCTCCGCTTGGTCGGGCCCACCGCGGCGGTGTTCCACTCCGGACCGTCCATGTCGTCGATCGAAATGAACGTCGGCTCGCCGCCCATGGTCAGCCTGACATCGGCGCTGCGGATCCGCTGGTCGATGCGGGCGCCCAGGGCGTTGATCGCGTCCCATTGGGCGTCGGTGTAGGGCAGGGTGACGCGAGGAGATTCATGGATACGGCGCACCTCCATGCCGAACTCGAACTTGACCTCGCTCTTCTCCACCCCGCCGCTGATCGGTGCCGCCCCGGAGGGCTCGGGCGTGCAGGCGAGGGGAATGTGGCCTTCGCCGGCGAGCAGGCCGGAGGTCGGGTCAAACCCAATCCAGCCCGCGCCGGGCAGAAACACCTCGGTCCAGGCGTGCAGGTCGGTGAAGTCCGCCTCGGCGCCGGAGGGACCATCGAGGGATTTCTGGTCCGGGCGAAGCTGGATCAGGTAGCCCGAGACAAAACGCGCCGCGAGGCCGAGGTGACGCAGAATCTGAACCAGCAGCAGGGCGGAGTCGCGGCAGGAGCCCGAGCCGATTCCGAGGGTCTCTTCCGGCGACTGAACCCCGGGTTCAAGGCGGATGACGTACTTGACCGCGCCCTGGAGGCGCTGGTTGAGCGCCACGAGAAAGTCGATCGTCGCGGTGGGCTTGCGTTCGATCGTGTCGAGATACGCAGACAGGCGCGGAGTGAGCGGGTCCTTGCGCAGGTAGGGGGCGAGTTCGCCGGCGGTGACTGCTTCGTAGGCAAAGGGAAACTGGTTGGCGGACGGCTCCAGGAAGAAATCGAACGGGTTGAACACCGCCATCTCCGCCACCACGTCGACCTCGATCGACAGCTCCTTCGTTTTCTCCGGAAACACGAGGCGCGCCTGGTAGTTTCCATGCGGGTCCTGCTGCCAGTTGATGAAGTGCTGCTCCGGAAACACTCGCAGCGAGTAGGAGACGATTGGAGTCCGGCAGTGCGGCGCAGGTCGTAGTCGCACAACCTGGGGACCTAGTCCGACCAGACGGTCGTAGCGATAAACGGTCTTGTGGTGGAGGGCGGCGTGAATGGCCATGTGGCGAAGGTGAACTCCCTCCACCGTAGCGAGTCCCGCGCCACCGACCGCAATTGCTATCGGTTCGTGTGAAAGAAGTTCATGGCTGGACTCGGCGGCAGGGGTGAACTATTGCTACCGTCTGCCGGATGCCTAATGTAAGTCGTTTGTTGATAATTTAATAGGTGGTAAGTTATGCGGACGTGCGTTGTGACGAAGTTCGACCGGGGGCCGCCCGCGGTTGAGCCCGAGCCGGTTCCAAAACGAACAAAAATCGCCGGGCTTGTGTCGATTTTCCCACCCCGAGTTGGTGTGCGCGGAAGGAGACCCCCGTTGGAGGTGGGGTCGCCGACCCCGCGGGGAATGGCGTCGCGTGAAGAATTCGGAAAACGGAGGCGGGACCGGTTGGTCCCGTCGCGGCCTCAGCGAGGCCACCTCCAACGGAGGGGCAGGCGCGCTGTGCGGGCGCTCCACGTCCTAATTCCCCGCTTAGGGTTGCAGCATGAGGCTTACAACCACTCCAGGCGGAGGGCTACGTCGGAGTGGGACCAGGCGCGTTTGAATTCGGTTTCGACCATGGCGGCGGCGTCGTCCTTCTTCTGCGAACGGAGACAGTGAAGCAGACCGAAGAGGGACCAGCCGTTGCGCGGGAACTCCTCCAGGTCGAGACGGAATTCCTGCTCGGCCTCGGCCCAGCGGCCGGCCTGGGCGAGGGCGGCCGCGAGGGTTTGCCGGGTCGGGTACCACCAGAATGAGGGCTCCATGTACGGCAGGGCGTGCTCGGCGGCGACGGCCTCACGGAGCTGCGCGATCTGCGTTGCACGGTCACCCTTGGCCTGGGCCACACTGGCGCGGGCGAGGTGGCGGGCGACCTGGAGGGTGGGCGACGCTGGAAACGCGGGATTGTCGACGGCCTTGACCTCGGCGGACTCCGCCAGTTTTTCCAGGGCCTCCAGTTCACGCTGCGCCGCGGCAGCGTCGCTCCGCGCCGCGTAGGCCCGGGCCCGGGCGTAACGCCAGATGGCGCGGTCAAACGGCTGGTCGGCCGGCGGTTCGACCTGGTCCAGAACCGCGTCCCAGCGACCGAAGCGAAGCTGCGTCACCAGCGGCAGCCAGGTGAAGCGCGGCTTTTCGAAGACCGGCGTGCCGCAGAGCGGGGACAAGGCGTAGGACGCGACCTGGTTGGCGGCCTCCAAGCTCGCCTGGGCCTGTCCCTGGAAGAGGTGGGCGAACCAAAGGAAGTGCAGGTTGTGCGGGTAATAGACCCCCGGGTAGAATCCCTGGACACGGCAGGCGCTGATGTACTGCCGGTCGGCGCGGGCGGCCTCGAGGTTGGACTCAACCGCGTCCTGGTACTGACCGACCCGGATGTAGATGTGCGATGGCATGTGCACCAGGTGTCCCGCAGCTGGCGCGTAACGACGGAGCCGTGACGCGCTGGGCAGCCCGCGCGCCGGGTCGGGACCGGCTTCGACGAGGTGGATGTTCAGGTGGTTGGCTCCCGGGTGATCGGGCTGGCGGGCCAGCACGCGGTCGATACGGCGCAAGGCGTCGGCGATGACGGGCTTGGGGTCGGTCCGGTTGGACTGCCAGTAGTCCCAGGGCGTTGTGTTCATCACGGCGTCGACGAACAGCACGGTGGCATCGGCGTCATCCGGATGCGCGTCGACCACGGCTTTCATGGCGTCGGCAAAGGCCTGGTTCAGGGCGGCGCGATCGTGGGGCCGCCCGGGCGCGACGTAGCGTTTCGCGAGGGCGTCGATGTACGCCTGCTCCCGGGGACTGGCCTTGGACCGCAGGGCGAGTGCGGCCTGCAGGGCAGCCCAGGCCGGCGCGATGGCCTCGTCGAACATCGGTGCGTTGATGTGCGGACCGTGGGCGAACGCCTCGCCCCAGTGCGCCATGGCGCAGTCCGGGTCGAGCGCGGCCACCGCCTGAAAGGAACGGATCGCTTCCTTGTGGTTGAAGTTGAAGAGCAGGAGCAGGCCCTGGTCGAAGTAGCGCTGGGCCTCCTGCGAGCGCGTGGTGATCGGGTGGTGGTGGCTGCCCAACTGGTCAAAGAGGGGTGCGGGCAGCCCGGCCGGCGCGGCCGGGGCTCCGGTGACACCGGGGGCGAGGAAGAGGCCGGCGAGCAGCCCCAGGCCGGCGCGGGCCAGGGCCAGGGCAGGCGCGCGGCGAACGGAGTGAGTGGAGTGATAAGTTGAATACAAGTCGCGGGTGGGTGCGACGGAGAGCAGCGTATTCATGACGGGGACGGATTCGAACGAGCAACGGTGGTTCACTGAAATGTTCTCCCGAAATGCGGGAGACGAAGTAAGGCAACGCGACCGGGTCGCGGCGCGGTTTGAACAGGCGGGACGGCGGTGGGGCCGCCGAGGTGTGGATACGGTGACAGGAACAGGACGGCGCGTCAGGCCCGAAGTGGCGACGCGTGAGCGTTGCGGCAAGCGGAGGCGGGACCGGTCCCGTCGCGGCCTCGCCGAGGCCATCTCCACCTGAAACCGAGATTGGCGTCCGACGGAGGTGGGGTCGCCGACCCCGCGGGGGAGTGGCGTCGCCCGAACCCATCGGACGACGGTGGCGGGCCCGGCGCTCAGGCGCCGGAGGCGGGCGTCACGGCGGCGGGCGAGGTCAGGGCTTCCAAGGCGGCGTGCCAGCCCAGGGTCGCGCATTTGATGCGGGCCGGGAAGGCGTGCACGCCGGCGAAGGCGGCCAGGTCGCTGATCTCGTCCGGGGTCTCCCCCGAGGTGACGATGTGATGGAAGGAATCGTAGAGGGCGCGGGCTTCGGGAGCAGACTTTCCCTTGAGTTGGGTGGTCATCAACGAGGCGCTGGCCTGTGAGATGGCGCACCCCTGGCCGTCGAAGCTGATCTCGGCGATGCGATCGCCGTCCACCCGGAGGTAGACGCTGCACTGGTCTCCGCAAGTCGGATTGTCCCCGTGTGCCACCCGATTGGCCGTGGGCAGAACGCCCCGGTTGCGCGGACGGCGGTTGTGATCGAGGATAACCTGTTGGTAGAGATCGGTGAGGTCGCTCATGAAGGAGGGCGGCGCAGGGAATCGAAATCCTACCCGCTGCTGGCGATTTGCCAAGTGCGGAACCCGATCCCGCGCCGCCGCGAGCGCGGCGGGACGGGTCGGAGCGCGATCAAGGGTTGGGCGCCGATGCAGACGGAAGGGCGAGCCGGGACGAGGTTATTTGACTTCGTAGACTTCGAGCAGGGCGATGCCGGTGCCTCCATTGACTCCGGACACCAGCAACGAGTAGGCGCCGGGATTGAGGACCACCAGGGCGGCGGCGTCGTTCGAGCCGGCGGCAAACGGATAGGCGCCGGTGCGGGTTGCGGCCTGGGCCAGTTCCGGGCGGTTGCCCCAGTTGTCGTTGGTGGCCACCAGCTCGCCGCCCGCTGTCTGCAGGGTGAGCTGCGGGTTGGCGAGCGTGCCGACGACTCCGAACGGAGCGAGTGCGGGGCCGCCGGCGCGGACGAGCACGAGTTTGGGTTGAGTGCCTCCGACCACGAAGCCGGCGATGGCGACATCCTCACCCGTTCCCACGCGGGCCCGGGTGGAGACGTTGATCAGCGTGGCGTTGGTGGTCAGCGGGAGCGGTTCACCGAACATGAAGTCATCGGTGGCCACGACGTCGACCGTGGCCGTATCGACCACGCCGGCCGCCAGCGGCGTCGTGCCGTGGGTGACGCGGACCCGGGCGACGCGCTCGCCGTCCTGGAAGAAGACGCCCACGAAGGACAGGCCGTTGTCGGCGATGGGCGCCGCGAATTTGCCCAGCGACACGTTCTGAGCGTCGAAGCACTCGATCGTGCTGACGTTGGCCAAGTCGACATCCGTGAAGACGACACCAAAGCCGTTGACCGTGGCCGGTGTGGCCGGGCTGCCGGGGACAAAGAACTGCGTGTCAATGACCGTGCTGCCGACGGCGGCGAACAGGCGTTGTTCCGTGAAGGCCTTGAACCGCGTCGAATAGGACGGATCGAGATGGGCGAAACGGACCGCGGCACCCGCGGGATTGTCCGAGTCGGCGCTCACCTGCACGCTGCCGCCCGGAGAAGTGAAGACGGCGCCGCGGCGAACGTTGTTGTTGAAGAAATCCGCGGGCATGGCGTTCGGGGCCGCCGCGGTGTCGGGGGCGCCATCCCAGTTGATATTGCGCAACCCGTTGAAAAATGGGCCGTTGGTGGTGTTTCCGGGACCGCCAAGACCGATTTCGAGACGGAAGGCGGCAACGGCCGTGTTGAGATCGGCGGGAGCCTGACCTGAGGCGGTCGTGACTTTGGGGGCGCCGGAGGACGCAAGGGGGGCCAGCAGCAGACTGGCGGCAAGGAGGGAAGAAGGAGAAACGTGCATGATCAAAGGGGGATCGCAGGGCGATCACGGTTGGACGTGGGTTCAAAGCGGCGACGGCGCATGGTGCGTGTCCCCGCGGCAGGGGAGTGTTTTATCACCGCGGGTCCGGATCGACCATACGACGGTTGGGGGACGAGCGGGGGGCCGAATGGCCCAGGGGCCTCCGCCGGACTTGCCAGGGTGCGCTGAAAACCCGTTGCATCGACATTGATGCAAGCCACACGCGTTCACTCGTCCCCTGCTCGTGGTCCGGCTCGATTGTCTTCGGAGAGTCTGCAGGCCTTGCAGGCTGCGTTACCCGCCCTCTATGCGTCCTCCGAGACGGGTGATCCGGCAGGT
Organism: Opitutaceae bacterium; assembly: GCA_016794725.1. Taxonomy (GTDB): domain Bacteria; phylum Verrucomicrobiota; class Verrucomicrobiia; order Opitutales; family Opitutaceae; genus UBA6669. Next base: position 1,237 of record JAEUGZ010000058.1, on the reverse strand, counting down.
GCGTTTCTCTCCGTGGTCAGCGAACTGATCCCGGGTGAATCCCACGGCGTGGTGGTGCGCGAGCAAAGTCAGGAGCGCCGGCAGGTGGCCTTGCGCCCGGCCAGCGTAGACCACGAGCGCCTGCTGCCAGCCTTTTTTGCTCACTTCAGCGAGTTCGCGCCGTCCGACTACCGGAAACTGACCGGATCGGGGGAGGCGCTTGCCCTGTCGGATTTCATCGCGACCCCGTCCCTCCACCGGCTCGCGATCTACGGAGACTATTACCGCCCCATCGGGGTTGCGGACGATCTCAGCGTCAATCTCCGGCGCGGCGAGGACGTGATCTGCGTGGCGGTGCTGCGTCGGAAGCGGGGGTTCCGACGCGATGAACGCGACCTCTTCAATGCGCTTTGCCCCCATTTTCGCCAGGCTTGGTCGTTGTCCCGGATGATCCGGGATCTTCGCCGCAAAGCCGAGGCGGCGCCCATCCCGGTCCGGGAATGGGTGCCGGATCCCCTCGAACAAGGGCTCGGACTGACCGCGCGGGAGGCGGAGGTGCTGATGTGGGTGGCCCAGGGCAAGACCAACCCCGAGGTGGGCGGAATTCTTGGCATCCGGCCGTATACGGTACGGACGCACCTGGAACGTATTTTCGCCAAGCTCGGGGTGGAGACTCGTCACGCCGCCGGCTTGAAGGCCATCCAAGTGCTCGGCCTGCCATAGCCGACGTCGGTCCGTGTCACGGGCCGCCCGCCCGAGGGCGGAGGCGGCAGTTTGGGGGCCGATTGGCCCAGAGTGCCGGGGCGGGGGAGCTGGTAGGCTGGTGCCTGTCCTGCGCCGACCGTTCCATGGATGCCGCGCACCCTTGTTCCCTTCCCGTTTCCCAGTCCGACCTGACCCGCTCCGAACCTTCGGTCGAGCTGGTCGGCGGGGGCGCGGCCGGCCCGGGCGGTTCCGCGGTGGAGGTCTGCCGTTCGCTCGCGAACTATGCGCTGGCGGCGACGGACGCCGCGCTCGACCCCGGCCATCCGACCAACGTGACGCTGCGCAACCGCGGGGTCGGATTGGTGCCGGCGGTGGTGGCGACCGACGACGCGGGCCGGCGGGCTGTCGTATCGGCATGTTCATTACGATCCCAGTTTGCGGTTCCCTATGGCTGGCATGTCATCGACGACGGCCGGCGCACCCTGGTTTTCGATCCCTCCGGGGAGGTCCAGATCAACCTGAACCTCCTGCCGCGGGAAGGGCGCAGCGACAC
>JAEUGZ010000528.1 GCA_016794725.1 Opitutaceae bacterium | reverse complement strand
CGGAAAATCGGCACCGTCCGCGCCACGGTTGTGAATCTTCCTTCGTCTGAGAATGCCCGCTGGTTTGCCGAAGAGGTGCAAGTGCACGAAGCGCCGCTGCGTGCCTGGCTGCGCAGCACGTTTCCATCCCTGGTCGATCCGGACGATCTGGTTCAGGAGGCGTTGACCCGGGTTTGGAAGGCGCGTGCCTCCGGTGAGATTCGGACGCCGCGCGCTTTGCTCTACACGACGGCACGGCATCTTGCGCTGGACCAATTGCGCCGCAATCAGGTGGTTGCCTTCGAACCGATCACGGAAAGCGACAGCCCATCCGTCTATATGGATGAGAGTATGGGTGTGCCTGAAACGGTCGAAAAATCCCAGGAGCTCGAACTCATGACCCAGGCCATCCAGTCCCTTCCCGAACGCTGCCGACAGGTTCTGACGCTTCGCAAGATTTACGGGCTGTCCCAGCGCCAGATTGCGCTGCAGCTGGATATCTCCGAAAACACCGTGGAAACCCAGGTCGCCAATGGGATGCGGCGTTGTGCCCAGTTTCTGGCCCGTCACGGACTGCCCTGAACGCCCCGCCATGTTCGACCCCGACCCCATTTCTGCCGACCCCATCGAAGTTGCCGCCGCCGCCTGGCTCTCACGGGTGGACCGTGGCCTGACGCCTGCGGAACAGGATGAATACCTGCAGTGGCGGCGGCAGGATGTGCGACATGCCGCCGCGGTGGCACAATTGGAAAAGACCTGGAAGGCACTGGGTCGCCTCTCCGCCTGGCGTCCGGAACACAGTCCGCTCCCCAATCCCGATCTTCTCGCCGTGCGGACGAAGACGCTTCGTCGGAGGGGGCTTCGCTCCTGGATCGCGGTCGCCGCGGCGGCCATGATCGTGGGAACGGTGGGAGTGGTGGGATGGCTTCGAACCGACCTGCGACCCGAGTCCTCGCCTGTGGAGGCCACGGTGGAGTCCGGTGCCACGCGTCGCGTCCTTGAGGACGGTTCGATGGTGGACTTGAACCGCGGCGCGGAGGTCACCATCGCCTACTCCGATGCGGAGCGGCGGGTCTTGCTCACGCGGGGAGAAGCCTATTTCACCGTGGCCAAGAACCCGGCCCGCCCGTTCATCGTGCAGGCGGGAACGGTGGCGATCCGCGCGGTCGGCACCGCCTTCAATGTGCGCATGGCACCGGATGCCGTCGAGGTTCTGGTGACCGAGGGGCGGGTCGAGGTGGCGCCGCCCCCCGCAGTCTCCGCGCCTTCCAGCTCGCCCACGCCGCAGGTGGCCGCGGGTGAACGCCTGCTGGTCGAAACCGGTCCGACGGCGGCGCCCCCGGTGGTGAAGGCCGTTTCCATCGCCCAGGTGGCCACCGCGCTGGCCTGGCAGGCCAAACGACTTGAATTAGTTGATACACCGTTGTCCGAAGCCCTGGTGGAATTCAACCGCCAGAGCGCGATCCCGATTGTCCTCGGCGAGCGCGACCTGGGTGACCTGCGACTGGGTGGGACGTTCCGGGTCGACAACCTCGAGGGGTTTCTTCGTCTGCTCGAAGGTGGATTTGGCATTCGGGTCGAACGCCAGCCGGACCGCGTGATTTTACGGCGGGCCGAAGATCGGCACTAGAATCGCCGCGGGCCGCGGAATTTTTCTCACGGAAACGGACCGCCGGTTCGTCTGCTTGGTTTGAAACCGCCCGCGTTGACCTTCGCAGGCGGGGATCTCCCACGCATGACCACACACCACCCGATGAACCCAGTCCGACTCCTGCCCGCGCTTTTGCATCGCACCCTTGCGGTGATGCTTGCGCTCTGCTTCTGCCACGCCGTCACTGCCTCGGACACGACGCGCAAGGCCTACGATCTTCCCGCGGACGACGCGGTCGCCGCCCTCAAGCGTTTCTCCGAACAGTCGGGCCGCGAACTGGTTTATCCCGTGGAACAGGTCCGGGGAATCACCACCAAGCCGGTCAAGGGCGAGCTGACCGCGATGGAGGCCATCAATCGCATGCTGGCCGGCACCGACCTCTACGTCCTTCAGGATGAAAAGACCGGCGCGCTGGCGGTCAACCGGGCCACCGACCCAAACGCCGCAAGGGCGGCCCAAGCGAGCGGCCGCCCGCAGAAAAGCATGACCAACAACAAAGGCACCCTCGAACTTGAGCGGGTGGAGGTGTCGTCCTCCAAGATCAACGGTCCGGTCAACCAAACGATTTTCAACACCTCGGAGACCGGCGTTTTCAACTATGACGTGATCGGTCGCGTCGACATCGATCGCATGGGCGTGACCAGCTTCGAGGAACTGATGCGCTTCGTGCCGCAAACCAGTGACTATGGCAGCGTCAGCCTCCAAGGGCAGGTCGGAAACCCGCAGATCGCGGGTGGAGCAACATTCCAGAACTCCGAAGTCAAACTTCGGGGCTTTGCCTCAACGCAGACAGCCATTTTGGTCAACGGCCGACGGCTTCAGCGCGGCAATCTCACCGCCGGCGCCGACCTCAGCCGTATTCCCATCGGCGCCATCGAGCGCATCGAAATTCTCCCGTCCTCCGCTTCTGCGGTCTACGGTGGTGGCGCGATCGGTGGGGTCATCAACGTGATCCTGCGCAAGGACTACGCCGGCCGCGATCTCACCGCGACGTTCAGCACCAGCACCGATGGCGGCGGAACCAAGTACGGCATGAGTTACTTCGAAGGTCGCGCGTTCAACGAAGGACGCACCCGGCTCTCGATGACGCTCGCCTACGAAAAGACCGAGCCGCTTTACCTCGACGACCGCGATTTCCTGCAGCGCGCACTCGATCGCTACCCGCAATCCTCCGCGCTCACCGTCAGCGGGCGTCCCATCTTTGAGCAGTACATCATCCCGGCGTTCGCCGCGGCCCCCGGCACCATTGTCCTCAACGCCACCACGGGCGGACTCGGAATTCCCGGCAACCCCAATGCCCGGATTGCCGCTCTCCCGACCGGCCTGACTGCCGCCCAGGCCAGTGCGCTCACGCCGGAGAGCTTCAACGGTTCCGCGGATCGCGCCAACCTGAGTCCCCGCTACGGCCGTTCCATCGTTTATCGACCCGAGGAGCGCTCCAGCATCAATGGCACGTTCGAACACGACTTCATTCCCGAGCGCCTCTCGTTCTACAGCGAATTCGGCGGCAGCTACTTCCGCTCGCAATACAGTTTTCCGCAGATCACCACGACGGTGAACCTCACCGCGACCGATCC
>JAEUGZ010000021.1 GCA_016794725.1 Opitutaceae bacterium | reverse complement strand
CGACGGCCCTTCGATGGAGGGCGTCGCTCTGACGCCGCGGGTTGCGCGTCGCTTCATCAAGACCGGTCATGCGCGGTGGTTCGTGGATCGATCCCCGGCGTCGTCGTAGCGACGCCCTCCAGGGCAGTGAACCGTGGTTTCCACGGCAGCGTGGGTTCGCTCTGCGGCCCATGACCCGCAGTTGACGCGTCTGTGCAGTCGCGGAAGGAACCGACACGAACTCAGAGGAGCGCGGGAACAAACTGCAGCCCTGACTCAGCTCACCTTCTCGTGATTGGGTTCCTCGCCGCACTCCGATCTCTTTCTTTTCGTGTCTCCTCGTGTTGATTCGGGTCAACTCGTGGTCGATGGAACCGTTCCGGCCTACACCACTGGCACCGGAGTATGATCGCTGCGGAGTGCCTCCGACCGCGCGGGCACCGTTGCCGAGCGCGAGCCGTCCGGTCGGTGATCCCGGGCGTAGGCGACCAGGGCGTGCAGGTTTGCCGCCGGGGTGAAGGGTGAGAGTTCGCAGCCTGCGCCGACGATGTGGAAACGGCCGCTGATCTGATGGCAGCGCCGGCAGGTCTCGTACACGTGCTCTGGGGTCCCTTGCAGCAGGTCGGTGATGGTGGAAACATTGCCTGCGAGCACCCGTTGTTCCCCCAACTCGGTCCGTGCCCGCTGGAGGCTGGCGGGAAAATCGATCTCGTAGATATCGACCGGAAGTTCCGCCATCTTGCGGAAGAGCGGGTCGATGCGGCCGCACATGTGCTGGCGGAGCAGGACTTCGGGGTGACGGTGTCGCAGGGTGGTGAGCACCCGGTTTTGTTCCGGCCAGAGGAACTCGGCGTAGAGGGTGGGCCCGATCAAACCGGCGGCGGCGTCACTCATGCCGATCGTGTCCGCGCCGGCGGCGATCTGAGCCGGGGCGTAGGCGATGGCGACATCGGCGCAAAATGCCAGGAGGGCGCGGACGAAGTCCGGGTCATCGACAAAATCGAGCATGATCGTGTTCAATCCGCGCAACTCGGCGGCGAGCGCGAGCGGGCCTTCGACCCACCCGACGATGGACATGCCCGGACCGGCGCGGCGCCGCATCTCCTCGATGCTCCGCACGCGGTCGTGCATGCGCCCGCCTCCGGTGGGATCGGGCACGCGGAAGGTTCGCAGGCGTTCCTTTTCGAGCAGGGCCGCGCGGTCTTCATTGATGGCCGGTCCCTGATCGACGAACCAGTCCACGCTGCCGGCGCCGGCGATGTCGATCACCTCGCGCGCCGGATCCGAGCAGGTCAGCAGGCAGTCGATGCCAAAGTCTTCGGCAAAGCGCAGCTGGGCCTCGGCCATCTTGCTGCCGTCGCGCGTGTAATCGATAAACGGAATACCGGCGTGCCGGGCGGCGAACATCATCCCCATCGGCTGAACCGGAAGCCGGTCCACGTCCTCTCCGCGAACGAGTCCTCGGACTCTTTCGATCGAGTTCATCTCCAAACGTTACCGCGTGGAGGCGGCGGGTTCAATCTTTGAGCGTGCCCGTTCCACTTTGCTTAGCCGCAATCATTCAGGCAAGAAACCACGAATTGACACGAATGGACACGAACCCGGAGTGAGATACGAAGAGTCGAGCACCTGAATTTACCTCTCCAAAGAGTGAGCCAATGCCTCGCAACTTCCAGTGCCTGTTTTCATTCGTGTGGATTCGTGTCAATTCGTGGTTCAAATGCATGGTGCCGGCTCAGGGCAACTCACCGAGGCGCGGTGAGTTGGTGGGCCCACAGGGATTCGAACCCTGAACCAAAGGATTATGCTTACCACTTCGGCTTTCGCCGCTCCCGCCGGGGGGCGGGATGCGTGGTCTGGACCATGCCTTCACCATGGGTCGCGGGTGCGGCCCGAAGGTGGGTGATTATGGTCTCTACACCTTTCCCGCCAAAAGGCGGGACTTGGCTCGGCGTTGGGTCGCTCCGCGGAAGCGAAGCAGGCCGTTCACCGAAGTTACACCTGACTAACGACGGGTTTCCCCGCCGCCGACCCTTACTTAAGTCCTCTGCTCTAACCGTTGAGCTATAGGCCCCCATCAAAGAACGCCCTTGTTGAAGGCGGTGGAGTCGAGGATGGCGACTCAAAAGGAAAGGGGCCTGCAGAGCGCGCCAGATGCCCGGCAGAAATCCGTTGGAGGTGGGGTCGGCGACCCCGCGGGAATGGGCGTCGCATGGAGAAACCGGACCGCGGAGGCGGGACCGGGCGGTTTCGTCGCGGCCTCGGCGAGGCCACCTCCAACCGAACCGATGCGATTGCTCACGCCTGGCCCGTAAGTTGACGCGCATGCGCGGACGCGGGAAGAGCCCCTCCAACGGAGACGACGTTGCCTCGATCTTTGCAACCAGGGGCTGCGAAGGAAGTTCTGGCGCTGGGGGGTGGATTCTGCCCAAAATGGTCAGCTCCCCCAACTATGTCTGCTTTCATCAATCGACGGAAGATTTGGCGTTTGGCGGTCCTCGTGACCGCGATTCTCATTCTGGCATCTCCCTTCTTCCCTGAATACTATTCGGATCCTTTGCTGATCCTGGCGGCGATCGGTGGAGTGTGGGCCCTTGTTTTTCATCTTCACGCCCGGCACGCCCAGGAGTCGGCCAGTTTCCGCGAACTCTTTGTCAACTTCAACGAGCGCTACGACCTGCTGAATGAGCGGCTCACGCGCGCCCTTCACCGCGAAGGGGCCTTCACGGTCGACGACACGCAGGCCTTTGTGGACTACTTCAACCTGTGCGCAGAAGAGTGGCTGTTCTTCAGCGCCGGTTACATCTATCCGAGCGTCTGGCGGAACTGGGAAAACGGAATGCGCCAGTACGGGACCGATGCGCGGGTGGCGGAACTGTGGCGGCAGGAGTCGAAAACGGAGTCCTACTACGGGCTGAAATTCCCGATCGGACACGCCGTTCCCAATCTGATTTGACGTGCGGGGGTGGGCGGCGGGGTCGCGCTCACGGCGCTGTCCTGGTGCGAGTCCGGCAGACTTGGACTTGGAATCAGGCCGGGTTTTGCCATCGTTTCGCGGCATGAACTGGCTCACCTGGTCGTTGCTCTCGGCGTTGTTTGCGGGTTTGACGGCAATTCTCGCCAAAGTGGGGGTCAGTGGCGTCGATTCCAATCTGGCTACCGCAATACGCACCACCGTCGTGCTGGTGTTCGCCTGGAGCGTGGCCTGGTTTACCGTCCGGCCGGGTGCCCTGGCGGCGGTGGCGCCCCGCACCTGGTTTTTCCTGACCGTATCGGGAATCGCCACCGGACTGTCGTGGCTCTGCTACTTTCGCGCCCTGCAGCTGGGAGATGCCTCCCGGGTGGCGCCGATTGACAAGCTGAGCGTCGTCTTCGTCCTCGTGCTCGCCGCCCTCTTCCTCGGCGAGGCGCTCACCTGGAAGACCCTGCTCGGGGGCGGGCTGATCGCGGCGGGTGCGGTCATTCTGGCGTTGAAGTAGGATCGCCCGCCGACGTAACTATCGCCGCACTTCAGCGTCACAATCAAGGAGATGAAACGCCCGGGAGTCTTGGGAACGGTGGGACCGGAGGATCATGACGCGGTGGCGCGGCTGCTGCATCGCTCGCTCGTTGCCTGGTACGAGTCGAAACTGCGGCAGGGACATCGCTTCGGGTCCGAGTCGGAACCGTACCGCTTGATTCCCCAGGTCTATGCCACGTTGGATCCTGGAGAGGCCGTGGCATCGCGGGACGAAGCCACCGGCGAACTGCTGGGGGTGTGTTTTGTGCATCCCCGTCCGACCCATGTGTCGGTGGGCATCGTCGCGACTTCCCCGGAGGCGCAGGGCCGCGGGGTGGCCCGCGCAATGCTGGAACCGGTGCTGGCCAAGGCCCATTCCCGGGGTGTGCCGGTGCGGCTGGTTTCCAGCCTGCTCAACCTCGATTCGTTTTCACTCTACTCGCGCCTCGGATTCGTTCCGCACACGCTCTACCAGGACATCGTCGTGCCGGTTCCGGCGGCCGGGCTTCCGGTTCCGCCGCCCGTGGGGGCGTCCCGGATACGACAGGCGCGGTCCGACGAGGCGCCGCGGATCGCCGAGCTGGAGCGCCGGCTGCAGGGGATCGACCGGGAGCAGGACTACCGCTTTTTCCTGACGAATCCAGTGGGCGACTGGCGCGTGTGGGTGGAGGAGTCGTCCCGGGGCGATCTGCTCGGCGTAATGGTGGCCAGCCTGCATCCCCACCACGGCATGATCGGTCCAGGTGTGGCGGTGGACGAGACGACAGCAACCGCGCTGCTGTGGAACGCGCTGGACGCAATGCGCGGCGGCAGTCCGGTCATTCTCGCTCCGTGTGCGGCGGGTGGATTGGTGCGCACGCTTTATTCGTGGGGCGGGCGCAATCTGGAGCTGCACGCGGCACAGGCCTGCGGCCGAATCGGGCTGGCCACCGGACTGGCATTTCCGACGTTCCTTCCCGAGTCCGCCTGAGACGGATGCGGATGGTTGAACCACGAATGGACACGAATCGACACGAATGAACCTAAGAACCGCGATTGAACCACGGATGGACACGGATCAACACGGATACAAACGAGCTGAGCCAAAGTGGGCACTCACCTTGCAGGTGAGGAACTGCTTGTAGACCGAATCCGCGTTTATCTGTCCCGCGGCCGCGCATGCGCGTCAAATTAAGGCTTGGGCCTGGGGAATCGCATTGTTCTTGTTGGAGGTGGCCTCGCTGAGGCCGCGACGGGACCGACCGGTCCCGCCTCCGGTGATCGTTTCTTCACGCGACGCCAATCCCCGCGGGGTCGGCGACCCCACCTCCAACGAACACCACCCTTAGGTTGACGCGCGTGCGCGGCCGCGGGATCCGTGGTTTATGAACGGATCGATTCACTTCAACTGCGGATAACAAGTTGAAAACAGGCAACGAGAGTTGCGACGGATGGGTCACTTTGGGGTGAGGTCAATTCAGGTACTGAACTCCCCCTATCTCGCTCTGGATTCGTGTCGATTCGTGGTTCAACTGACTGTCTTGGGTCTAGAGAAAGTCGATGCGGGCGAGGTGGCTGTGGCAGTGGCGGCAGCGGAAGACGTAAGCGGTGGGACTTTGATCCCGTTTCAGCGACTCCAGGGTGTGGCGGGCGGCGCCGCCGGAGATTTCCAGATCGTGCACGATGTGCATCATCAATGAACCCTCGAGCCGGTAGTCGATCTCGCGCACCCGGGCGATGCCGGCGGGTTCAAGGAACACGGCCGGTTCCCCGCAGCAGGACGGCCAGTGCTCCGCCTGCCAGGCGGAGAAGCCGGGCGTCCGTGTGGTGATCTCTTCGACCACGGCGGCTGGCGCGTCGTCGTCAAAGGCTTCGGAGTCGACGAACGTGGCGTCAAATTTCTCGTGGGCCAATCCGCTGGCGATGCAATCCGGACAGATCGCTTCCTCGAGTTCCGGAGTCTCGGCGTAGACCGGTCCCACGTAAATATGCCCGGTGTTGCGTCCGCAGCAGTGACACCCGGTGTCGGAGACGATGACGCTGCCGCTCTTCAGGGGATCGGGATGGTAGCGAAACGAGGGAATGGGCATGGAGCGAAAGCGATCGCGGTCCTCCAGCGTACCAGTTCGGCAGGCGACAAACCATGGGCCGAACGGCCCCAGTGGAGCCCGGCTGAGCCCGGATCCCTATCCCTACCGTCAGGAACCACGAATGGACACGAATTCAGCAGGAGACGGAGAGCGCCCCCCGTGCATCCGCTGATCAACCCTCAGTCGCGTCCATCGGCGTCCCTTCGTGGTAAAGCCGTCTTGCCGCCATTACGGTGCGTCCTCGTTGGAGAACACGTGCTGCACGTCGTCGTGTTCGTCGAGGCTGTCGTGGAGCTTCTCGATGCTGGCGGCCACCGCGGCGCTAACCGGAACCGTGGTGATGGGGATGTAGGCGATTTCGGCGCTGGCGGTCTTGATGCGTGCCTGGTCGAGGGCCTGAAGGACCTTGTCGAAGCGGGTGACTTCGCAGCGCACCTCGAAACCCTCGTCGGTCGTGATCACGTCGTCGGCACCGGCATCGAGCGCGACCTCCATCAGGCGGTCCTCGGTGGTTTGATCCTTGGCGACGAGAAACTGCCCGGCGTGAAGAAACTGGAACCCCACCGCGCCGGTGGCGGCGAGGTTGCCGCCGTGTTTGGAAAAGATCGAACGCACGTCCTGGGCTGAGCGCGTCTTGTTGTCGGTGGTCACTTTGACCACGAACGCGACGCCGCCCGGGCCGTAGCCCTCGTAGGTGACATCCTCATACGTCACCCCCGGGAGTTCCCCGGTGCCCTTCTTGATGGCGCGGTCGACATTGTCGGCCGGCATGTTGGCCTCGCGTGCCTTCAGCAGCAGCGTGCGCAGACGGGCGTTGGCGTCCGGGTCGCCACCCCCGGCCTTGGCGGCCTGGGTGATGTCACGCGAGATCCGTGAGAAGACTTTGCCCTTGCGGGAATCGGTCACGGCCTTGAGCCGTTTGACCTTGGACCACTTGTTATGGCCGGCCATGGAAGAGGAACGAGGAGGATCGGGGCCCGGGCATCGACCGGGCCCGGAAGATCAGGACTTCTTTTTCGGGGTGACGTTCTTGGCCTTCTTCCACGGATTGCCGCCCACCGGAGCGGCCGTGGCGGGTGGAGCGATGTCGTCCTTGGTGAACTTGTTGACCGCGAGCTGCTGCGCGATGGTGAAGAGTCCGTTGACCGTCGAGTAGAGGGCGAGGGCGCAGGAGAAGGTGTAGCAGAAGAAGGTGAACATGATCGGCATGAACTGCATGATCTTCATCTGCATGTTGTCGGTCGTCGGGGTCGGGGTGAGCCGCATCTGCACCACCATGGTCGCGCCCATGAGCAGCGGCATGATATTGAGCGGGAACCCGAAAATGTGAGCCACCGTGTCCGGGGCGGCCAGGTCGGCGGCCCAGAGGAACGGGGCGAAGCGCAGTTCCGAGGCGCTCTGCAGCATGGCGAAGAAGCCGACGAAAAGCGGGATGGTGATCAGAATCGGCAGGCAGCCGCCGACCGGGTTGACCTTGTTTTCCTTGAAGATCTCCATCGTCGCCTGGTTCAGCTTCTGCGGGTTGTCCTTGTACTTTTCCCGCACGGCCTGGATCTGCGGCTGCAGCTTCTGCATGCGTTTGGAGGCGCGCGAGGCCGCAAGCGTAAAGGGCAGCGTGATGACCTTGAGGAACAGCGTCATCAGCACAATCGACCACCCCCAGCTGGGCACGACCGAGTGGGCGCTGTGCAGGAGCGTGAGCAGGAACGGACCGACGTAGCCGCTGAGGAAGATGCGATTGAAGAAATACCGGTCGAACTGCATCACCTTGTCCTGGCGATGGTCGAACTTGGCGAGGCGCTTGTACTCCTTGGGCCCGACATAGAAATCGCCCGCGAGCACCGTTGAACCATTCGGGGCAAGCGCCTTCAGATCGACGCGGGCGGCTCCGGCCACGCCGATGTTGGCTCGTGTGCTACCGGGAAACGGAGGCAGCTCGACCCGCCGTGTGACGATGCCCACGCCGGGATGGTCGAGCGTGAAGATGGCGGTGAAGAACTGGTTCTTGACCGTGGCCCAGACGACGCTGCCCGGCTGTTCGATGAAGGGCTTGGGATTGCGGTCGCCGATGCCAAAGTTGGTGAGGAAGCCGCCGCCCTCGAGCTCGCTGCGTTCGTTGAAGTGGAACGAGTCGCCATCGTAGAATCCAACGTTCAGATACTGGCCGTAGTCATTGGCGTTGACCGGAGCGGCGGTGCCGAGACTGACGCCGGCGCGGGGCAGGGCGATGGTCTGGTCGGTGAGATTGCGGAACGTGGTTTCGTGGCGGATCTCGTAGGGGTCGTCCTTTTCCCCGAGCGTGGCGCCGGGGGGGATGAGCTTGTAGGAGCGGGTGACCTCGATGCGGTTTTCCAGAACCAGCCGGTAGACCGCCTCGGTCCGGGTTGACGAGACCAGGGTGAAACGCGCGGCGCGATCGAGTCCGGGAAAGTCGACAAACGCCAGCATCGGGTCCGCGTGCAGCTGGTTGAAGACAAACGGGGCGGGTTCGCCCTGGACCGCCGGGTACTTCAGGAAGGCGACGTCGCGCACCGCAGCGCCGAAGTCGGTCAGACGGACTTCAATGTACTCGTTTTTGAGGAGGGTGACCTTGGCGTCGGCGTTGTCGTTGACGATGGCGGCGAAGGTCGCGTTGGCGACCGTTGGCACGGACGAGACGGAGGGAGAAGGGAGCGCGCCCGGGGTGCTGGTGGGGGCGGCGGTGCCTTCGGGAGCCGTCTGCGTGACCGAGGGGGGAAGCGGAGCGGGTGGAGGCGGGGCATTGCGGCTGCCGTAGATCAGGAAGCCGATGGCGCACACCATGAGCGCGCCGCCGATGAGCATGTTCTTTTTATCCATTAAGATCGAAGGGAAGTGAACCGGTTGGGGAGGCAGCGGACGGTGAGACCGACCGGCAAAGGGGTTTGGCGCGGGGCGGCACCGGATCGATTCCGCCCGGGTGCAGCGGCTGGCAACGCAGGATCCGCCATGTCCCCAACGCGACGCCGCGCAGAGGCCCGTGCCTGCGAATGGCCTCGGCGGTGTAGTGGGAGCAGCTGGGGTGGAAGCGGCAGCCGCAGCCCGGACCCATGACCAGCGGCAAGACGGGCGACAGCGTCACCTGATAGAGCCGGATAGCTCCCAGGAGCATGGCGGCCGGGACCTGAGCAAGCCGATGCGCCAGCATCGGGAGAAGCGAGGTCAACGGGGGAGTCATGCGGAGCGTGGCGCGATACGAGGACAAGCCTCGATGAACTTCCGTTCGATTTCGCGATACTCAAGCCCATTGATCGACTTGCGCGCCACGAGCATCAAATCGTAGCCTTCAGGTACGGCATCTTGATGATGTCGAAATATTTCCCTAAGACGGCGTTTTGCGCGAGCCCGGGCCACGGCGTCGCCCACCGCAGCGGTGGAGGCGACCACGCAGACCCGTTTCAGACCCGCCGGGACCGGCGAGTCGGTGAATCGAGGCGGTGCCGTCCGGGCCTCGAGCGGTGGACCGGCTGGAGCCCGTCCACCCGGTGAAGATGGGGTGGTGGCGGGAGCGGAAACGGGCAACTCGCTGGAACGGCGCAGGTACCAGAGCGTAAATGCGCCGCAGTCAAACCGGCGGCCTCGTTCGCGGACCGCCTGGATATCGCGTTGGCGCCGCAGGTGTTGCTCGGCGCGAAAACGCATGAAGACGTGAGGCGGAGCCGGGCGGCCTCGTCAGGCACACGGCGGTGCCGTGCGAAAGTGGCTCGCCTGGAAAGACGTAATTAGACGACCGTCAGCCGCTTGCGGCCCTTGCGACGACGAGAGGAGAGCACTTTGCGGCCACCTTTGGTGGACTTGCGGGCGCGGTAGCCGATCTTGCGGGCGCGTTTCTTGCGATGCGGGCGGAAGGTGGGTTGCATGACGAAAGACTTGGTTAAGAGGTGACTGAAGTGCCGAAGCCCCGGGTCGCTGTCAAGCATCCGTCATCGAAGCGATCCGACGGATCCGACGGATGTCGTTTATCCTTCCGATCAGTCAGATCCTTCGTGTCCGTCCGACTTCAATCCTTGTCCAGCGCGGCTTCGATCGCGTTGCAGGCGGTCTTGAGGATCTGCAGGCGCGCGAACCGCTTGTTGTTCGAGGGAACCACGTGCCAGGCGGCGAAGGAAGTGCTGGTCAGCGCCAGCATGTCTCCCACGGCGACTTCGTAGGCGTTCCACTTGCGGCGGTTGCGCCAGTCTTCGGAGTTGATCTTGTGATTCTTGTAGGCCGTGCCCTCCCGCGCGCGGAAGCGGCGGAGCTGTTCTTCCTTGGACACGTGCATCCAGAACTTGATCACGATGGTGCCGTGTTCGGTCTGCTGTTCCTCGAAGTCATTGATCTCGTCGTAGGCGCGCCGCCATTCCTCCTGACGTGCGAAGCCCTCCAGGCGTTCAACGAGGACGCGCCCATACCAGGATCGGTCGAAGACCGTCACAAATCCATCGCGCGGGATGTGACGCCAGAAGCGCCACAGGTAGTGATGCGACTTTTCCTCGTCGGTGGGTTTGGCGATGGGAATCACGCGGTAGAAGCGCACATCGATCGCCGAGGTGAGGCGGCGAATGGCGCCACCCTTGCCGGCGGCGTCCCACCCTTCGAAGACAAACACCACGGACCGACGCGCCGCCTGGGCATTGCGGATGCTCCGATGCAGGCGTCCGAGCCACTTCTCCCGCTTCCGTTCATAGTCCTCTTCGGACAACTTCTGATCGAGCGGGGTCGCCCGCAGCCGCCGCAGGCCGGAAGGAGCGAGGGACCGGGGAACCCGGGGCGGAGGAGGCGGCTGCCCGGAGCGTCGCAGCGCCCGCTTGAGGTGGCTGGAAAACCGGCGGACCATGAGGTTTCCGACCGCGAGATTGCGGGCCCGTTCATCGGCCGCGTCGATCACGGTCCACGGTGCGTTGGGACGGTCCGTTTCGCGCACAATATGACGGGCGGTTTCGGCGAGTTGGTCGTACTGCCGGTGGGCGTCCCAATCGTCGTCGGTCACCCGCCAGGCCTTGTCGGGATCGCTTTCCAGGGCGCGCAGACGGTCGCGTTGATTCTCTTTGGACAAGTGAAGCCAGACCTTGAGCACCAGCGTGCCATTGTCGGTCAGCAGTTTTTCGAAGTGGCGGATGCGCCGCAGCTCGTGGTCCAACTGGACGAGCTCCTTTTTGCCCTTGGCTTCCTCGCGCAGTGTTTCCGTGTACCACGAGCCGGCAAAGATGCCGATCCGACCCCGGGCCGGCAGGCTGCGCCAGTAGCGCCACATCAGGGGCCGGTCCCGCTCCTCGTCGGTGGGGGTGTGAAACGAAAAGGTTTCGACGCCGCGGGGATCGAGCCATTCGCCAAGGGCGTTGAGCACGTCCCCGCGCCCGGCTCCGTCGACGCCGGCGACGATGAGGACGACCTTGAACGGGGCCTCCTTGAGCTGGACCTGGAGCTGGACGAGCTGCTCGCGCAGTGCGGGGAGCTGCGCTTCGTACTGTTTTTTGGACATTCGTCCTCGCTGGGCCGCCGACTTCGCCATGGATGAGAAAAAAGGAGGATGCCGTGCAACTGTCGAGCCGAGCCTCGGCTGGATCGAAAATTGTCACGTAGCCGGAATCAATCCGTTGAACCACGAATTCACACGAATTGACACGAGTGAACTCGGGCGTGGGCGGAGGCGAGGGGCCGATCGTACGGGCCAACGACTCGCTTTGCGGGTGAAGCTTGGTTGCTCTCGTTTCTGGGGATATCACTCTGTGCTCTCTGTGGTTAAACTGCTGAATCGAGGCTCCATGGGCTGATATGACGGGTGCCTTCATGCGGCGGGCTTATCTCCGTGACGGAGGGCGGCTCGTGCCTCACGCTCGGCGGTTTACGTCGGAATGTCCTCGCACCCGTCACCCTCCTCCCACCTCCGTTCGCAGGCGATCCTCGGACTGCTGGTCGCCAACCTGTGTTGGGGACTCAGTTTTCCGCTGATCAAGGCGCTCCTCCTCGTGCACGAGCAGGCTCTCCCCGGGAGCAGCGCGTGGTTCGCCACGGCGATGGTGCTGGCGCCGCGCTTTGTGCTGGCGACCTTGCTCCTGGGCCTGTGGCAGGTGCTGCGCGGCCAGGGCCTCGGTCTGACCCGCGGTGAGGTCGTTCAGGGGGTGATCATTGGCGTGTTCGCGTCCGGCGGCATGATCCTGCAAAGCGACGGCCTGCAATTCACCGCGGCGAGCACCTCGGCGTTTCTCACCCAGTTTTATGCCATCCTGATTCCCGTCTATCTCGCCTGGCGAACGCGCCGCAACCCCGGCGCTGTGGTCTGGATCAGCGGCCTGCTCGTGCTTGTGGGGGTGGGGGTGCTCGGCCGCTTCGATGTCCGGGAACTGTCACTCGGACGGGGCGAGTGGGAGACCCTGCTTTCGTCCCTGTTTTTCATGGGACAGATCCTCTGGCTGGAGCGAAAGGAGTTCGCCGGCAACCGGCCGGAGAAGCTCACGCTGGTCATGTTTGCGACGGAGTCGGTGATCCTGTCCGGGATGGCGCTGGCGACCTGGCCGACCGGCGCGGGGGTGGCCCCACTTGCGGCGTCGGTTCCCTGGTGGATGTTCACCCTGGTGCTCACGGTCGTCTGCACGATTGGCGCCTACGTGTTGATGAACACCTGGCAGCCCAAAATCACGGCGACCGAGGCCGGCCTGCTGTACTGCTTCGAGCCTATCTTCGGGGCGATGATGGCCCTCTTCCTCCCGGCGTGGTTTTCGTTTTGGGCGGCGATTTCGTACCCCAATGAGCAGATGACCTGGACCCTGATCGTCGGTGGCGGCCTTATCACCGCGGCCAACGTCCTCCTGCAGGTGAAGTCGAGGCCAGCCGAGTCGAAGTAACTCAACCTAAGAACCGCGATTGAACCACGGATGGACACGGATCAACACGGATACAAACGAGTTGAGCCAAAGCGGTCACTTGCCCTGGAGGTGAAGACGGCGAGTGTACCGAATCCGCGTTTATCCGTGTCCCTCCGTGGTTTATGAACGGATCGATTCGTTTCAACGGCAGAAAATAGGTTCAACGACGGTTTTCCCCTGCACGGGCCCGGTCGGTGCAAGCCCTTACACACCATTTGAGCCTTTCGGCCTATGGCATGGGTTCCCGGAGATGTGTTAGTGTTACGGGTTCTTTGCGATCGCCTTTGCTTGTCCCAAGTCTCAATTGCTGCAGAAGTGATTAAGAGATAGAAAGAAAAGCAACCGACTCAGTCTGAAAACCAAAGTGAACCCGCTGTATGTTGACTAAATTGCCCTAGTTAGTCAGCAAAGGACCGAAGCCAGCACGACCACACCACACATGAACTCGACTGCACCTGCATTCCGCCGCCGCTGGGCCCACTTGGCCTGGCTGGCAACCTTGTCCACCGTCGCCATGGCGCAGACGGTCGCTACACAAACCAAGCCGGCTGCCGCGGCAACGGAAGAAAAGAAGACCGTGGCGACGGAGACGCTGTCGCCGGCGATGAAACTGGAGGAGGTGCAGGTCACTGGATCGCGCATCCGCCAGACTGAAATCGAAGGGCCGTCACCGGTGATCCAATACGATCGCCGCTACATTGATTCGACGGGGGCGATGAACCTATCGGATTTCCTGAACTACCTGCCGCAGAATTATTCCGGCATCAGTTCAGGCCGCGGCTCGACTCCGAACGAGCTGAATCCCGAGTTTGGGCAGCGGACGGAATCGACGACACCACTGATTAGCACCGTGACGGGTGCCGCATCCGCGCCTCCCGGACAGACGGGAGTGTCTGGCGTGAGCCTTCGGGGATTGGGATCTGGTTCAACGCTCGTTTTGGTCGATGGACGGCGCATGGTTCAGTCTGGCGTAGGAAATAAGTCATCAGATTCCCGCCAAGGCTTCGTTGACCTCAACGGAATTCCCCTCGGCATGGTTGAGCGAATCGAAGTCATCACGGACGGCGCCTCGGCCATTTACGGTGCCGATGCGGTGGCCGGTGTGGTTAACATCATTCTCAAGAAGAATTGGACCGGCTCGGAGCTGAGCGGTGGTTACAAGGGAGCGTTCCACGGTGGTGGCCACGAGCGCATGGCGACCCTCACGACCGGCTTTGCCAAGGGAAAACTCCAGGGCGTGGTCAGCGTGGACTACTACAGCCGTGCCGACCTCAAGGCGTCGCAGCGTGCGTTTTCTAAGAATCAAGACCATCGCGGTATCACGGCGGGCACGCTCGTTGCCACCGGCGCTCCATTTCAAGGGCGAGACTTGAGGATCAACTTCGGCTACCCAGGCGTGGTTCAGGCCCGCACCGGCAACCTTACTGGCTTTACCTTGTCCGATGGAACGGCAGCGCGGTTCGCCGTAGTCAACGCAGGCATTACAGGTAATCCCACCCTTTCCAATTTTGTCGCAGCGGCACCGAGCAGCACGAACAATGCGGTTGGGATCGTGCGAGGCAACACCTCCAGCTACCTCGACATCATTCCCGAGTCCGAACGTTACGGTTTCTCCGGTTCGGCGACCTATCGCTTGAGCGATCGCCTTGAGTTCTATGCCCGGGGCACGTTTGCGGATGTCCGGGGGATTTTCTACACTCAGCCACCCGTTTCATCGGCTTCGGCAACATCAGGGTTTGGTGCCTTTGCCACCATTGTTCCCGCGGTGATCAATGGAGTTCCCAATGTCTACAATCCTTTCGGGCAGGATGTTCTAGTTGGTCTAATCAACGATGAGTTCGGCTCTGAAAGTCAAACCACGCGCACTCAGACCCATCGCGGGCTGGTGGGTGCGCGTGGCAATTGGGGTGAAACCTGGCGGTGGGACGCTGCCATCTCCTTGCAGCGTTACGCCAAGGATGAAACGACCCGGCTCTTCAATGGCGCGGCCATCACGGCAGCCCTCGCGAATCCCGACCTGTCGTTGCGGCTGAATCCGTTTCTCGATTCCCGCGTGGCCGGCAGGAGGCAGGGGGCCATCTACGAGAGCATGGCGAGGTACAATGAAAATGATTCCAGTTCGTGGTCCCGTTCGTTCGATGTGACCGTTGACGGTTCGTTGTACGAACTGCCGGGGGGATCGCTCAAGGTGGCCGCAGGTGGAGTGCTCAATCAGGACTCGAACAAGAACTACACGGTCAATGTGTCGGAAGCGGTGGTGCCGGTCACCACCCGACAGACGATTTGGGGCTCGGAGGACTCTGAGTCGGTGTTCGCCGAATTTTATGTGCCCGTGGTCGGCAAGCAGAATGCGATTCCTTTGGTCCGTCGCCTCGACCTGCAGCTGGCGGGGCGCTACGAGAACTTCCCGGCCTATTCGAAGTTCATCCCCAAGTACGGCGCTTCGTGGACTCCCATTCCCTCCGTCCTGGTGCGTGCCAGCTACGGTGAAGGGTTTCGCGCTCCGTCGTTGACCGAGTACCAGGTGGCGACCTCCACCTCAACGGCCACCGTGGTTGATCCGCGCCGCACGCCTGCATCGACGACGGGCGTAGTGGTGACACGGGGTTCCCGTCCAAACGTGGGTCCGGAGACCTCCACGAACAACTTCTATGGCATTGTTTTCGAACCGCCGTTTGCCAAAGGCCTCAATCTGCAGGTCAATTACTACGACACCGAGCAGAAGAATGCCGTACAAATTCTCTCGGCTACGACGATCGTGAACAACGAAGCGCTGTTCCAGGATCGGGTGACACGGGCGGCACCGACCGCTTCGGACACGGCCTTGGGACAACCAGGCCAAATCACGGCGGTGGACCTGACCTTCATCAATTTCGGTCTGATCGTGAATCGCAGCTTGGACATTGGAGCGGACTATACACTGCCTTGGGAACACTTTGGACGTTGGCGCCTCGGTCTGAATGCCTCCAAGACCTTGGAAGCAAGCCGTCAACTGGCGCCGAACCAGCTTCCGGTGGTGCTCGAGGGTGACACCGCAGCTCCACCGAAGTGGAAGCTGCTAGGATCGATCTTCTGGGATCGTGGCCCAATGTCAGCGTCGGTGTTCATCAACTACCTCGATGGATTTAACTCCAACAACACGGGCAACAGCTTCGCGGCGAACAACACAACGCAGACCTTTGCCTCCACGCCGGCGGTCACAAAGGTGGATGTACGTGCCGGATACTCCTTCCGCAATGGCGTGTGGAGAGGCTACGGACGCAACCTCCGGATCAACGCGGGCATCGGCAATCTCTTCGACAAGGAACCTCCCTTCTCGGACACGGTCTTCGGCTACAATGGCGGGCTTCACAGTCACTTGGTGCTGGGGCGCAGCTATGAGCTGAGTTTTGTCCTTCCGTTCTAGTTCTCCGGGTATCCGCGCGCTCCTCTCCACGGTGGGCGCCGGGCTGGACGACCACCAAAATCCGCCGCCGGACTGAAGCGCGATGCGAGTGCTTCAGGACCGGCGGCGGTGTTTTTCGCGACACTCGGAATTGCTACCCCAAACCGCGATTGAACCACGGATCCCGCGGTCGCGCATGTGCGCCAACTGGAGGAGATCGGTCGTTGAAGAAATTGCGCACGAGGCGCAAGCCACCGTTCCGTTCCGTTGGAGCTGGCCTCGTCGAGGCCGGGGGGCGCACCGTCCTTCTCTTCACGCCACGCCAAACCCCGCGGGCTCAGCGAGCCCACCTCCATCGATCCATCTCCGTTGGAGCTCCGTCGGCGCCGGGGATTGCGCACCGTCCTTCACTTCACGCCACGCCAAACCCCGCGGGCTCAGCGAGCCCACCTCCATTGATCCATCTCCGATGGAACTCCGTCGGCGCCGGTTGCGCGTTGCGGATACCAAGAACGGTCAGGCGTGGTCGTTCATGGATCGTCCCCCGGCGTCGTCAGAGCGACGCCATCCACTTGAACTCAATCACCATCCAAAACGTACGTCAGTGACTCCTTAAGTTGACGCACATGCGCGGCCGCGGGATTCGTGGTTGATGAACGGATCGATACATTTCAACTGCTGAACCTAGGATCAACGGATCGCTTCGCTTCACCCTCGGGAAAAAAACTCATGCGAATCCAGATTTGGCTGGCCAGTCTGCTCCTCATGGTCGGGCCCGGCCGCATGGCGGCCGCCTTCACGGACGTCACCGCTTCCTCCGGCATTAACCACCTGCACGCGTCGCCGGCTGCGCCGCAGACGGCGGTGTTTTCGGCGCCGGCGGCGGCGGTGGATGTGGATGGGGACGGCTGGACGGATCTGGTCGCCGGGCGGGCGGACGGGCCTTGTGTGCTCTACCTCAACAACCGGGATGGCACGTTCCGGGAGGAGGCGGCAGCGCGGGGGTTGGGGGGCATTTCGGGCATCGGGAGCATCGTGGCCGGGGACTTCTCCAACTCGGGACGCCAGGATCTCTTCCTGGTGCCGCTCGCCGGCTACCGGTGCCACCTGCTGATCAATGACGGCACGGGTCACTTCACCGATCAGGCGGTGGCCCGGGGTGCCGACCTCACCACGCAGATCGAGCCGCATGCGGGGTTCGGGGTGAGTCTGGTCGATTTCGACCGGGATGGCTACCTCGACCTTCACCTGACCGAATGGGGCGTGCCCAAGACGAACGAGGACGCCCTGCACTCGGTGCTGCTGCGCAACCGGGGTTCGGCCGCGCCCGGGTTCTTTGAAAACGTCACCGTCGCCGCCGGTCTGAAGCAGCCGCGTATTGGACCGGTCCACTACGGTTTCTCCTCGGCCTGGGTCGATTTTGACGAGGATGGCTGGCCGGACCTGGCCCTGGTGGGCGACTTCAACACGAGCCAGCTCTTCTGGAACAACGGGAATGGCACGTTCGCCGAACAGGGTCGGGCGTCTGGCGTCGGCTTGGATGAGAATGGCATGGGGGTGGCGGTCGCAGACTACGACGGCGACGGCCGCATCGACCTGTTTGTCACCTCGATCTTCGACCGGGTTTCCTACGAATTCAGCGGCCTGAAGACCGGCAACAAACTCTACCGCAACCTCGGCGGGCGGCGGTTCGCCGAGGCCTCCGCGGTCGCGGGGGTGGACCGCACCGGGTGGGGCTGGGGCGCCGCCTTTCTCGATGCGGACAATGACGGGGACCCCGATCTGCTGGTGACGAATGGCATGACCGCCGACTACGTGCCGGATCCCAACCTGCCGCATTCGACCGACCCGCTGACCGATCCGACCACGCTGTACGTCAACGATGGCACCGGGCGCTTTGTCGATGGCACGGCCATGTCCGGACTGCGTGACATCGGTCAAGGACGAGGCGTGGTCGTGGCTGATTTTGACAACGATGGGGATGAGGACGTGCTCATCACCCAGGCGTACGGACAGCCCGTGCTCTACCGCAGCGACGCTGCCGCCACGGGCAACCGCTGGATCCGACTGCGGCTGCAGGGAACGTTGTCCAACCGCGACGCGATTGGGGCGGTGGTGCGGGTGACCCACGGCGGACGGACCCGCGTGCACCTGCACAATCCCACATCGACCTTCCTCGGTCAGCGCGAACCGGTGCTGCACCTCGGATTGGGCCCGATCGGGTCGTCGGTGGACTCCCTGGAAATCCGCTGGCCCAGCGGCCGGGTGCAGACACTACCCGCGCTCGCCACGAATCAGGTCCACACGGTGGTCGAGCCAGGCGGCGTGCAGACCGCGCCGGTGCTGGTCCGGGCGCCGGTGGGCGGCGCGGTGACGCGGGACACCCGCCTCAGCCTGAGCGTCGAGGCCGCCGGTGACCCGGCTCCGGTGTATGTGTGGCGCAAGGACGGTGTGGTCATTGCTGGGGCGACCGGGGCCACCTACGAGGTAGCGCGGGCCCATCCCTTCGACGCCGGCAGCTATACTGTCGAGGCTATCAACCCGCGCGGCTCCGTGGTGAGCGCGCCCGTGGTAGTGACGGTGGTGGCGGATCTCTCGCGACACAGCATCGCGCGCTGGTGGAACGAGGCCCTGCTCGATGCCATCCGCAAGGACCTGCCGGCGCCCACGATTCACGCGCGCAATCTCTTTCACCTCTCCGCCGCCCTCTGGGATGCCTACTGGCCCTACCAGGCCGAAGGCTGGAGCCGGGCGATGCCGCTCTACGTGCGCGAGGCTCCGGCGCTTCCAAACGCAGTCGAGGCGCGCGAGGCGGCGCAGCGCCAGGCCATGAGCCATGCCGCATACCGTGTGCTGACCGAGCGCTACCAGGCGAGTCCGGGGCGTGAACGGTCCTTGGCCGGCTTTCGCTGGTTGATGGTCCAGTTCGGATACGATCCGGAGTTCACCGGAACCACCGGAGACAGTCCGGCG
This sequence comes from Opitutaceae bacterium, assembly GCA_016794725.1. Taxonomy (GTDB): domain Bacteria; phylum Verrucomicrobiota; class Verrucomicrobiia; order Opitutales; family Opitutaceae; genus UBA6669. The sequence continues at coordinate 1,883 of JAEUGZ010000021.1, read as the reverse complement.
GCAGTGGGAAACCGCATCGGCTTTGGGCTGCTGGCCCTGGCTCGAAACGACGGTTCCAACGAGGTCAATGCCTATACCGACAGCAGCGGCTACATGGCGCGCAATCCGCCCCTGGCCGCGGATCTGCCAGGGATCACCCTGCCCGAACCGAACTTCTGGCAGCCACTCTCGTTCAACAATGCCGTGACGCAAAACGGCATTCCGCTCGGATCCATTGTGCAGACCTTTGTGGGAGCCAACTGGCGGCAGGTGGATGGCTTTGCCCTGGCCCGGCCGGCTCCCGCCACGATCGCGCTCGATCCCGGCCCGCCCCCCCGGTTCGGAACGTCCACCGAAGTTCTTTACCGCGAAGCCGCCGTCGAGATCATCCGGCGGGCGTCGTACCTCGATCCCTCCGAAGGGGCGCTCATGGACATTTCACCGGGAGCGAGATTGAATCATCCGCTGGGTACCCAGCAGGGCGTGGGTCATGCACTCAATCCGGTCACGGCGAAACCGTATGTCGCCAACGTGGTCAATCGGGCGGACTTTGGCCGGGTATTGGCAGAGTACTGGGCCGATGGGCCGGCTTCGGAAACTCCCCCCGGCCACTGGAACGTGATTTTCAACCAGGTTTCGGATCACCCGCTCCTGGTGCGCCGGCTGGCCGGAACCGGTCCGGTGCTCACCGCGTTGGAGTGGGATGTGCGCGGATACCTTGCCTTGAACGGAGCGGTGCACGACGCCGCGATTGCCGCCTGGACGATCAAGCGCACGTACGATTCGGTGCGGCCGATCTCGATGATTCGTTATCTGGCGGGCCTTGGCCAGTCGAGCAACCCGGCCGGTCCGTCGTATCACCCGAGTGGATTGCCGCTGGAACCGGGGCTCATTGAGGTGATCACCGCGGAGTCGTCCGCGCCCGGGCAGCGTCACGCCCACCTCGCGGCTTCGGTGGGAAAACTGGCCTTGCGCAGCTGGCGCGGCAGTCCGCAGGACCCGGCCACTCAGGTGGGAGGGGTGGGTTGGATCCTCGGATCGCGGTGGATTCCCTATCAACGCAGCACGTTTGTGACGCCGGCGTTTGCCGGGTACGTCTCGGGACACAGCACGTTCAGCCGCGCGGCGGCGGAGGTGCTGACCCTCCTGACCGGCTCGGCGTTCTTTCCCGGCGGGCTGTTGGAGTCGACGTTTGCGGCGAACCGCTTTCTCGGGTTTGAGCGCGGGCCAAGCGCAGACGTCACCTTCCAGTGGGCGACCTACTACGACGCGGCGGACGACGCGGGCTGGTCGCGCCTGTGGGGCGGTATTCACATCGCCCCGGATGATTTCGCCGGTCGGCGGCTGGGTTCACGGATTGGCCTGGATGCGTTCCTGCGGGCGCAGCAGGTCCGCGAGGGCGGAGCGACCGTGCCGTCCGGGTTGGTCAATCTCTCGGCGCGTGCCCGCGCGGGGGCGGGTGACGACGAGGTGGTCATCACCGGCCTGGTGGTGGGAGGGACGGCGTCCCAATCGGTGCTGGTTCGGAGCGTCGGGCCCGGATTGACGGCGTTCGGAGTCGCCGGTGCGGCCGCGGACCCGCGGCTGGAGTTGCAGGCGGCGGGCGCGGGTGCGGTCCTGTCGGCGAACGACGACTGGGGCCACGGACCCCGGGCCGCCGAGGTGACGGCCCGCGCGGCGCAGAGCGGGGCGTTCGCACTGGCGGCGGGATCGAGGGATGCGGCGGACGTGCTCAGTCTGAGTCCGGGTGCCTACACGGTGGTGACGCGGGCCGCGTCTCCCGCGTCCTCCGGGGTGGTGCTGGCCGAGGTGTATGGACGCGGCCTGATCAACCTGTCGACCCGGGCCCGGGTCCAGCGTGGTGAAGGCGCGGTGATTGCGGGCTTTACGATCGAGGGACCCGA
>JAEUGZ010000613.1 GCA_016794725.1 Opitutaceae bacterium | reverse complement strand
CGGGGGAGAGGTCGTGGTCCGGCTCTCTCGGCCGGACGGGCAGGGCGACGCCGACATCGGTCCAGTTCACAAGATCCTTCGATGCATAGACCGAGACCCCGCCCGCGATGACCCGGGTGCCACCCCACGACTTGTTGACCTTGGGCAACCAGGTCAGGCCGGACTTGATTTCTCCGTACCAGTAGTAGGTGCCGTCGTGCCACAGCAGACCCCCACCATGGGCGTTGATCGGCCGCCCTGCGGTGTCCTTCCACACGGCCCCCGGCCGGAAGTCATCGGCGGCCAGCGTCCTGATCCCAAGAAGCGACAGACCGGCGAGAAGTAAGAGATGAGGCACTACAGCATTCATGAAGAGCGAAGGCAAATGCGGGCGCATGAACCGGGCCGCACCGGTGGGCCCGGGTGTCAGGGCAGCTCGATCGCGCCCAGGTCGGGGGCGCCCCGAATCGGACGACCCAGGATGTCCTCGGTCACGGCGAGCCCGACGGTGAGGCCGATCGTGTCTCCGGGCAGGAGGGTGGGCACGCTCCCACGATCCTGGACTCGCTCCCGGTTGCCTGGGAGGTAGTCGGCGGGATGATCGCCGCCCGGACGGAGAAACGCGGCGTCGCCGACGAGCGGCGAGGGATCGGACATCCCCAGACCGGGCGGCCAGGTGTCGGTGCGGAGGAAGAGGTTGTGGCTGACCACGGCGCGGGGCACGGTCTTGGTTTCCGCCTGCTCGGCCTTCGACTGGTCGCTGGCGACGCGCCGGCTCCGGCCGACGATATGGAAGATGTTGTTGGCCACGAGCACCCCCTCCGCGCTGGCGGCGACGGTAAACTTTGCCTCGATGGTCGCGTCGACGTAGAGGGTGTTGTTGTAGAAGTAGGAGTTGAAGGGCCCGGTTGGTTTGCGACCCGGCCCGACGTATCCGCTAAGCCAGAAAAGCTTGCCCTCCTGAAATGCACCCTCACGGCCCTTGACCCGATGCCCGTCATTGACGCTGATGTTGTAGCGATAGGCGCAGTTGTGGTTGTCGCCGAGAATTTCGCAAAAGCCGCCGGCGTTGTGGGCGCTGTAGTTGTATTGCACGACGACATTGCGGCAGTGGTAGTCGATGTGGACGCCGGCCGAATCTCCCGGTCCGTTGGCGTGGGTGAAGCGACTCCGCTCGATCACCACATCGCGGGTGTTCCACGTCCAGAGTCCGCTGCCGCGTCCCCAGTTGCGGGTGTCGGAGGTGCTGCCCGAATGATCGACGGAGAGGCGGGCGAATCTTCCGCCGGTAACGCCCGACATCTGGATACCCGGACCGCCCGTCTGGGAGACGCGCACATTCTCCACCGACACGTCGCGAATCCCGTCGGCGGGCGCGGTGAACTTCAGACCGGTGTGATCCACCCGCTCGATGACCGAATCGGTCACGCGAATGTCCCGCAGCACCGCTTTGACTGCCGGGTCCACGATGAAGCGAACACCCCAACCATAACGCGCCCGGCCATTCGGCGTCTTCACGTCAATCTCCGGGCGAACGTGACCGGGGTTTTCGAACGAGACGGACTTCACGAGCAAACGGGTCAGGGTGATGCCTTGGTACTCACCTTCACGGTCGAACTCGACGAGCACTCCACAGCGCATCTCGCCCTGAGGCGTGCCGCCGTCGGCAGTCAGTACGAGATTCTCCACCCGCACCTGCCGGCAGTTCCTGAGACGGATGGCGGCGGCGGCATTGCGGCCGTCGATCATGGCGGTGGCCTGTTCGTTGTCACCGGCTCGAACGTAGCTGCCGATGATGATCGGTGCGTCCGCGGATCCCGAAAGTGAATCGAACTGCAGACTTCCGCGGTGCCTGACGCCGGCGATCAGCAGCAGCCGGTCGCCGGGGGACAGGGCGACTTTCCGGGCGCGCTCGAGACTGCGCCAGGCGGTGACGTCGCTCAGACCACTCGCTGCGTCGTCGCCCCGGAGTGGATCCACATGGAACGTCGCGCCGTGGGCGACGAGGAGGCCCGCCGCGAAGGCGAGGCCGCCGAGCAGGCGGGGAATGACGGGCATGGGACGTGCGTGCGGAGGAAGGGCGAAGGCACCGGTGGGCGCTCAGGAGCGGGCCGACCGGGCTGGACTGCGCCGCGCTGCTTCCAGCCGCTGTCGCAGCTCCTCGGCCTTTTCGGGATGGCGGGCGATGAGGTTGTGTTGCTCGCCTGGATCGGTCCGCAGGTTGTAGAGGGCAGGCTCGGCGATGCGGCTCTCATCGAAGCGGCCGTCGGTCGTGACGGCGCCGCGACCGGCGCCGGCGTTAGCGGCACCCGTGGTGGCGGGAACATACTTCCAGTCGCCGACGCGGATGGAGAAGGTGTTGGCGATGCCGTGCAGAATCGTGTGGTCACGGATATTGGCCTCGGTCCGGCCGAGCAGGACCTCCGAAAGATCGAGACTGTCCGGTGCCTGGGCCTTTGGGAATTCGCAGGCGGTGAGGGGCGCCAGCGTGTGGAAGATGTCAACCAAGCTGAAGAGTTGGTCGCTGACGCGAGGTGCAAGCCGGGCGGGCCAGCGGGCGAGCAGTGGCACGCGGCAGGCGCCCTCGTAGACGAGGTACTTCCAACCGCGCAGTCCGGCCGTCGGACGATGGTCCTTCAATTCTTCGCGGGCCCGATCGAGGTAACCGTCATACAGCACCGGACCGTTGTCGCTGGTGAAGATCACCAGCGTATTCTCCGCGAGCTTCAGGCGTTCCAGCGCCTTCGTGACTTCGCCTACGGCCCAGTCCATTTGCTGGATCACGTCGCCGCGCAGGCCGTTGTCGCTGGTGCCGGCAAAGGGCCGCTCCGCCACCCGGGGCACGTGAGGCTCGAAGAGGCCCACGTAGAGGAAGAAAGGCTCCCGCTGGTGCTGTTCGAGGAAACCGACGGACTCCCGGACCACGGTGGAGGTCAACTCCTCGTCCTTGAAGCGGGCGGCCTTGCCTCCCTTCATGAAACCGATCCGGCTGATGTCGTTGACAATCGTGCCGGAGTGCTGCTTGTCGCCCCGGTAACGAAGGAGATCGGGCCGGGTGACCCCGGTGGGCTCGACGCCGAAGTCACGCACGTAGCTCACCGCGATCGGATCGGAGGGATCGAGACCCACGACGTGATGATCCCGAACCCACACCGAAGGAACCCGGTCCACGGTGGCAGGTATGATGAATGAGGAGGAGAAACCGACTTCGAGCGGACCCGGGGCGATCCGTCCGTTGAAATCCACCGGAGTGGCGCCGTCGCCGAGTCCAAGATGCCACTTGCCGACGGCACCGGTGACGTAGCCTGCGTTCTTCAACGACTGGGGCAGCGTGAGCCGGCCCGGCTCGATGCAGAGCGGGGAGTCCCCGTCCAAAATCGTGGTTGGCCGCGCGGTCTGCCGCCAGGCGTATTCACCGGTGAACAACGCATAGCGGGTCGGAGTGCAGGTGGAGGACGGAGCGTAACCGGCGGTGAAACGTACCCCCTCGGATGCAAGCCGATCGAGGTGGGGAGTCTTGATGCGTTGGGCGCCGTAGCTGCCGAGGTCTCCGACACCGAGGTCGTCGGCCACGATCAGGACGATGTTGGGTCGCCGGTTCTGTCCCGGCGCGTCCGCTGGCCCGGCGGCAGACAGGGCCCCGCTGGCGACGGCTCCCGCCAGGAGCACAAGGCAGAATAGGCGGACCA
>JAEUGZ010000593.1 GCA_016794725.1 Opitutaceae bacterium | reverse complement strand
CCCAAACTCGGAGACTCCGCTCGCACCAAGCCCAACGACGAAACCGCCCTCGCCGCCTGACCCGCTCCAACCCGGAAAGGGACGAGCACGTGTCCCATTTCCCCCGCACAAACGCCACGGACCGCACCCTCCGACCAGAGCTAACTCAACCTCCATCCCTTCCGCTTCTGCTGTAGGCGGCCTCGCTGAGGCCGCGACGGGACACACCGGTCCCACCTCCGTTTACCGCGCATCCAGCGTTTCCACACATGCCGAGACGCCTCATCACCCTGCGTCCATGAAAACCAAATCAACTGCAGCCCCTTTCGCACTTATCCTCGCCCTCCTGTGGCAGATCGCTCTTCCCTCCACAGCCATGGCCCAAACGGGTGCCACCGCGGGCGTGACCGTGCTGCAGCTTTCGCCACCCAACCAAGCCAACAGTCGCGTCCAGGTTCCCGTCGGTGAGCGAGTCACCCTCGTGGGACCCACGGACGTCAACACCAGCGCACGGTGGTACAAGAATGAGGTGCTCATCCCGAACCAGACGACCTACGTGACCCACCTGGTCTTGCCGTCGGTGACGGCCGAGGATGCCGGCAACGATGGAGTCCTGTCCCTTCCGGCCCAAGTGGCCTGGGCCAACCGGATCATTCTGAGCGTTGGGCCGACTATGGAAGCCGGAAGCAAGTTCATCAACTACTCGTCCCGCTTCAAACTCAGCACCGGACCCGAGGTGCAGATCGGGGGATTTGTGGTGGGAGGAACCGAACCCAAACGGGTGCTCATCCGAGCCGTCGGCAGCAGCCTCCGCCAGTTTGGCCTGCAAGGTCCCTTGGTCACCACACCCCGGATCAGACTCTTTGGGCCCAACCAACAAACCATCACCTTTCCCGATGGGGGCGTGCCCCGCACCCCCGCCTACTGGTCACAGGTCTTCGGCAGCGCGGGTGCATTTCCCCTCACGGGCAACGAGCTCCCCGTGATCTCCTACGACGCCGGCACTCTCAATCCCGGCGCCTACACCGTGCATGTCAGCGATGAAACAAAGTCCGGCGGAGAAGTGCTCGTTGAGATCTACGAACTCCCTCGCTGACCGACGGTGCAGGGCCGCACCAACTCGACGTATGTTCTGATTGCCGGGAGTCTGCTCTACATTGAGCGCAGCGGGTCAAACTCACGGACCCTTCTGGATATACACATTATCAAATCCCTCGCGACTCAATACTTCTGAGCCCGGCCCATCTCTCAATCGGAGACGCAATTTCCGATCAGGTGTTTGATCAATTTTAAACACAACGACATCGCCCTGGACGGAGCAAACAACATAGTCACCCGAGCGGGTCCAACGGCCCCAATAGTATTCAAGTTCGGAACCGTCATTCAACGAGTAGGCCAAAACACCACCGTCTTCGAAACTGAGTGTCTCTTTAGCATTTACCGCAGTAAAGTACTGCGGCAGGCGCGCGGGTTGAACCTGGCACGAACAACATGCATAGGTCAGAATGACACCCAACAACACCTGCACACATTGAACCCGCCAAGGCGCCAGCCAAATTGAGCATAACCGGTGGATTTGCTTCATATACGCGCACGAGGCCGATCAGGAGGGAGGGACCTAGGGACCCGACGAACCCTTCAAAAGGTGTTTCTGGAGGGCCGGCACCAGGTGCCTAAACTCACTTTCGCCCAAATATGCAACGGAGAGCTGGCTAGTGCCCGAGTAGCTCTGGGCAAGGTTCTCTACCGACTGGCCTGCCATTCTTGGCCTCGTTGCGCTCCACGCGATGAGAACCTCACCAGGATGCTCGGATGGAATACTGACCGTTATTGACTGCTCCATGGCGCCATACCCTAGGAAAAGCGTATCGAGATTACCTCCCAAATAGTCATCGATTCTATTTCCTTTCTCCACACCAAACTGCTCCTCAATCTTGGAGTCCAGGGAGCGCTTGAGGGCACTGCCCTGGGAGCTGTACGCTGGGATACTCAGCACAACCACACCGACTCCCGCCTTATCTACTCGGACCAGCGGCTCCTCAATTTCTGAACGTATCTCAACAAACTCACTGAGAAGATCAGCCAGTCGCGTGCGTTCAGAAAAGGACAGTCCAAGCAGATCGGCGCGGCCGCCAATATAACCTTGCACGCGTTGATTTGATCCGCGCGACTCTGGCGCACTTTGCTGCTGCTCCCTGATCTGCTTCTGAACCGGCGGGCCGGCGCCAGTTCGAGCCGCGCTGTCTGGCTCCCTTGACACTAGGGCGGCTGCCGGAAGCACTACAAGCGGAGGTGGAGCCTTAGTCCCTGTTGTTTCTATCGACGGGTTACGGAAGACCAGCAGGAGCAAAACTACCAAAATTCCGATCACCAGGATTTTGAATCCGTGCTGTTTCATTTGTGCCGGATGAAAGAGAGGGTCCGCATCAGGTAGCACGAGGCAACAAAGAATAGCTATGGCTGAACGGGCACCACTTCCTGATACTCCTAAATTCCGCCGCTGCGTGAGCCACAGGGAACGCAAGGAGCACAGAGAAAGACACTTGATTTGTCCAATCTACAGACGAGCGAATGAACCACGGAACCCGCGGCCGCGCATGCGCGTCAACTTAGCCGCGATTCGAAGTCGCCGTCTGGTGGAGGTGGGGTCGGCGACCCCGCGGAGAGTGGCGTCGCATGAAGAAACCGGAGCAGAGAGGCGGGACCGGTTGGTCCCGTCGCTGCTCAGCAAGGCCGCCTACAACTCGAACGCAGGCATTTCCAACGTCCAGATCTCCAAGTTGACGCGCATGAGCGGCCGCGGGTTCCGTGGTTTATGAACGGATCGATTATCTTCCACTGCGGAAAATATGATCGTCATTCTTGAGTTCACCGTAGTCCCGGCAAATTTCGCTGCGGGCGGCTTGCTCCCCGGACGCGAACGGCGACGGTGTCGCGATTCCCAGCCATCCCACCAACACCCATGAGCCAGCCTGCCTTCACCACCGACCTGACCCGCCAGCCTCCCCGCAGCCCTTACGTGCGCCTGGGTGGCTACGTTCTCCTGCCCCGCATCATCGACAAGGCCCGCGCGGCCCTCGCCGGCAAACTCGGCGAATACTCCGACGATCCCAGGGGGATGAACGCGCACTTTTTCCGCTTCACCGGCATCGACCCCCAGGCGTTCAAGCAGCAGGTCGCGACCGGCGCGGGCGACTGGGACATCCTCCAATGGGTCCAAGCCCACGCCAACCCCTCACGCGACCTCTGGGAAATCAAGGCCTGGAGCGAGTACCATATGCAACGCCCGGTCGACAGCGACGCCGAGACCTTGCTCAACTTCGCGGAAGCCATGAAGCGCCGGCATCCCGAGCGCGAGGACATCAAAACCCGCTTCGACTGGCTGGATTTCGACGACTACTGCACGTTCGGCGGAAAGCCGTGAGCACCTCGACCGATCCGCAGTTGAAGCGGCCAACGAGCACGCAAGGAGCACCGAACCAGGCAGTTGATCCACGCAACGTGCTGGCGAGCGGCTCACCTCGCAGGTGTAGCATCCCGGTCTGACTTTTCGGAGAGTTCGCTCTGTGTTCTCTGTGTTCTCTGTGGTTCAACTGCTGACTCTAGGTTTATTTCACCCAGCCGGTGGCCTTCGCGATCAGCCAAATCACGGTGGTCAAAGCCGGCATCCCCACGAGAATGCCCAGACCCAGATAAAGCAGAGCCCGGCGGGTGAACGGCGAAGCCGCGAGGGCGGACCGGTAAGATCGTTGAATTTCAGCGGCCAGCGGTTCGGCCCCGGGCACCAGGGGCAGGCGGAGGACCCTATGATAAGCGGGACCCCGGGGTTTGGGGATGATCTGGTGAAACTGTATCCAATCTCCGTGCACGGTGATCGCGACATCCTTTTCCAGCGGACTAAAATCACCGCCGATGGCGATGCCATCGTTGGTCACCACGACTTCGACTCCCGAGGGACCCGGTGTCTGTTTGAGGTTGGCATCGTTCGGACGCACGCCGTCGCGTTTGTCCCACTCCTCGCTGCGCCGACGAAACCCCTCCCAACGGGCGGGATCGATGGTCCACCGGGCGATCACCCCCTTGCCGGCCTTCAGGCGCAGGTACCGTTTCGCCTCGTCCCAGCGGACCGCAAGCCAGACT
>JAEUGZ010000545.1 GCA_016794725.1 Opitutaceae bacterium | reverse complement strand
TCCCGAGGCGGGGGCGGATGTGGGTGGATTGCCGGTGGCGCCCGCCGCAGCCACGGCCGTCGCGCAGACCGCGAGGAAGAGGCCCTTCAATCCCAAGGTAAAGCAAGCGAGGACTCGGTCGAGAGGATCATGCGAAGAAATCAATCTCGCTCTTTGGACCGAGAAGCGGGAGCTCAGTTCTGCCGCTTGGGGCGATTCCGCCGGCGCTGGGTGCGTCCGATCAGTCCGACGACCGGACCTTGATGGGAGCGGCGCCCATAGTTTGTGGGAATCCGGGCGCATGGAGACGGAGGAGGACGGTCCCTGCCTCCCACAAAATCAAGGCAATAGCATATCAAATGCATAAACTGCTGGTTGTTACGCAAATAAGTAGCCAAGTGAAGTGGCTTAACTAAAATCCGCGATTGAACCACGGATGGACACTGATCGACACGGATACAAACGAGTTGCGCCAAAACTGGCATTCACCTTGTGGGTGAAGACTATTCACGCTCCGGATCCGCGTTTATCGGTGTCCATCCGTGGTTCAATCGCGGTTTTTCGGTTCAGTCCTACCGCGGCGGGGCGCTGTACTCGCGCTGGCGGTCGTCGCCTTGGCGATCGTAGAGTTGATGCCAGTGCTTCAGGGTCTTGAGGTGATCCCGTTTGAGCTTCTCTAGGTCGGCGAGCGAGAAGCGCCATTGCCAATTTCCTTCGGTGGTGCCGGGACGGTTCAGCCGGGCCCGGGCCGGGAGGTTGAGCAGGTCCTGCATGGGCACGATGGCGAGGCGCGCGACGGAAGCGAAAGCGGCCCGAATCAGGGGCCAGGCCGAGGATGTGCCATGCAGACCGAAATAGGCGGCTACGGGTGCGCGCTCCTTTTTCGACAGCGACATCAGCCATCCGCGGGTGGTGTCGTTGTCATGGGTGCCCGTGTAGACTACGCTGTCCGGCGGAAAGAAATGGGGCAGATTGACGTTGTTGTCGTCGTGGCCGTAGCCGAATTGGAGGATCTTCATCCCCGGCAGGCCGGCGGCGCGACGCAGCGCGGCGACTTCGGCCGTGACATAGCCCAAGTCCTCCGCAATGAGGCGAGCGTGCGGCAGCGCGGTCTGAATCGCCGTGAGGAACTCCAGCCCCGGGCCCTGCTGCCAGCGACCATTCCGAGCATCGGAATGATCGACCGGGATCTCCCAAAAGGTGTCGAAACCACGAAAGTGATCGATGCGGAGGATATCGCAGAGCTCAAACGCCTTGCGTAGTCGGGCGACCCACCAGGCATAACCGCTCCTGGCAAGATAGTCCCAGGCATAGAGCGGGTTGCCCCAGAGTTGTCCCCGGTCAGAAAAGTAGTCGGGTGGAACCCCGGCCACGACCGGAGGAAGGCCGTCACGGTCGAGGCGAAAGACCGGACGCCACCTCCAGGTGTCGGCGCTGTCGAGCGCGACAAAGATCGGCACGTCGCCAATCAAGGCCACCCCGCGCTCGCAGGCATAGCGACGCAGCGCGGACCACTGGCGGAAGAAAAGAAACTGGTAGAAGTGATGGCGCGCCGCCTCCTTGGCCGCTGCGGGCGGCAGCTCCGCCTCAATCCCCGGGCGCCAGGTCCGCCACCCGAGGGGCCATAGGCGCCACGGATGACCGCCAAAGTAGTCCTTCAGCGCCATGAATGCGGCGTACGACGGCAGCCAGTCGGCCTCGGCGGCAACAAAGGCGGCGAGGGCGTCGGTGCCTCCCCAGGGTCCAGCCGATCCGAGTCGCACAAACCGTTCCTGCGCCTTGGCTAGGATGGGCCAGAACCGTTCGTAGAGGTGACCGTAGTCAACGGACCGACCAGAGAGCGCCCGCAAGGGGGCGAGTTCAGCCCGCGTTAGCAGGCCGGCCTGACGCAGCTCGTCCAGATCGAGGAAGTAGGGATTGCCGGCAAAGCTGGAGAAGGCCTGGTACGGGGAGTCGCCAAATCCGGTCGGGCCGACCGGGCAGATCTGCCAGTGCTGAAAGCCGGCTGCGGCGAGAAAGTCGACAAAGGCGCGGGCGCTCGGCCCCAGATTGCCGATGCCATGCGGGCCCGGCAGGGTGGAGAGCGGAGCGAGCACCCCGGACGACCGGGTGCGAAGCCAGGTGGGCCGGGCGGCCGGTGTCGAGGCCTCGGCGTCCCCACGCTTTGCGGTTCGCGCGGGCGGAGGTGGGTTCGTCGGGTCGGTGGGGATGGGCGTCGCGATGGTTATCCGAGGGGCGGAGGCGGGACCGCTCGGTCCCGTCGCGGCCTCATCGAGGCCACCTCCAACGGAACCCGACTTGGGTTTTTTGGGTTTTCTCGAGTCGGGGCCCATACGGGGTCGCGGGGTGTTCATCCGTGGCTTATTTGCACGAGCGGAGCCGTTTCAGCGAAGGGATGCAGGGCAAATGATGCGTTGGGAGCCGCACACCCTGGAAGATTCGCCTGCCCGTCCGCCACCGCCACGGGGAAAGCCTGCACAAAACCGAGATCGTCTGAAAAAGTCTTAGGTGGTTCGGCGTTGAAGGGGACCACGAACTGCGCAGTCGCGTCTGCGCGTCAACCTAAGGAAATCGGCGGTTGAGGAAACACGTGCAAGGGCGCAAGCCAGATTTCCCTTCCGTTGGAGGGCGCCGCTCCGACGGCGCCGGTTGCGCGTCGCAGATACCAAAACGGTCGGTCGCAGCGGTTCGTGGACCGTCCCCCGGCGTCGACGGAGCGACGCCCTCCACCAGAGCCGAGTCCCAATCGACAAGGTACACCTGCGTTTCCTCAAATCCACGCCGATGCACCCTCGCGGGACGACTGGGCAGGAATCGGAGCGGTGTCCGACCTAAGATTTTTCCCATGGATGGAAGACTTCTCCGAGCCGGCTCCTTTGACGCCGGGTGGCGCGCGCCCCCACTTTGTCCCGACCCCTATGTTCACCCGGCTCCTTGGCGTGGTCTGCGCGCCCTTCCTTTTGCTCGCGACCGCGATGGCGGCGGAACCGATTGTCGCGCCTCGCATCAGCCTCGCGCGTCCGTCCCAACCGGGCGGTGGACAGGTCTTCTACTTTGTGCTGACCGACCGCTTTGCCAATGGCCGGACCGACAATGACACCGGGGGCATCGCCGGCGGTCGCGATGACCACGGATTCGATCCGACGGCGATTTCCCACTTTCATGGCGGCGACTTTGCCGGTCTCACCGCCCGGCTCGACTACCTGAAGGGCCTCGGCACGACCGCGATTTGGGTCACTCCGCCTTTTCGCAACAAGCCGGTCCAGAGCGGGTCGGCCGGGTATCACGGCTACTGGATCCTCGATTTCCTTCAGATCGATCCGCACCTCGGCACCAACGAGGAGTTCGCCGCGTTTGTCCGGCAGGCGCATCAGCGCGGGATTCAGGTGTTCATGGATGTGATCCTGAATCACACCGCGGATGTCATCGTACCGGAGGGTGGGGACGTCTCTTACCGCAGCCGGTCGGATTTTCCCTACCGCGACACCGCCGGCAAGCCGTTTGACGAAACCCCGCTGGCCTACAACGGCGTGGGTGAACCGAAGCCCTTTCCGGCGCTGTCCGCCGAGACCAGCTTTGGGCACCGCCCCACGGTTTCGGAGGCTGAGAAGCAGGCCAAGAATCCGGCGTGGCTCAACGACGTCCGCTACTACCACAATCGCGGCAATACGGACTTCAAGGGCGAGAAATCCCTGCACGGCGACTTCGTCGGCCTAGACGACCTCTTCACCGAGCATCCCGACGTGGTGCGTGGCATGATCGACATTTACCGCCAATGGATCGAGCGCGCCCAGGTGGACGGCTTCCGCATCGACACGGCGAAACACACCAACCTCGAGATCTGGCAGGCGTTTGGTCCGGCGATGCAGGAAGCGGCCCGGCGCGCCGGCCGGCCGGCGTTCTTTTCCTTCGGTGAAGTGGCGACCGGGGACACCGATACGCGGCTCCTCAGCGAATTCAGCACCCTGGGTGCGCTCGATGCCTCGCTCGATTTCGGTTTTGCCATCGCGGCGCGCGATTTTGTCGGGCGCGGGGGTCCCTCCCAGGCGCTGACCGCCCTCTTCGAGCAGGACGACCGCTACACCGACCACGACAGCACCGCGCTCAGTCTGCCGACCTTCCTCGGCAATCACGATCAGGGACGGTTTGGCTATTTCCTGCAGCAACTCGACCCGTCCGCCGATGCGACGCGCCTGCTGGCCCTGACCAAACTCGGTCACGCCCTCCTCTACCTCGTGCGCGGCCAGCCGGTCGTCTACTATGGCGACGAACAGGGCATGGTGGGCCGGCTCGGCAACGACATGCAGGCTCGGGAAAGCCTGTTTGCTTCGCAGGCAAAGGACTTTCGCTCAGCCACCCTGCTCGGCACGACTCGCACCGGTGCGGACGACAAATACGACACGGGGCATCCGCTGTATCGTCACTTCGCCGGTCTGGCGGCCCTGCGCGCCGCCCACCCCGCGCTGAACCGGGGCGCCATGATTCTGCGCCCCACCGCCGATCCCCATCTCTTTGCCTTCTCGCGGATCGCGCGCCAGGAGCGCGTCGAGTATGTAGTGGTGGTGGGAAATCAGCGTGAAGGCACGCGCGAGGCGGTGGTCGAGACCAGCCAGCCGGCCGGAGGCGGGTTCACCCTGGTGTATGGACTGGGTGATGACGCCCCGGAGCCCGGCAGTTCGCTGAAGGCGGGCGCGGACGGACGGCTGACCGTGCGGGTACCGGCGCTGGGAGCTCAGGTGTGGAGGGCGGACCGGGCACTGACTGAGCCCCGGGGAGCCCCCGGCATCGTCTTCACCTCGCCCGCCGGCGCCTCCACCCTGGTTTTCGGGGCCCGGGAAATCGACGGACAGGTGCTGGCCGAGCGGCAGGAGATCGGCGTGTCGCTGATGCACTCGGACGGTCTGGCGGAAGTCACCTTTCTTGCCTCGCGCAGCTCGCGTCCCGGTTCCTGGGACTACCTCGGCACCGATGATGCGCCGCCCTACCGGATCTTCTGGCGTCCGCCGGCCGACCTGGCGCCGGGTGAAACCGTCACCTTCTCCGCCACTGTCGACAACCTGCGGAACGCGCGGGCCACGGCAGTCCTGCCCTCGGTCAAGGTGGAGCTGCCGCTGGCGCGTTCGGGTATCACGGGAGCGACGATACCCCGTTTCACCCGGACCCCGGCGGCAAGCGTGACGATTCGGGTCGGCGAGGAGATCGTGCTGACGGCGGCGGCGACCGCCGTGCCCGCCCCCCGGTTCCAGTGGTACCGCAACGGGGTGGAAGTCCCCGGTGCGACGGAGCCCAGCCTGCGATTGCCGGGTCGCGACTCCGACGACGGCGCCCGCTACACCGTGATGGCAAGCAATGTTGCGGGTGCAACCGTCAGTTCCGAGACGACAGCAAGACTCGCCAGCCAGGGCACACTGCTCAGGCTTCCCCCGGTGGCGACGACCCGGGTCCCGCAACGTCCGATCGATGTCTGGTTGCCGCCAGGCTATGACACGTCGCCGACGACGCACTATCCCGTCGTCTACCTGCATGACGGACAGAACCTATTTGACCCGGATCTGAGCTATGGAGGTGCCGTCTGGGCGGTCGATCGCACCCTCGCGCGCCTCATCCGCGAGGGCCGCGCGCGTCCCGCCATTCTGGTCGGCATCTGGAACACCGGGGAATCCCGCGCCGCGGAGTACATGCCGCAGAAGGCGCTGGCGCCATCCGGAGGGGCCGGCGGGTTCACACTGCTCGGCCAACCTGTGTCGGGGGTGCGCTCCGACGCCTACCTGGCCTACCTGGTGCAGGACGTGAAGCCGCTGATCGACCGCACCTTTCGCACCCGTCCGGGCCGGACCGACACGTCGATCATGGGCTCGAGCATGGGTGGCTTGATCTCGGCGTATGCTCTTCTCGAATACCCGGAGGTGTTTGGCGCGGCCGCCTGCGTTTCGACCCACTGGCCCGCGGCGGACGGCGCGATGGTCGACTACCTGGCCCGGCGGCTGCCGGCACCGGGCCGGAACCGCTGGTACTTTGACTTTGGGACCGAGGCGCTGGATGCCGGGTACGAGGTGTTCCAGGTCCGGGTGGATGCCGCCTTGAGGGCGGCCGGGTATCGAGCGGGCGGTGACTGGGTGACGCGCAAGTTTCCCGGGGCCGATCACAGCGAGCAGGCGTGGAGCCGCCGTGTTGAGATCCCGCTTGAGTTCCTGCTTCGCGGCTGAACGTCCATGCCCACCTGGAAAATCGACCCGGCACGGCTGCGCCCCCTCTCCGATCCCGCACTCACGCAAGTCCACCCGCCTTCCCTTTTCCTGCGCCGCGAGGCGTGGTTTCCAACCCCTGACCTGTCCGGTCTTCAGCGACTATGAATCCTCCGCTTCCCTCCCGGCCGATGACCCTGCTGGCCATCTGGAACATGAGTTTTGGTTTCCTCGGCATCCAGTTTGGCTGGGGCCTGCAGATGGCGAACATGAGCGCCATCTACCAGTACCTCGGGGCAAGCGAGAGCGACATCCCGCTGCTCTGGCTGGCGGCGCCGGTGACGGGACTGATCGTGCAGCCGATCATCGGCCATGCCAGTGATCGCACCTGGACGCGGCTGGGTCGCCGGCGTCCCTACTTTCTCGTCGGGGCGATCCTGGCCAGCCTCGCCCTGGTGGCGATGCCCAACTCGACCAGCCTCTGGATGGCGGCGGGGCTTCTTTGGGTGCTGGACGCCTCGGTGAACATCAGCATGGAACCCTTCCGCGCGTTTGTCGGTGACCTGCTGCCGCCCCCGCAGCGCCAGGTGGGATTTGCGATGCAGAGCCTGCTGATTGGATTGGGAGCGGTGTCCTCTTCGGCGTTGCCGTGGATTTTGACCAAGACCGGACTCGCGTCGGGCGCGTCGACCGGGGCGATTCCCCAGTCGGTGCACCTTGCTTTTTATCTTGGGGCGGCGGTGTTCATCAGCTGCGTGCTCTACACCATCCTCACGACCAAGGAGTATCCACCGTTGGAAGGGATGACAGCGGCGCAGAAGGAGGAGGCCAAGGAGTCGGTGGTGGCGGCGATCATCGGTGGCCTAAAAAACATGCCGCTCACCATGCGGCGCCTGGCGGTGGTGCAGTTTTTCACCTGGCTCGGACTTTTCTGCCTCTGGATCTACTTCACGCCGGCGATCGCGCACGGCGTGTTTGGCGGTGAACCCGGTACACCGGCCTATCAGCGGGGCGTGGAGTGGGGTGGCGTGTGTTTTGCGGTCTACAACGGCGTGGCCTTCGCGGTGGCTTTCGCTTTGGTGGCGCTGGCGCGGATGGGGCTGCCGTCGCGGGTGATTTATCGGATCGGCCTTGTTTCCGCGGGGCTGGGTCTCCTCTCCGTCGGATTCTGGAAATCGCAGGAAGGGCTGCTGCTGTCGATGGCCGCGGTCGGCGTGGGTTGGGCGACGATCCTCTCCATGCCGTATGCCATGCTCGCCAATGCCCTGCCGCCGGCGCGCATGGGCTTCTACATGGGTGTATTCAATTTCTTCATCGTGCTCCCGCAGATCCTGGCGGCGACGGTGCTCGGAACGGTGGTGTCGCGCGTCTTCGATGGACGCGCCATGCCGGCCGTGCTCTGCGGCGGCGCCTGCATGCTCATCGCCGCGACCGCCCTGAGCTGGGTGCCTGAAGGCCAGGCGGCGACGGGCCGGCCCGCGGCGTCAGGTGCCCACTGAGCTGGGAATGGTTCGGACCCGCGGTCGGCGGTTTTCCTGCGACCGCACAGGCACGTCGACATGTGCGCGATCCAAGGTCGGCGTCCGTTGGAGGTGGGGTCGGCGACCCCGCTGGGAAGGGCGTCGCGTGAAGAAATCGGACCACGGAGGCGGGACCGGTTGGTCCCGTCGCGGCCTCCGCGAGGCCACCTCCAACGGAAGCGGAATCGTGTCTGAGCGCAGCGTAGCGCGATCCAGGATCGTTGTCCGTTGGAGGTGGGGTCGCCGACCCCGCGGGGATTGGCGTCGCAGCCACAGAACGGACAACGAAGGCGAGACCGGTTGGTCCCGTCGCGGCCTCGGCGAGGCCACCTCCAACGGAAGCGGAATCGTGTCTGAGCGCAACGTAGCGCGATCCAGGATCGTTGTCCGGTGGAGGCGGGGTCGCCGACCCCGCGGGGAAGGGTATCGCGTGAAGAAATTGGGCGCCGAAACAGGACCGTTGGGTACCGCCGCGGTGTTCAGGCTGGCAGGGCCGGGGCCGCCGCTGCGGTGGCGGCGGCTGAGGCGACCGCCGGCGGGGCGCCGTGGGTGTAGTCGAGACGATCGAAGTAGACCGTCTTCGGCTGCAACTCGCGCTGCGTCCGATGGGCCTCCAGCTGGGCCCGGAAATCCTGGGGCGTCATCGCCTTGTGACGCTTGAACACGCGTGCAAAATAGGCCGGGTCGGAAAAACCGGTCGCGTAGGCGATTTCGGATACGGTGAGCGAGGTGGACTCCAGCTCCACCACTGCGGCCTCGATCCGGATGCGTTGCACGTAGTGGGTCAGCCGCTCCTTCGTTTCCACGTGGAAAAGGTGGGACAGGTAGTCCGGCGAGCAGCCGAGGGCGTCGGCGATGTGCTGCACGCTGAGATCGGGATTGGAGAACTCCTCCCGAACCAGACACTTGGCCTGAAAGACCTTGCCGATGTCGCTGTTGAGCTGTCCCGTGCCCAGCTCGACGATGTTGCGGAACAGGCCGAGCAGGGTGAGCAGGAGACCCTTGACGACCGTTTCCTTCGCCGGGCTGGGGTGGGCGTGGGTCTGGCAAAGGGTGTTGGCGAGGGTGATGAAGACGTCGAGATTGGGCGCATCGAAGAACTCGATCGTCT
Source organism: Opitutaceae bacterium (assembly GCA_016794725.1). Lineage (GTDB taxonomy): Bacteria > Verrucomicrobiota > Verrucomicrobiia > Opitutales > Opitutaceae > UBA6669. Next base: position 2,107 of record JAEUGZ010000545.1, on the reverse strand, counting down.
CGATGTCCGGACGCTTCGGTCGCGCTTCGTGGGCGAAATGCAGACTGAGGGTGTTGTTGTAGAACCCGGCGACGAGATTGCGGAACGGACGGCTGGGCTCCGGAAAGACAGTCTCTCCATGAGGCACGCCAGCGGGAATGATGCAGATCTCGTTGGGGGCGAGACGAAAGGTGCTCTTGGGAAATGCGAAATCCGTCCAACCCTGCAGCTGCAGGAAAAATTCGGGGCGGTAGTGGTAGTGCATGTCCCGCCGGTTCTGCACCGGCTTGGAGTCCCTCGGCACCCGCAACGTGAGTCGATCGCGCGAGGCTTCCTTGATGGCGTGATCGAACACCATCTTCATTTCGGCCCGGCTTTGCGGCGTCATCGAACGCGCATTCAGCAGAGCCCGACTCGGACCTGGGGTGGGTGCGGACGGCATTGGGGAATTCTCCGGTGCGGGGAATCCGAAGACGATTCAGTCTGTGGCCGATTGACTGAAAACTCAAATTGAAAGAGCCCGGGGTGCGTCCGCCGTACTTGTCTGAGTGGTGAAGTGCTTGGCTATGAGTCGGTAGCAATGGGTGCGGCTGTGGTGGAAAGGAGGATGCATTTTCGAGCCATTTCCGATTTCCCAGTCGAGGGGCATGCGGCTAGCGTGGCGCGGTGATGTCTCCCGCCGCGGATCGATGGAAGGTGACGTTGGATGCTCCGGTGACCCTGCTTTTTGTGGCGGCGGCGTCGGCGGCCACGCTCATTCCGGGTGCGGCGTCGCTCCTGCGGCTTGATCCGATGAGTCCGGTCGCGTTCTTCAATCCCCGGTGGTACCTCGGGGTCGTCGGGCATGTGTTTGCCCACCAGAACGTCGCCCACTTCATTGGCAATGCCAGCCTACTCTTGTTGCTGGCCCCGGGGCTGGAGCGACGATTTGGCACCTTTGGATTCACGGTGTTGCTTTGCGCATTGATCGGAGCGACGGGCTTGAGTGCGAGTGCGGTGCTTTTCTTTACCCAGAAGAGCCTGATCGGAGCTTCGGGAGTGGTGTTCGCGCTGATTTTTCTGCACGCGATGGTCGATGGCAGGGGCAAGGAGATCCCACTGACCGCGATCCTCCTCGGCGTGCTTTGGGGTTCGAAAGAGCTGCTCGGGCTCTTTGATGCGTCGACCGTTGCCAACAGCGCCCACCTCAACGGCGCGCTTTGGGGTTTCTTTTTCGGCCTCGGTTCGCGCAAACCGCCCGGAGGCGCGACGACGCCGACCGAAACGACCGGTGCGGGGATGACAGCGCGCTGAACCGAACGCCACCTTCAGCTCGACACGCCTCTCCTGGACCCATGCCCGTGCGTGTGCCTCTCGACGCGGAGGAAGTGACGGTGTCAGTCGACGACGACGCGTGGGGCAAACGTCCCGGCGGCGTGGCGCGTGGCGCGAGCCCGCGGCGGCGACGGAGCGCCGCCCTCCAGGGATCCACCCTGCGGGTGACCAAGGATGCAGCGACCTGAGGTCGCTGCAGATCGCCCAAGCCCGCCGACCGAAGGTCACACCCCTGGAGGGCGTCGCTCCGACGACGCCGGGGGAAGATCATCGCGCAACCGCGCCCGATGGCCAAGAGGACGCAGGCGCGCATCCCGGCGCCCAGGCCTGAGCCTCTCGACGCGAGGAAGTGACGGTGCCAGCCGACGACGACGCGTGAGACGAACGTCCCGGCGGCGTGGCGCGTGGCGCGAGCCCGCGGCGGCGTCGGAGCACCGCCCTCCAGGGATCCACCCTGCGGGTGACCAGGGATGCAGCGACCCGCGGTCGCTGCAATTCGTCCAAGCACCCCGACCGAAGGTCTCACCCCTGGAGGGCGGCGCTCCGTCGCCGCCGCGGGCGCGCGCCACGCGCCACGCCGCCGGGACGTTGGGCCCACGCGTCGTCGTCGCCTCGCACCGTCACTTCCTCCGCGTCGAGAGGCTCAGGCACGGGATGGGTGCTGGGTGCGCGCCTTGCGCCACGCCGCCGGGACGTTTGTCTCACGCGTCGTCGCCGACTGGCACCGTCGCTTCCTCAGGTCGAGCGGCACGAGCACAGGCGCGGGCGCGGGCGCCGTGGTGCGTGTCTGTGTCCTCAGAATAATCGGGCGCAG
>JAEUGZ010000519.1 GCA_016794725.1 Opitutaceae bacterium | reverse complement strand
GCAGAAGCAGGTGGCGCGGACTGTGCCCGGGACCCAGCCGGGTGCGCCAGCTCCCGCCAAGGTTGAGTTTGCCTCCTACACCTACCAGAAGCAGCGCCGGAATGCACCGGGTTGGACGGAAGAATTTGACCGCGATCCGTTCGCGGCCTGGAAGAAAAAGCAGGAACCGGCCTCCAATGAAAATACGGAGTTGATTGCCGCCGGCCGAAAGCTCTTTGCCGAAAAGAAGTGCTCCGGTTGCCATACCGTCCGCGGTCACGATTTCGGTGGCATCAGCGGACCCGACCTCACGCGGGTCGGTGCGCGTACCACGATTGCCGGAGGACTGCTGGAGAACAGCGAACAGAATCTCCACCGCTGGATCACCGAGCCGGATATGGTGAAGCCCGGAAACAAGATGTGGTTTGGTGGCTATAACACCCTCAACACCAGTACGGGCGTTTGGGAACGGCAAATCGAGATCAACGAAACTGAAGCGCGAGCCCTCGTCGCCTACCTGCACAGTTTGAAATAAGCCAACTCCGACTTTATCCATGCAAGCTGCCGTCAAATCCGACTTTATTGGCAAGGAGTCTTCGGCTCCAGCCGAGCGACCCTTTATTTTCACCCGCCCGACGGCCAAGACCGGCTTGGTCAGCTGGTTGACCACTGTGGATCACAAGCGCGTAGGGCTGCTCTACGGCATCTCTTCGCTGATCTTCTTCCTGGTGGGAGGATTCGAAGCCCTGCTCATCCGGCTCCAACTGGCGGTGCCGAACAATACGCTGCTCAGTGCACAGACCTACAACGAGCTGTTCACGATGCACGCCACCACGATGATCTTCCTTGCGGTGATGCCCTTGTCGGCTGCGTTCTTCAACTACATCATGCCGTTGCAAATCGGGGCGCGCGACGTCGCCTTTCCCCGGCTGAATGGTTTTGCCTTCTGGGTCTTTCTTGCGGGATCCGTGCTGCTCAACGTCGGCTGGTTCGTTAAGTCGGGAGCCCCGGACATCGGTTGGTTCGGGTATGCTCCCATCACGAGCAAACTCTACTCCAACGAGTTTGCGACCGACATGTCGACCGACCTCTGGATTATGGGGTTGCAGGTGCTCGGGGTGTCCTCGGTCATTGGATCGCTCAATTTCATTGTCACCATCATCAACCTGCGGGCTCCAGGCATGACCATGATGCGTTTGCCGGTGTTCACGTGGATGACCCTGGTCACGGCCTTCCTCATCGTACTCTCCTTCCCCGCGATCACCATCGCGCTGGTCGGGCTGATGATGGACCGCTCATTCGGTGCAAACTTCTTCGAGGTCTCCACGGGTGGCCTGCCCATCCTCTGGCAGCATCTCTTCTGGATCTTCGGGCACCCCGAAGTGTACATCCTCATCCTGCCGGCGATGGGAATCGTCTCTGAAATTCTGCCCACTTTCTCACGGAAACCCCTCTTCGGTTATCCGATCATTGTTTTCTCCGGAGCGGTCATCGGGTTGCTTGGCTTCGGCGTGTGGTCGCATCACATGTTCACCACCGGCATGGGCACGGTCGCCACCGCCGCGTTTTCGCTGGCAACCATGGCGATCGCGGTGCCCACCGGCGTAAAGATCTTCAACTGGATCGGCACGCTTTGGGGAGGTCAGCTGCAGATGCGCACCCCCATGATGTTCGCACTCGGCTTTGTTTGGATGTTCATGATGGGTGGGTTTTCCGGCATCATGCACTCAGCGGCCCCGGCCGACTCCCAACAGCAAGATAGCTATTTCGTGGTGGCACATTTCCACTACGTGCTGATCGGCGGTTCCATCTTTGCGCTGCTCGCGGGCATCCACTACTGGTTCCCCCTCATTTTTGGACGCAAGGTCTCCGAGTTCTGGGGCAAACTCTCGTTCTGGGTGATCTTTGTAGGATTCAATGTGACGTTCTTCCCCATGCACTTCCTTGGATTGAACGGAATGCCGCGGCGCACCTTCACCTATGACGGCAATATGGGATGGAATTCGGCCAACTTCATCGCGACCATCGGCGCTCTGATCCTGGGTGTCGGCATCGCCGTCTACTTCTGCGTCATGGTCTACACCTATTTCAAGGGAGAGAAGGTCGGGCGCGATCCTTGGGGCGGTCGAACCCTGGAATGGTCGATTCCCAATCCCCCTCCGGAGTACAATTTTGCCGTAACGCCCACCGTGCATGCGCGCGACGCCTTCTGGTACGAAAAGCACCATCAGGCAGAGATCGCGAAAGAAAAGGACGAACATGCCAAGGCTGAGGAAGCCCATGGAGGCATCCATATGCCAAGCCAGTCGTGGTTCCCTTTCCTCACCGCCATGGGTCTTCTCTCGGGCAGCCTCTTTTTCACCAATCACAACTTCCTCGGCGCCATCGGCGGCGGCGTGGTGGTCTTCATTGGTGTTTACCTCTGGGCGTGGGAAGGTCCGGGCGGTTACCACCTCCACCTCGACCAGGACGGCAAGCCAATCGACTCGAAAGACGGTCACGGACACCACTGATCGACCCGCAGCAACCCGCCTTTTCACCCTTTCGTTTCCGCCATGAGCAGCCATTCAGCCTCCGGGGCTATCGATCATCATCACGACGCAACGACGTCGACCGGCATTCCGAACAAGAAGTTGTTCATGTGGACGTTCCTCGCGTCCGACTGCATGTTCTTCGGAGCGCTGATCTCGATGCACGTGATCTACCGGATTCACCCTCCGGCCGGTTCTCCGGATCCGCGAAGCATCTTTTCCATCGAGCTGACCTCGTTCTCGACCTTTATCCTGTTGATGTCGTCGCTGCTTATGGCGCTCGCGGTGAACGCCATCCAAAAAGGGAAGCTGCGCAGTACACGCAACAACCTGCTCGGGACCATCTTTTTCGGCCTGATCTTCCTCGCCTGTCAGGTTTATGAGTTTGAACACTTCGTGCACGAGAAGCACCTGACGCTCTCGAGCAGTATCTTCGGTTCGACCTTCTACACGCTCACGGGCACGCACGGCTGTCACGTGGCCATTGGCGTGCTCTGGCTCATCCTTATGTACATCCGGACTTTCAAACCGGCCGATGCTGATCAATCACGCCGGCCTTGGTTCGTGATGAGCATTGTCCATTTGGTGGTCTTCGCCGTCGCGGTCGTTTTCGGTGTCCACGTGGTCGTCGAGTTCGCGCACCAGATGCAGGCTCCCGGCTTCTCCGCGGGACAGTTCCTTTCAACGCATCTGCTCTCCTCCATCGCCTTCGCGGCCAGTTTGGCGGGACTCCTCTTTCTCGGTCGCAGCCGCGGTCCGGTCGATTTCGGGGAGGCCAATGCCATCGATGTCGAGTCCATGGGCCTCTACTGGCACTTCGTTGATATCGTGTGGATCATTATTTTCCCGGTCGTTTACCTGCTCGAGTACCTGTAAGCCGGTCGCGTCGCCACGCCCCCTTTTCCCTTCCTTTCGCCTACCTGCCCAATGAGTGCCATCACCGCTGACCACGCCTCCGCCGGACACGACGCGGGCCACAGTCACAGCAAGTTCCACGTCTTCGTCCAGGTGGCGATGCTTCTCGCCGTCATCACCGGCGTGGAAATCGTCATCATCTATCTGCCGCTGCCGCACCTCCTGGTGCTGCTCACGCTCTCATTCCTTTCACTGGTGAAGTTCATGTTCGTTATCTTCATCTTCATGCATTTGAAGTGGGATAAGTTTTTTTGCACCGTGATGTTTTTTATAGGCCTGATCCTGGCGACTGGAACCGTCACCGCACTCTACCTCCTGTTCTCAGCCGCTGATAGCAAACCGGTGGGGCCTGCCTACGAATCGGCTTATCACCTCCGAGCGCCGGCTCCGGGCGCAATCGCCCAAGCCTGATTTCCACGGCGGACTCACGTCCGCCGTTTTTTTGTGACCGACGGATGCGCGAACCTCGGATACGAGTAATGTCGCATCATGATCGACTGGCGTCACTGGCACAATGAACCGTACCTAATCGGGGGGTTGATTCTCCTGGGATGGATCTATGCCCTCGCCACGGGCCCTTTCCGCACCCGAATCGCCTCGACCTCCACGCCCTTTCCGCGCGCACGCGCTTGGGCGTTCTACAGTGCTCTTCTGATCTTCTATCTGGCGGTAGGTTCACCCTTGGACCAAGCAGGCGAGCGGTTCCTGCTCAGTGCCCACATGATTCAACACCTGCTGCTGATCTATCCGGCCGCTGTCCTCTTTCTGGTTGGACTGCCGGCCTGGTTGGTCGCCCCGGTCACGGATCAACCCAGTCTCCGCCGAATTCTTCGAATCCTGACGCATCCCTTGTGCTGCGGAACGGTCTACACCCTCGTTCTCTCACTTTGGCATGTGCCCGCCATCTACGATTGGGCCCTTCAGGACAAAGTCATCCACGTCATCGAACACATTATGTTCTTTGTCGCAGCGCTTTTCTATTGGTGGCCCATTCTCAGTCCTTCCCCGAGGTTTCCCCGTCTCGTGCCGGGGGTTCAGATCCTCTACCTGATCGGAGTGACAATCGGAATGACGCCGCTTTTCTCATTTATCGCATTCTCCGATACTGTGCTCTATCCGACCTACGAGTTTGCGCCACGGCTCTTTGCGACCTTTGGGCCTCAGGAGGATCAACTCCTCGGCGCCGCGATCATGAAACTGGGCGGCATGGCAGTGACCTTTTGCGCCATTGCCGTTGGATTCTATCGCTGGTACGCAGAGAGTGAGCTTCGACGGAGCAGCCCGGAGGTGCCGAGCCGGTTAAGCACCGCCAAGGGACCCTAGACCTGGACAGATTCACCTCCGCACCGAGAAAAAGCCTCGGCGTGCGGCCAATGCAGGCTAGGGTCGGGATTGCATGACGTGGGAGATTGCATTGGTTCTTATCCTGCTCGCCGTCGCTTTCGGCAGCTTCGTTTGGGAGAAAGTCACTCCCGACGTCACTGCCTTGGGGTTGTTTGCCGTGATCGCGCTGACAGGATTACTCACACCCCAGGAGGCATTTTCAGTTTTTTCGAATCCAGCCCCTTTCACCGTCGCCGCCATGTTTGTCATGAGTGCGGCGCTGGTGAAATGCGGTGCCATCGATCACCTGACGGCCCTGGTCGAGGGAGCCTCCCGTTGGTCCTACAGCCTCGTCATCGCCGGGCTGGTGTTGGTGGTGGCCACCGTTTCTGCGTTCATCAACAACACCCCGGTCGTCGTGGTATTTCTCCCCGTTGTGTTGCACCTGGCGAGGAAGATGAAGCTGGCGCCTTCGAAGTTTCTCATCCCGCTCTCCTACGCCGCAGTCCTGGGCGGGACCTGTACCTTGATCGGCACAAGCACCAATCTCGTGGTGGACGGAATCCTCCGGATCAAAGGCCAGCCCTCACTCGGCATGTTCGAACTGGCCTGGTTGGGGGTGCCGGCAACCCTGGCCGGTATGGTCTATCTGGCAACCTGCGGTCAGCGACTGCTGCCGGTACGTGAAATGTTGACGTCCATTCTCTCAGAGGAAGAACGCCGCGAGTACATCACAGAAGCCTTCGTGCATCCCAAGACTCCGGCGGTGGGAAAGACGGTCACCGAAGCCGGGCTTGGAAAAGCATCGGGCACCCGCGTCCTGGAAATCGTCCGCGATGGCGTGGCGCTCAACTCAGACCTTCTCAACTTGAAATTGGAGGCGGGGGATCGCTTGGTGCTTGCCTGTCGGCCCAAGGGGGTGGCGGCGACACGAGGAGTCGATGGGATCGATCTCATTTCGGAACTGAAAATCGGTTTGGAGCAAATCGCAGCCCATGAAGGCTCATTGGTGGAAGCAGTCGTCAATCCCCACGCAGACATGGTGGGACGCACCGTTCGCGAGGTGAATTTCCGCCAACGCTATCGAGTGGTGGTACTCGCCCTGCACCGCAAGGGTAAGAATGTGCGCGACCAGCTCGAACAAGTTCCCATCGCGGCTGGCGATGTGCTTCTCATGATGGGTACCGACCAGGCGATCGACGCCCTTCGTCACGACATGGATTTTGTACTTTTCGATCAGGAGCGACTCCCCGCCAAATCATCAACCCGCAATATCGCGCTCGTGCTTGGACTCATCGCCACGGTCGTGGTCCTTGAGACACTGGATTGGGTTCCAATCGAGCTCGGAGCTCTGGTGGCTTGTCTGATCACCTGCGCCACCGGCTTCCTAAAGCCGAAAGAAGCTTACGATGCCATCGAATGGCCGGTCCTCTTTGTCATCTTTGGCATGCTGGCCATGGGTCTTGCCATGGATCGCACCGGTGCAGCCGCGTGGGTGGCGAGGAGCTTGGTTGAATGGATACAGTACAGCGTTCCCGCCGAGAACAAGCCCTGGGTCATGCTTGCCGCACTGTATCTGGTGACGGTCGTCCTGACTGAAGTCCTCTCCAACAACGCAGTGGCAGCGCTGATGATTCCCATTGTGCTGGGCATAGCGAAGGAACTGCAGGTCGATCCGCGTCCTTTTGTGATCGCAGTGGCCTTCGCCGCCAGCGCTGCGTTCGCGACGCCTATTGGCTATCAGACCAACACCTATGTCTATGGTGT
>JAEUGZ010000492.1 GCA_016794725.1 Opitutaceae bacterium | reverse complement strand
GGTCCGGCGGAGGGCGTCGTGGTCGCGAGGAGGGGCCTTTGTCCCGTGACCCGCTCCACGTCGGCCTGAAAGTCACGCGCTGCCCGGAGCACGCCCGGCCAGTCCGTCGACGCGGCCCAAACCGGAGCCACGCCGGACTTGACGGCCAGTGGAAACGCCCCCGCCACGGCAAAATCGGAAACCCATGACTCCGCTGCCGTCGCTGGTGGGGGTTCGGCAGGCATCGCCCGCACAGGGATCACGAGCAGGAAGCCCAGTCCGAACCAGGCACACCTCAACCGCCCCCACCGGGAATGCCTGCCGCCGCAGCGGCCGGAGAAGTTGGAAGCTGGGCACGCAGGAGTGTGTCTCACGGGTATCTCTGGGTTTGACGGCCGTCTGAAGCGCACTCGCCGCCCGAGGGCACAGCCGAAGCCCGAGTGCAGGAGCCTCCCCGATCCCGCCAGGTGGGTCGGAGACGCTTCCGCACAGCAGTCCACTGGAAACGCGCGGTGCCGGCAAGCGCAACGACGCACCCCTTCCGAGGCTCCAGCCGCCCTCCCGCGCGGCCCGACGGGAGCTGGCCTCGGAGCAGGTCGAATTGCACCGCACGTTTCGACCCCGCCGCCATCGCGGCCGGGAAAGCCGGTTGTCGGCATGGCCTCACGACACGCCGTAGGGTCGGCAAACCCGAGAGCCCTTAACTGACATAGGTCAGTTCTTTAGCGATGGGATTCCGACTTACCTATAGGTATTAAGTGCTGCACAATTACCGTAGCCAGGGTTAAGATCACCCTTGACCCTGTTTTCCGAATTTAATCTATACCAACCTATACCCCGGCTGGTCCCCTCTGCAACCCCACTTTCGTCCGTCGATGAAGACCGGTATTCTCACTCTCGGCCTCTTGATTTTCCTTTCGCTCCGTTTTGCTCACGCAGCCGAATCCGGTCCGCCCTTGGCCAATCTGGCTCGCGAGGCGGCCCGCCGGCTCGAATCACCCCAGCACCCACCCGCGTTCGACGCCCTGCTTCGCACGTTGGAGCAAACACCCGAACGGCCTGTGGATGAACGACTGCACTATGCCTGGGCCGGTTTTCTGCTCGCCTCGAACGACGATCAACGGGAACGCGTGCTGAAAGTGGCGGCGGGCATTCCCGATGCTCGCGCCCGCATGCTGATTGGATCATTTCGCGAATTTCCGGAGTTGCGGAAGTCCTATGCGGCCGCTGACCGCAGCCACTCCGAACTCATCCTGAAACCAGGTGGTGCCACAGATCGGAAACGATCACCCCGCGACCTCTACGGCATCAATCCATTCGACGTTCCCTCCTCGGCCGACCAGTGGGAGGATGCGCATGGCGTGGTGGGGCGCTGGCGCGCCGGCAACGTCACGGTCGACATCGTGGCGTTTCCGGCCGGCAACTTCCTTGGTCTGCTGCACCGGCCTGGTCGCGAACCAAGTCGACTTCTGGGGGAACAGAGAGGAAAGGTGCTGGTGCTGGTGGGAAACGACGCCGAGGGACGGCTTGAGCAGGGTCGTTTCACCTTCACCCACCACGCGCGCACCCAGGTGCTCGTTCGCTCGCGCGTGGGGGTCACCACCTTTGACCAGCGCCCGACGGGATCGCGTGTGCTGCTGGACGACCACACCGGGTTGCAGTACTTCCGTCACGCCAAGGGCGAGGCCGGTTGGAAACTCCTTCCCGGGGGCGTGATCGAGATCGAACCAAGCAAGGGCTCGCTCTTCACCAAGGACACCTTCGCGGACCTGCACGGTTACCTCGAGTTCCGGCACGCCTACAACAGTGAGAGCCTCGGACCGCGCCGCGGCAACAGCGGTGTCTATCTTTTCAATACGTACGAAGTGCAACTGGTCGACAGTTTCGCCCTTCCCCCCAGTGAAACCTCGGCGGGATCCGTCTACCACATTGCCGCACCCAAGGTGACCGCCTCGGCGCCGCCGCTGGAGTGGCAATCCCTGGAGTTCAAGTTTCGCGCTCCGCGTTTCGATGCCGGAGGCACGAAGACCGCCCATGCCCGGCTCACCCTCTGGCTCAACGGCGTGCTCATCCAGGACGATGTGGAGATTCCCAACCCCACCGCAGGCAGCGCCGCCGGCGGCAAAGCGCTCAAGGACCCGGCCCCGCCGCAACCGCTCATGCTGCAAAACCACGGCAATCTGCTCCAGTTCCGTCGAATCTGGATCCAACCCACGACGAACTGACCCTGCGGCAACGCATTCGCCCTTCTTCGCCGCTGTTCGTCGGGGAGCACCGGAAGGGTCCGACCGGTCTCGTCGCTCTCATTCCCACCTACCGAAACCTCTCATGACACCACGCCTTCCCTTTGTCGCCTGCCTTGTCCTCGCCGTTTTCTGCTCCGGCCTGCGGGCCGCCTCCTATGACCTCGTGGTCTACGGCGGCACCGCCGCCGGAGTCACCGCTGCTATTCAGGCCAAGCGGATGGGGAAAACCGTCGTCCTGGTCGGCCCGGACCAACACCTCGGCGGCCTCAGCGCCGGTGGGCTGGGCTGGACCGACACCGGCAACAAGGGAATCA
>JAEUGZ010000475.1 GCA_016794725.1 Opitutaceae bacterium | reverse complement strand
GAAGGCGCCGTTGGGCGCCTGGACCGCGAGCCAACTTAAGCCACGCGCTCCACCACCAGAGGTGGCGGCGTCGGTCGCTTCGGTGCCAGGCGGTAGGCGTCCTTGAAGTAGTTCAGGGCCTGCTCGAGCTTCGACTCGTCGTTGTAGTGGATCATCATCAGCGGCTCGCCCTGTTTGACCTGGGTGCCGACTTTGCGGATTTCCGACACACCGACGGAATAGTCGATCTTGTCACCCTCGTGCGTGTGGCCCGCGCCAAGCAGGTGCACCCCGTGGGCGATCATCGCCGCGTTGATGGTATGGACGTATCCACGCTTCGGAGCCGGCAGCTTGCGAATATGCTTGGCCTGCGGGAATTTCTCCGGGTGATCGATGTAGCTGGTGTCACCGCCCTGGGCCTTGACGAGTTCCTTGAGCTTTTCCAGCGCGGAGCCGTCGGTCAGGTGCCGTTCCACCGTCTGCTTTGCGGAGAGGGTCGAACCCGCCACGCCAGCCAGGCGAACGATCTCCATGCCGAGTTTCAGCACGAGTTCCTTGATGTCCTCGGGGCCGCCGCCCTTGAGCAGCTGGATGGCCTCCTTGACTTCGAGCGCCGTGCCCACGGTGTCACCCAGCGGTTGGTTCATGTCCGTGACCAGCGCCACACAGCGCCGCTTCATCGAGCGACCCACCCGCGTCATGGAACGGGCCAGTTGCTTGGCCTGTTCGAGATCCTTGATGAAGGAGCCATTGCCCCACTTCACGTCGATGACCAGGCCTTCCGACCCTTCGGCCAGCTTCTTGGACAGCACCGAACCCGTAATCAGCGGAAGGCTCGGAATCGTTCCCGTCTCCTTGCGCAGGTCGTAAAGTTTAGCATCCGCGGGAGCCAGTTCCTTGGATTGCGCAATGATGGCTCCGTTGATCCGGGCCAGCTGACTGACAAATTGCTCGTTCGTGAGGTTACCCTTGAATCCCGGGATCGAGGCCAGCTTGTCGAGGGTGTTGATCACGTAGTCGTGCTCGACACTGCACATCATCGGTACCACGACGCCCGCCGCCATGGCCAGTGGTACGAGGACCAAAGCCGTCTTGTCACCAATTCCTCCGGTCGCAAACTTGTCGATCTTCGGTTTGGCGATCCCCGACAGGTCGATCACCTCGCCCGAAAGCATCATCTCCTCCGTCAGATCGGCCGTCTCCTGGGCCGACATGCCTTGAAAGTAGATGGCCATGGCCAGCGCAGCCAGCTGGTGTTTGGGCATCTCCCCATCCAAAGTGCTATCGACGATGTATCTGATTTCGTCTTTATTGAATTCGCCGCCATCTCGCTTCTTTTCGATGAGAAACTCAAAGGTAGGCTTGATAAACCTCCGAGGAGGAATGTTGCGTTTCGTCATTGTACAGTGTGAATAACTCGTCACGGCCCGTGAGCCGGAAAAGTTTACGAGCAAACTCACCAAGGCTGTTTTGTCGAGCTTGAAGTGGCCTCGGACTGGGTCACTTTGTCCCGTTTCACGGACCTCGGCCCGATCGAAATCGCGCTTGCCGCACCCGTGGCGTCAGCGTGTGGTGGCAGCATGCATGTCTCTTTCCAGATCGCCACGGACCTGACTCAAGCCGTGACCGCAGCGGCCGCTCAGGCGGGCCTCGATGCGGCCGGATTTTCCCCCGAGATCCGCACGGCCGATCCGCGACATGGAGACTTTCAGGCCAATGGCGTGCTCGGGTATGCCAAGGCTCGTAAACTGAACCCGCGTGCGGTCGCGGAATCCCTGGTCGCCGCCCTGCCTGTCGACGTGAAGGCGCGGTGCGACATCTCCATCGCCGGTCCGGGCTTTATCAACTTCCGCCTCAAACCGGAGGTCCTTCTGCAGTGGTTGACCCGTTACGGCACGGTCGACGCGCTCCGCAGCGGCGCGTCCTCCCTCCATCACGGACAGCGCTATGTGGTTGATTTCAGCTCCCCAAATACCGCAAAACAACTGCACGTAGGGCACGTCCGCGGCATGGTGATCGGCGAGGCCATTTGCCGAATGCTGGCGTTTTGTGGGGCCACGGTGATTCGCGACAATCACATCGGTGACTGGGGCACCCAATTTGGAAAGCTGATCTGGGGTTACAAGCACCTGCGCAATGACGCCGCGCTCACCGCAGATCCCTTGGAGGAGTTGGAGCGCGTGTACAAGGCGGCGGACGCCGCGACCAAGAACGACCCTGCCGTCCTCGACGCCGTACGCGCGGAACTGGTGAAGCTGCAGGCGGGTGACACCGAGAACCTCGACTTGTGGAAACGCATCAATGCGGTCAGCTCCGGCGCCTTCACCGAAATCTACCAAAAACTCGACATCCACTTCGACCATCAGCTGGGAGAAAGTTTCTACAACGACCGCCTGGGTGTGGTCTATGAGGAGTTGAGCCGGCTGGGCCTCGCCGAAGAATCCGAGGGGGCCTTGGTGGTTTTCCATCCGGAACATCCCCGCTTCAAGACCCAGCCCTTCATCATCCGCAAATCCGACGGCGCCGCGAACTACGCCTCCACGGACCTGGCCACGATGCTTTACCGAGCCGAGCACTTCCAGGCCGACGCGATTGTCATCCTGACCGATGCCCGGCAGTCCGATCATTTCGAACAACTCTGGCTCACGACGCAAAAGTGGTTTGCCCGGACCCAGCGCCGCCTGCCGCGCTTTGAGCATGTCTCGTTCGGCTCCATCCTCGGCGAAGACGGCAAGGCGATCAAGACGCGGTCCGGCGACCCCATCCGCCTCAAAGCCCTGCTCGCCGAGGCGGAGGAAAGGGCGCTCGCGTTGGTCAACGAAAAGTCTCCCGAACTGCCAGAAGCCGAACGCCGGGAAATTGCCGCGGCGGTCGGAATTGGCGCGGTGCGTTACGCGGACCTTTCGCAGAACCGCAGCAGCGACTACGTCTTCGCTTGGGACAAGATTCTCTCCCTCGAAGGCAACACCGCACCGTACCTGCTCTACGCCATGGCCCGGATTCACTCGATCTTCCGCAAGCACGGGATCGACGTCGCCACTGCCGGCCAGGGACAAGGCGCCACCGCACCGGAGACCGAAACCGAACTGGCACTGGCCAGAAAACTGGTGGGCTTTGCCAGCGCGCTCGAATTGACGACGCAACAGCTGCGGCCGCACTTCCTTTGCACGTACCTCTACGAACTCGCCGGGGCCTACAGCGCCTTCTACAACGCCGACAAGGTGTTGGTGGAGGATCCCGCCATCCGCGCCCGCCGCCTGCTGCTGTGCTCGCGCACGCTGCTGGTCCTGGAATCGGGGCTTTCGCTGCTGGGTCTGCGCACCCTGCAACGGATGTAATCGGCCCCAGAGGAATCAACCCCGCCAAAACAACCTTGCCGCTCTCGTTCCGCTTCGGCAGGTTCTGCTGGAACCATGGCCACGCAGGAGTTTTACATCCGCGCCGCAACCGAAACCGACGCCCGCGGACCGTTTACGCTGGAGCAGCTCATCACCCTGGCGGAGGCTGGGCAGGTCACTCCGGAGACGCTTTACTACGAGGCCACGACGGAGCAATGGGCCACCATCGAGTCGAATCCCGAGGTCAAGGCGTCCCTGTTCCCCGACAAGAAGCGCCTGAAGGTCAAGGCCCGCGAGGTGGCCAAGCACCCGGGTGCGGCCGACAAGGCGAGCAATCCGATCACGGTCGACGACATGCTCGCGGCCGCGGAGGGCAAAACGAGCGATACGAGCGACAAGGCCGACCCGATCGTCATGCAGCTTCGGGCGGCGCGCATTGGCATGTGGGCGGTGATCCTGCTGCTGCTCTCAAGCTGCGCCTCCCTCGTGCTGGCGCCGCCGGCGATTGATTTCCTGATCGAGAAGAACTTCCCGAAGCTCTTCACCCACCCTTTCGCTCTGCTGGCGGCCATCGACCTGGTCCTTGCCCTGCTGCTGGTGCTGCAGATGGTCAGCGTGTATCCGCTGGTTCGATTCCGGTCGATCCTCGGACTGGGTTTCCTCGGTTTCGTCTTCTGGTCACAGGGCGAGACCGTGCCGATCATCGCGCTCGGCATGGCGTCGGTCGGCATGTACTTCTGCACGATTTTCATCTCCTACCTTCCGCTCGCGGTTGCCGTGGCGGTGGGATTCTCCGGCGCCGCCGGCTTCGCCTACTACATGCTGGCCTAGCGGACCGTACCCATGCAGTCCTTGGCGTCACGGTGGGGCACGCTCTGCTACTTTTTTCAAGTCAAGATCTGGCAGCCGCAGTACCTCAAGGACGTATCCACCCGGGGCCGGTACTACGCGGTGGTGCGGGTGGTCTCGATCACGATCTCGGGCCTGCTTGAAACCAAGGCCGCCAGCCGGGCCGCCGCCCTAAGCTTCAGTTCGCTGCTGGGACTGGGACCGCTGATCTCGATCGCCGTCCTCATCGCCGGATTCGCGCTCGACAGCTCCGACCCTGACCTGGCCGCCAAAACGGTCAACCGGGTCATCAGCTACGTCGCCCCCCAACTCGCCGAATACGAGCGTCTGGCTGCGGTGGACGCGGCGCACAAGAACGGCGGCACCGCCGCTCCCACCGCGAAAATCAATCCGGAGGTGGTGCAGATCATCAATGACATCATCACCAGTTCGCGCAGCAGCGCGGTCGGTGTATTCGGATCGCTGACGCTGATCCTCATCGTGCTTCAGCTTTTCACGTCGATCGAAACGGCCTTCAACGAAATCTGGGGCGTGCGACGCGGGCGCTCCTGGTTGATGCGCCTGGTGTTTTACTGGACGATCCTGACCCTGGGCGCGGTGCTGTTCTTCGCCGCCGCCACCGGCCTTTCGGCCGGAGCCCTGCTCAATGCCTTTGCCGAGAAAATCCCCTACGGCGCGAGCATGCTCAACCTGCTGAAACTGCTGCTGCCCGTGGGTTCGGCGCTGCTCCTGGCGGGCATGCTGACCGTGTTCTATCGTGCCATTCCCAATACCCGGGTGCAGTGGCGGGCCGCCCTGATCGGAGCCATCGTGGTCGCCCTGCTCATCCTGCTGAACAACTTCCTCGCCTTCCTCTACTTCAAGCGCGTCCTGATGATGCGCAGTCTCTATGGCTCGCTCGGCGTCGGCCTGATCCTGATGTTCGGGCTCTACTTTTTCTGGTTCTTCGTGCTGCTCGGCGGCACCGTCAGCTACGCGGTCCAGAACGTGCATTTCCGCAACAGCCAGGCCGCTTGGAACAGCCTCTCGGAATCGCTGCGCGAACGGTTGACCCTCATCGTGCTCCTCACGATCGGTCGTCGTTTCGACGCCTGCCTGCCCGCCAGCACCGCCTCCCAGCTGAGCGAGTCACTCAAGGTCCCGACCCAAATCCTCAATGAGTGCATCAATCGATTGATCAAGATGCAGCTGATCACGCCCATCCCGTCCCAGGAGGGCGAAACCACGACGGACTTCCGGTTCCAGCCCGCGCGGCCGCTCAACCGCATCAACCTCCGCGAGTTCAAACGGAGAGACGATGATCTGGGTGATCCGTCGGCTGCGGTGTCATTGACCCACCTCGATCCCATCCTGCAAGCCTACGATCAACGGATCGAAAGCGCGCTCCAGGACGAACTCTTTGCCCGCCCGCTCGATCAGCTATTTGCCGAACACCCATTCAATCATCCTTCGTCCCAGCCGACCCCCCGTCTTCCTGACGCCTCCTCCTCCTAGACGCCATCGTCTGGCAGGCTGGGCCTCCCACGCTGCGCCCGCCGGGCGCCCGTCGCGGGCCATGGTGCGGACCGCGATTGACACCCAACCCTCCCAAAGTAGCGTCCTCCGTTTTACTCCATGATCTCTTGGATCCAGAAAACCTTCCAGCAGCACTTCCGCACCATTTTCCTCGTGCTGCTGGTGCTCGTGATCGTCTCGTTTGTCTTTACCATCGGAGCGTCGCCCGGTCTCGGCAACGCCGGGAACAAGGCCCTCAATCGGCCCTTCTTTGGGGTCAATCTCGGTAACAAGGAGGACCAGGCGCGGGTGTTTCGCGATGCCTCGATCAGCATCAACCTCCAGGCGGGCTACATGGCGCTCGACGAGAGCCAGATGCAGAACTACGGCCTGCAGCGTTTTGCCGCCCTGCACCTGGCCAACGAGCTTCACGTACCCGGCCCCACCGGTCCCGAGTTGACGGAGTTTGTGAAAACCCTGCGTGCGTTCATGGGACAGGACGGCAAATTCGACGCCACCCGGTACGCCCAGTTTCGTGACAGCCTCAAAATTGACACCTCCCTGAGCGAAGCCGACGTGGCCCGCGTGCTGGCCGACGATTTCCGCTACGACCGCCTGCAGAAGCTGCTGGCCGGCCCGGGTTATGTCATGGCCAACGACGTGAAGCAACAATTGGCCCGGGCCGAGACCACCTGGACCCTGGCCGTCGCCACCGCCGACTACGCCAAGTTTTCCCCGACCATCGACGCCTCGGATGCCGCTCTCACGAAGTTTTTCGAAGAAAACGCGTTCCGCTATGAGGTTCAGCCCCAAGTGCAGGTGCGCGTCATCGAGTTTTCCGCTCTCAACTATGTCAGCCAGGTGAAACTCGACGAGTCCGCCGTTCGCGCCTACTACGACGCCAACCCGGCCCGCTTTCCCAAGCCCGCCACCCCGTCAGCCGACGGCAAACCGGCGATTCAGCTGCCCTCCACGACCGGTTCGGACGCTGACTACGCCATCGTTCGCCCCCAGGTGGAGGCTGCTCTGACCTTGGAGCGCGCCCGGGCCCTGGCGGCCAAAGCAGCGAGCGACCTCTCGCTCGCCCTTTACGAAAGCAAGATCCCGCGCAGTGGCGTCGACGCCTACCTCGCCGGCCACAAGTTGACCGCCAAGAGCGTGCCCCCGTTCACGCGCAACGCGGCCGCCGCTGAATTGGGCGCCTCGGAGGAAGTCGCTGCCGAAGCGTTCAAGTTGAATGAAAGCCGGTACTTCTCCGATGCCTTGTCCACCGCCTCCGGAAGCGTCATCTTGCTCTGGGAGAACCTGATCCCCACCCACCAGCCTCAGTTCGTCGAGGTCAAGGCGGCCGTAAAGAACGATTACACCGAAAACGAAAAACGGAAGCGCTTTGTCGATGTCGGCAAGACGGCCCGCGCCCTGATCGAATCGCGCCTCAAAGCAGGCGACAGCTTTGAGAAGGCCGTCGAATCCGCCGGCGCCACCACGTCGCTCACCTTCACCACCAAGGCCATTCCGGCGTTCACCCGCCGTGAACCGCCGGCCGACTTGGACGGTGCGGTCTCCGGAACCCTCGAATCGCTCGAAAAGGGCGGCGTGTCCGACATGATTCTCTCGGGCCCCCAGGGCATCGTGGTCCATGTGGTCGACAAGAAAGCTCCGGTCACCGACGAATCGAATCCCCGGTTTGTCGAGACCCGCGGCCAGCTGGCCCGATTGATCGCCTCGCGCAACGCCGGTGACTACCTGAGCGATCTGGTCGAAAAGGAATTGGCCAAGTCGGCGCCTGCGACGCGCTGAATCCAGTCTAACCATCTCACTATTAGGGCCGTGCGCACCATGCACGGCCTTTTTTGTGGCGGCTTGCCCGTACCGCCCGAATCAGGGCCGGAAAAAGAATCGCCCACGGTGAAACTTACCGCCATCGGTTTCCGTCTCCGTCTCCAGAGCGGCGTGTAACCTCGGGGTTCCACCTCCATCACCACTCTGGTCCGTTTATTCGAAACTTTCTCGTCCGCGTCCGTGTTTCATCTGTATCCTCGCCTGACTCGCCGCATGAATCGCTTCCGTACTGCCTACGCCGCACTGTTCTTTGCCTCATTCGCCGCCTCCGTTCCGGCCCAGCCCAGCGTACCGGCGGATTCGTCTCCGGTCGCAACGGCGGCCGCTGCGGCAGCGCCAGTCAAAACCGGCGTACCCCTCACGCTGGAGGAATGTGTGGCACGCGCCTTGGACCGCAATTTTGACCTGCAAATCCAGCGGATGACCACGTCGCAGGCCAAGGACAATGTGGTGATCGCCCAATCGGATTTCGATCCTGCCTTGGAAGTCACAGGCAGCACCGGCACCTCGCAACAACCCTCCGCAGTCAGCTCGATTGACGGAGTCACCTCCGCTGGCTTGCGCCAAAAGGGCCAGGACTTGCGCGCCGGAGTTTCACAGAAAATCACCACGGGAGGCACCGTCAGCGCCAGCACTTCCCTGGACCGGAGCGAGAGCAACTCCCGCAATCTGTTCCTCAACCCGGCCTACAATGGCGATTTCAGTCTTTCGGTCCGTCAGCCCTTGCTGCGCGGCGCTGGCAGCGAATTCAACAAGTCAGCCATCCGCCGCGCTGAGTTGGGTGTGGACCGCGCGAATTACGACCTCAAAGGCAGCGTGCTCGGGGTGGTCCGCGCCGTGGAAGGGGCCTACTACAATCTGGCCTATGCCCGCGAACAGCGCACGGTCCGCAACCTGAGTCTGCAGCTCGCCCAGCAGCTGCTGGATGAAAACCGTACCCGCCGGCAGACCGGTGTCGCCACTGACTTGGACGTGCTCCAAGCCGAGGTCGGCGTTGCCAATGCCCGCCGCAATGTGCTGCTCGCCGAACAGGCGGTCAGCGACCGCGAGGATGCCCTGCTCCAACTCATCGGGCAGTTCGAATTCAATCAGACGCTGGGTGAGGTCACCCTCTCCGACGCTCCCGTCGGCGCCGTGTCCTTCGATGTCTCCTACAAGCTGGCCCGGGACAATCAACCGGCCCTGGCTTCGGCCGCCGCCTCGATCCGGCAGCTGGAAATCGACGCGCAAAACGCGAAGCGCAACAAGCTCCCCACGCTCGACGTCGGTGCTGCGATGGGACTGAACAGTCGCGAAGCCAAGTTGGGCGATGCCGCCCGCGAAACCTGGAGCGGCGACGGCTATTCATGGCAGGTCGACTTTGCCCTGCGCATGCCCTGGGGTCTGCGCGAGGAAAAGGCCCGCTATCGGCAGGCCGTGACCAGTGTCACGCGCGAACAGGCCCGCTTGCAGCAGCTCGACCAGGATTTGGTGGTCGACGTCCGGGCCGCGGTCCGCGCGGTCGATACCAACCGTGAGAGTTTCAACATCTCCGCGCTCGCCACGGAATTGAGCCAGCGGCAGTACGAACTCGAACGCGCCCGCTTCAATGCCGGTCTCTCCACCAGTCGCCGCGTGCTCGAAGCCCAGGACGATCTGGAAAACGCCCGGGTCAGCCAGCTCCAGGCCCAGGTGAATCTTCGGACCGCACTCTCCGAACTGCAGCGTCTCGAAGGCAGCTCGCTTCCCCGCTACAAGATCACCCTGGAAGCAACCCCCTGATCGGGATCGCTCGCCGCCTTTCCGCTCAGGCCTCGAAAAGCGCCGCCACCGAGGCCTCCTCGGTCCGGATCGCACGGTGAGGCGGCAGTTGGGTGCGAAACCAGGTGCGCTGTTTTTTCACCAGTGCGCGGGTGGAGCGAATGATCGCCTCAGCCAGGCCGGCGCGATCGGCCTCGCCTCGGAGCACCGCCAGGGTTTCCCGGTAGCCGATGGCCCCAGCCGCACTGGGATTGCTCTCCAGGCCCCGATCGCGCAGGCGCGCCACCTCCTCGACCAAACCGTCAGCCAGCATCGCGTGAACCCGGACTTCAAGGCGGTGCTGCAGGACCTCAGGATCGCAGGTGAGGCAGGTGACCCGGGTCTGCCATGCGGCAAAGGGGCCAGGGATTTTCGCGAAATCGTCCGCGAGCTCCGCCAGGGTGCGACCCGAGGCGAGGCAGCGTTCCAACGCACGTGTCACTCGTCTTGAATTGGCGACATCCAAAGGTCCCAAACCCGCCGGATTCAACCGGCGCAGCTCGCTCACCAAGGCCTCCAATCCCTCGTTCCGGAGGCGCCGGTCCACCTCGTCGCGCAACGAAACCGGTACGTTCACCTCATCGCGCACCGGACCAAAGAAGCACTTGAGGTAAAACCCGCTGCCGCCAACCACCAGCACCGCGCGACCTCGCGACGCAATCGCCGTCACGGCCTCCCGAGCCCACGCCACGTAGTCAACCACACTCACCCGCTCCCGCACCGGGCACACATCGATCAGGTGGTGGGGGACGAGAGCACGCTCTGCCACCGTCGGTTTCGCCGTGCCAATGTCCATGCCCCGGTAGAAAAGGAGCGAGTCGCACGAGACGATCTCCGCCCCTCGTTCCTGCGCCCAGCGCAGCGCCCAAGCCGTCTTTCCAACGGCCGTGGGTCCGGTGAGAATGTGCACGACACCCGCCATACGCAGCCAACCAATCACGCCACGGGCACCGACCAAGGCAAATGTTACGGGTCGGTGATTTCAGCGATCTACCCGCGCTTTGTGTTTGCGACACAAACGTTGCATGCCCTGAAGGTTTCGATCCTTGAACCTCTGTCTCGTCACCGAAACCTTTCCTCCTGAAATCAACGGGGTCGCGATGACCCTGCGCAATCTCGTCGAGGGACTGTGCGAACGGGGTCATGCAGTTTCCGTCTGCCGTCCTCGCCAGGGCGCCGAAGCGGCCGCATCCCTGACCTCTGCGTGGCAGGAACACCTTTTCCGCGGCTTCTCCGCGCCGGGCTACCCGCAGGTCCGCCTGGGTTTTCCCGCCTCCTTTCGCCTGCGAAAAATCTGGGGAGCGAACCGACCTGACGTCGTCCACATTGCCACGGAGGGCCCATTGGGTTGGTCGGCGCTGAGAACCGCTCGCGCGCTCGGCATTCCGGTCAGCAGTAGTTTCCACACCAATTTCCACCAGTATAGCCGGCACTACGGCGCCGCTTGGACGGCGCGGCCGGTCCTGGGCTACCTGCGCTGGTTCCACAACCGCGCCGCCCTGACCCTCTCCCCCACGGCCGAACTGAACGAGCAACTGATCAGCGACGGTTTCACTGGCGTCCGCCTGCTGGCCCGGGGCGTCAACTCGCGGGTTTTCTCGCCGCGTTTCCGAGACGAAGGCCTGCGCCGGCGTTGGGGCGCAGGTCCGTCCGATTGCGTGGTCATTCACGTCAGTCGCCTGGCCGCAGAAAAAAACTACCCGCTGGTCATCGAAGGCTGGCAGGCCCTGCGCGCGCGCCAACCTCGGATCCGCTGCGTCATGGTCAGCGACGGTCCACTCCGCTCCCGTCTGCAACGCCTGGCTCCCTGGGCGCACTTCACGGGGTTTATCGATCGCGACGCGCTCGCCC
>JAEUGZ010000472.1 GCA_016794725.1 Opitutaceae bacterium | reverse complement strand
CCTTGCTCAGTGACGGTACCTCCATTGATGCCGCCACGCTGGTGTCCACCATCGGCAACGCACCCAATCCCATCGTACTCGATCTCTGCCGACAACTGGGGATCGAATCAGACCGCGGCCGGATACCGGTCGACTTCAACCTGCAGGTTCCAAAGCACCCAATGCTCTGGGCGGCAGGCGATTGTGCTCGAGTACCCTGGAACGACCGGGGCACCGAAAAGGTTGCTCCCCCCACCGCCCAATTTGCCATCCGCCAGGGAACCCAACTGGGCAGGAATATTGCCCGCGCCCTCACGGGTGAATCGCTCCGCCCGTTCACCTACCGCTACATGGGACAACTGGCGACGATCGGGTCCCGCGAAGCCGTCGCCGAGGTGCTCGGTTTTCACTTCCGTGGATTCATCGCCTGGTGGCTCTGGCGCACCATCTACCTC
Organism: Opitutaceae bacterium; assembly: GCA_016794725.1. Lineage (GTDB taxonomy): Bacteria > Verrucomicrobiota > Verrucomicrobiia > Opitutales > Opitutaceae > UBA6669. The sequence goes on along the minus strand of JAEUGZ010000472.1, from coordinate 3,143 downwards.
GCCAAGCTGCCCGGCATCATGCGCCGGCTCCGCGTCATGATCGACTGGACGTTCGAACTGATCTTCACCCGCGACATCAGCCTCGTGCAGCCCCCGCCCGAAGACCTGATGCGGGCCATCCACCTGGAAAAGGGAGAATTGCTCTTCGAGTGTGGGGAAAAGCCACGGGCGTTCTATTACCTTCGCCGCGGCAGCGTCCGGCTGAAGGACGAAGCCGGCCAAGAGACCCTGTTGGGTGCCGGAAGCGTGATCGACCAGGCGTTGCTCGGTGCCCGGGAGACGTGGCCCTGCGAGGGCTCGGCGGCCGAGAGCTCCGACATCATCGTCTTCCGCGGCAAGGCCTTTGAAATGTTGCGGAAAGAGTTGGTGCTCACCCGGCAACCCCACCTTCCACCCCTGTCACCGCCCGCGAGCCAGACCCCGACAAGAAATGCGTAGGCCGGCCCCTAGGATTCCGATAGTCTGGTGACGTATGACCATGCCGTCGTTCACCACCCTTGTTCCGATTCTCCAGCTCGCCATCGGGCCGGTCATCCTCATTTCCGGCGTCGGCCTGCTCCTGCTCACGCTCACCAACCGCTTTGGGCGCATGGTCGACCGCTCGCGCCTGCTCGCCCGGGATCTGACGCTTCAAACTGGTGACGGCCCGCATGCGCACGCCCTGCAGTCGCAAATCGACATCCTCCACCGGCGCGCCGCCATCCTGCGGTTTTCCATCCTCTGCGGCGCCACCACCGTCCTGCTCGTGGCAGTGCTCATCCTGGTGCTCTTTCTCTCCGCCCTGATGGCCTGGGAAGCGGGCTGGCTGATCGTCGGTCTCTTCTGCGTCAGCCAGATCGCCCTGATTGGATCCATGGCGGCGTTCATCCGGGACATGAACCTCTCGCTCGACGCCTTCCGCTTGGAGATCAAGCACTAGGCGTCGACGCGACGCCCATCCCCGCGGGGTCGGCGACCCCACCTCCACCAGACACCTCCCTTCGTTTCCGTTGGAAGTGGCCTCGCTGAGGCCGCGACGGGACCACCAGTCCCGCCTCCGTTGTCCGATTTGTTCACCCGTGGCCCATCACCCATGGGTCGGCGGCCCCGCATCCAGCGGAATCCTGTCTCGATTTACGACGTGGGCGAGAGGGTCTCGGCCACCGGCACGCGGTACGCCTTCAAGGCCGGGACCACGCCTCCCGCGGCGCACAAGGCCACCATGCCGAGCGGCGCAATCCAGAGGACGGGATGCCCGGCCAGGATATCGATGGTCACACCAGTCTGGGTGCGAATCACGTTCGCGACCGCCGCCAGAAGGCCGAAATACACCGCAAATCCCAGCACCGCCCCCAAGGCGCCAATCACGGCCGCCTCCGCCACCACTGCGCCAAAAATGGTGCGACGCCGCGCGCCCAATGCCCGCAAAATCGCGAGGTCGCGCCGTCGCGCACTCATCGAGGCGTAGATGCTCGCCAGCACGCTGCCCGCCGCCACCAGCGCCACGAGGTACGCCACCAGGGCCAGCACCCGGTCAAACCAACCGATTTTGCCAAACAGGTCCGCGATGATCGCCGCCACGGGATAGGCGAGCGTCAGGCGGTTGCCCTGCTTGTTGTACATCAAATCGAGCATGAACCCCGCGGTGGGCGATCGGAGCTGGATCAGCACCGCACTGACATCGGTCGCCGTGCGCGGGTCGTGACCCTTCATCGTTTGAATCCCGGACAAGGGGATCCAGAGCACCTTGTCCGTCGGCGTATTGGTCGGAGCCAGTACACCGGTGACGGTATAAACCTCCTCGTGCTGTGCCTTGGCGTCAAACGCGAGGCCATGGTACGGCTGAAACGTGTCCCCCGCCTTCAATCCCAGGCGCGCGGCGACAAAACTCCCCACCACCGCCTCGCGCTGGCCGGCCGCGAACCACCGGCCGCCGCCCTGCAGCTGGTAGCGTTTTCCGGGCGAATACTCCACCGTGGTGAACAACTCCTCGGCCGTGCCCACGATCCGGTAGCCGAGATAGTTGTCACCCAGGGCCAGCGGAATGGCTGCCTTCACCGCCGGGTGTTTCTTGATCTGGTCGTAGTCGGCCGCGGAGATGTTTCCAGGCGACGCCTCCAGGTGGAAAATGCTGTTCAACACCAACTGGAGCTTTGAACCGCGCGCGCCCAGCACCGCATCAAATCCGGTGCTCGTTTCCAAAAAGGCCTTCTGCGACTGCTCCTTGACCATCCAGACGACCATCAACAGGCCGGCCGCCAGGGCGATGCTGCCGGCCGTGACCAAGGTCGACAGGGCGTGCTGGCGAAGGCTGCGATAGACAATGAGCGGTAGGGTCACGGTGAATACAGCTCGCGGTCCGACTACCCTGCCCGCGGGAGCGGCACCCGCGGTTGATTGATCTCCGCAAAGTCACGCACACGTTCGAACTGAGCCAGCACGTCGGGGTCATGGCTGACCAGCAGGAGCGCAGCCCCCGCCTCGCGGCACGCCTCGCGAATAAGCCCGAGCGCTTCGCGGCCATGCGTGCGGTCGAGATTGCCGGTGGGTTCGTCGGCGAGAACCAGTTTGGGACGGTTCGCCAGCGCGCGCGCCACCGCCACCCGCTGCTGCTGTCCCGTGGAAAGCTGCCGCGGAAAATGGTGCAGCCGGTGACCCAGTCCGACGCGCTCGAGCAGTTGGCGGGCCCGCGCCCGATCCACGCCACCCGGTCCAAAACTCATGCCAAGCACGACATTCTCCAGCACGGTGTAGCCCTGGAGGAGATTGAAGGTCTGGAAAATATAGCCAATCCGCGCCTCGCGGGCGCGATCGCGCTGCGACTCGCCGAGGCTCGCCACGTCCTCGCCGTCGATGACGATCTTCCCCTCATCAGCCGCCAGGATGCCCGCGATCAGGTGCAGAAACGTGGTCTTGCCCGAGCCGCTTTCGCCCCGCAATGCCACCTGCTCCCCCGCCGCCAGAGACAATTCCGGCACGCGCACAATCTCCACCGCCGCTCCCCCGGCCTCCGGGGAAGCGACTCGTTTGACCAGTTGGGAGACCGTCAGCACAACGCGCAGCGACTGGGGGATTCCGGGCTCTCGCCCGGTCAGGCCTCGCCGCCCTCGGGCGCCGGGGATTCCTCCGCTCCGGATTCAGCGGTATCGGTCGGCTCCACCGGT
>JAEUGZ010000462.1 GCA_016794725.1 Opitutaceae bacterium | reverse complement strand
CCATCCTTGGCGGAACTCGATTGTATCCGCGTGGATCAGTCCCGCGGCCGCGGGATCCGTAGTTCAATCGCGGTGTTTCGGATGAACGCGCTCACACCTCCGACCGCAGCTCAGCGCGCCGCCACCCGTGTGCGGCCGGCGTCGGGTGCGGTCATGTATCAGCGGTGGAGTCACCTCCTGTTTCTTCACTGGAGTTGGGACGCGAACGAGCTGCAGGCCAGTCTGCCGCCGGGCCTGATCGTGGACACCTTTCAAGGCCAGGCGTGGTTGGGGGTGGTGCCGTTTTGGATGGATCGCGTGCGCCCCCGCTTTCTGCCGCCCGTGCCCGGCCTCTCCTGGTTTCTCGAACTCAACTTGCGCACCTACGTGCACACCGCGGACGGTACTCCGGGGGTGTGGTTCTACTCGCTCGACTGCAACCAGCCCCTGGCGGTTCAGCTGGCGCGGCGCCTCTTTTCCCTGCCCTATGTGAACGCCCGGCAGAGCGGCACGCGTCCCTCCCGGGAGAATGCACGCGCCTCATTTGCGTCGACCCGTGCAGGTCGCAGCACCAATCGATTCGAGTATGAGGCCGCAGGTCCGTTGAAACAGGCCCGAGCGGAGACGCTCGAGTCCTTCCTGGTCGAGCGCTACCTGCTCTTCAGTCGTCGCCGCAACGGACCGCTCGCCTCGGGCCGGGTTTGGCACACCCCATATCCGGTGGCTCCCGCGCGGGTGCATCGGGCCGACGTGGCGCTGTTCTCGGACAACGGATTCCGGCCGCCTCAGCGTCCCGCCGACCATGCACTGGTCTCACCCGGCGTCGACGTGACCATATTTCCGCTGCGCCGCTATCAGGCCCTTCGCGCCACAGGCAAGGGTTGAGAGGCCAAGGTCCGTAAGCCCTCCCTCATTCGGGCGGACTCAATTCACCCGCAAGCAGCCTCAAAAACGCGATTGAACCACGGATGGACACCCATTCTCACGGATACAAACCGAGTGTACCGTCATCGGCGTAATCCTCCGGGCCACGGAGTTTTCCGAAAGGTATCCGTGTCCATCCGTGTTCATCCGTGGTTTTCCACTGACTGGAGGTCGCTCACGCCGCCGGGGACAGGCAGCGTACGGCCAGGTCGCGCAGGACCTCCTCCTGCTCGTTGGGGCGACGAATGATCTCCTCGAAGGCGGCAATGAACTCCTGCTGGTTGTCGATCAGCCGGCGCAAGGTGGGCAATTTGGCATCGGACGCCAGCTTGCCCACATACCAGGCATTTTGGCTGAACAAATTGTAGGAGCTCTTTTCCGTCGCCCCGACAAAATGGGCGCCAAATGTCGACGCGGCCTTGGGCAGGCCGTCCAAACCGCGCGGCCCGAGCCGCGCCTCGCCGGCTTCCACGAGCGCGCGAACCTGCAGGAGGATGCGATTGCGGTTTTGCAGCGCGGCAATGATCGGACGCGCATCGCCGCCCGTGAAGAAGTGACGGTGCAGCGCCTGCAGTGTCCACGGCAGGTCGCCTTTGAAGAAAGCCTCGGCCGCTTCGAAGAAGTCACCCTCGGCCACATTGGGCGTCAACTCAGCGACATGGGCCTCTTCGATTCGACCTCCCGTGGACGCGTCGGCGTACGTGGCGAGCTTTCGGGTTTCCTCGAGAAGGAGTCGGGTGTTCGCACCGACCTTGGCCAGCAGGAGTTCGACGGCACCAGGCCCGAAGCTCGCCCCGATCGCCCGGGCCTCCGCCAGGACCACACCTGCGAGCGCGTCGGTGCCTCCTTCGCCATCCCCTCCCACCAGCTGAAACTCCGCGTTTTTCTCACACCACTTGGGAAACGAGCGACGTCGGTCGATGGGGGCGGCGGTGATGAGGATGGCCACGTGGGCGGGATCAGCGGCCGTGAGAATCTCCTGCAGATCAGCCACCAGTTTCAGCGTGCTTTCCGCCCGCCCGGTCACGGTATCAGCGAGGAAATTCACATCCTTCAGCCAGACCAGCCGGCGTCCGCCAAACATCGAGACCGTCTGCACGCTCTCGCGAAACCGGTTCACAGCGGCTTCGACTTCGCCGACATTGTTGGCAAAGCCGCTCAGCACTTCGCGCGAGAACTCATCCGTCACCTCCGCGGCAAGAGCGGCGTAGCGCTCCTTGCCGGCACGGCCAACGAGAAAGTCGTCGGATCCGCAAATGAAGATGAATGACTTGTCGGCCATGGAAGGTGGGTTGTGTGCAGCCTGCGCCTCTCCAAAGTGAAGGCGACGGCGTGGCGAACAAGGCTTTTTTCCCGGCCGCGCGAGCGATCCCGCCTTCACCGCCCAACCGGATTCGGAGCGGGAATCAGGTCCGTGCCCTTTCGAGCGTGCCTCGCAGCCTTCTCGTGCTAGGTTCGCGACATGACCTTTCGCCCCGAGCTCGCGGTCGCGAGCCTGTTGCTCGCCTTCACCCCCCTCGCAGCCCAGTCCGTCACGCTGCCTCAGGAAAGTCCCGCCGCCTCCGTCTCCCAAACGATCGGCATCACGGAGATCAGCGTCTCCTACCACCGTCCGAGCGTGAACCAACGCGAGGTGTGGGGCAAACTGGTGCCCTATGGATTGAACAATCTGGGGTTTGGTCCGTCGACCCAGGCGCCCTGGCGCGCCGGGGCGAACGAGAACACCCTCTTCACCTGCACGCACCATGTCCAAATCGGCGGCAAGCCGCTGGAAGCCGGCACCTACGGGTTGCACCTGATCGTGACCGAATCGGGCACGATCACCGTCATTTTCTCCCGACAGACCACCGCCTGGGGCAGCTTCTTTTACGAACCCACGCAGGACGCATTGCGCGTCGACGTGACCTGGGAGGATGCCCCTCACCAGGAGCAGCTGGTCTATCGCTTCGACGCCGTCACCCGCACCTCCGCCGTGCTTTCCCTCGCCTGGGAAAAGAAGCGTATCCCTATTTCCATCACGGTTGACACCGATGCGGTCGTTGTGGCCAACCTCAAGCGCGAACTTCAGGGCTCGAAGGGGTTTCACTACCAGGCCTGGATCAACGCGGCCGACTTTCTGCTCTCACGGGGACTTGAACTGCCTCTTGCCCTCGTCTGGGCGGAGACCGCCATCTCCGGCCCCTTCATCGGTGAACGCAATTTTACCTCCCTCTCGACCAAGGCCAAGGTGCTGGACAAGCTCGGGCGGACCAGTGAAGCCGTGGGCGTGATGGATGAAGCCCTCAAGATCGGCAGCGTGACCGATCTCCACCAATACGCGCGCCAGATGATCGCAGCGGGCAGGAAGGAACGCGCCCTCGCCGTGTTCAAACTCAACGCCGAGCGGCACCCCGATGTCTGGCCCGTCAACTACGGGCTCGCCCGCGGATACTCCGCGGTTGGCGACTACCCCGCCGCGCTGCAGGCGCTGCTCAAGGCGCAAAAGCAAGTGCCGCCCGGAGACACCCTCAACCCTCCGGTGATCTCGGCCAACATCGAGAAACTGAAGCAAGGCAAGGACATCAACTGATCAGACATTCCCCGTCCACCGTCATTCACCCTCACAAGCACTCCCCCACCCATGTCCACCCATACCATTCGCCTCCACCGAGTCATTCGCACCCAACCGGAGAAAGTGTACCGCGCCTTTCTCGAAGCCGATGCCATGAGCAAGTGGCTTCCTCCCCACGGCTTCACCGCCAAGGTGCACCACCTGGAGGCGAAGGTGGGCGGCACGTTCCGGATGTCGTTCACGAATTTTACCAGCGGCTCGAGCCACGCCTTTGGTGGTGAGTACCTGGAATTGGTTCCCTTCGAGCGCCTGCGCTACACCGACAAGTTCGACGATCCGAATCTTCCGGGAGTGATCCAGGTCACCGTCACTTTGAAGGCCGTCTCATGCGGCACGGACGTGACCATTGTGCAGGAGGGCGTCCCCGCGGTGATTCCCGCCGAGGCCTGTTACCTGGGCTGGCAGGAGTCACTCACCCAGCTCGCGCTGCTGGTCGAGCCGGACATTCCGAACTGACCCGTAGGAGTTCCGCGCGACCGATGGTGGCCGCACGGAACTGCGGATCACGTGTCACTCACGGCTTGTACGGGACGACGACCGTCAAGGGAGCGAAACCGGCGGTTTCGAGCACGACCTTGTCCTCGGCCGCCAGGTTATCGATCTTCATTTCTGCGCCAGCCGCCACGGTTTGCGCGGGAATGGCCCGAGTCTTCGGGCGATTGTGCACCACCACGCTCACCGCAACAGTGCCGCTGACCGAGAGGGCCTGCTTGGATTCATTCTTCAGGATCAGGATCATCGGAGCCTCATTCTTGCCCGAGGCGTCCTTCTTGAACGCGACCTTCAGCGGAGCCGCGGCCAGAGTCGCGACAGGTTTGTCCGCGCGCGCGGCCGCCGCAGCATCGGCACCTGCGGAAACAGAAAGAGTACTTAATAAAGAGATACAGGCGGCGAAGGCAAGCACGCGGCTGCGTGCGAGGATCAGAGCACAGATCGGAGTGAGTTTGGACATGGGTCGACAGTCAGGTTGGCGCGAAGTTGTTCGGTTCGTGACTGCAACCGCGCACCGGGGTGAAGGGGTCGGCTAGGTATGGCACATCCAAAGGACGATTAAAGATCCGAATCGAATGCACCCGGGCACGGAATCGTGCTCGAACCGCTTCGGGGAACAACCACCGGCCCCCGCGAAGGGGCCCGCCAAGGGTTGACCGGCACGCCTTCGCCCTCGGAATTTTCCCTAGAGCAGCGGATTCGCACCGACTCAATCTATTCGTAACTTTATGTCCAATAACATAATCGTTCACATTCGCCACTCCCTGGACATGCCCGCGTTCTCAAGACGGACCGAGGCCGTCCGATGCTGCGCGGACGAATGATACACGATCAGCGCCCCTTCAATTCAAACGCTTTGGTTCCGACCGCCCGTCTGCAGTGGGGACAGCGAGCGGGTCTGGTGGCCTTTGTTGTCTGGCTGGTTGGCGTGGTCGTTCCCGGCATGCTCTGGCTGGGTCGTAATGGCTGCCAGCGTGTGACACCGAGCTCCGTTGAGCCGATTGCCGCCCAATGGTCCGTCCGGCACGTCCTCCCGATGGGCCATCCCCTCTCCACCGCCGTTGCCACTCACCTTGCCTTGCGCGGGCCTATTCCGGGACTCGACTCAGAGATCCTGATGGTCGGTTCCGCGCCGATTGTCCACGCACGCCTGACCGCCGCCGGCTGGAGAGTCTCACAGCTGGA
>JAEUGZ010000336.1 GCA_016794725.1 Opitutaceae bacterium | reverse complement strand
GTTGTGCCAGTTCCGCTCGGCGAATACGAAATCGCGAACCGACGCGCGGGGATTCCGGAAGAGCGGAGTGAGGCTCACGCCCTGAAAGCTCGCCGGCCGGGCGATGCCCGCCAGTTCCAGCACGGTCGGTCCGAGGTCGATCGAACTGACCAGCGCATCGACCACCCCGGGGTCGCCGAGTGCCTGGGGGAGGCGGATGATCAGGGGCGTCAGCACGCCCGCCTCGTACACCTGGGTCTTCGCGCGTGGAAAGGGGCGTCCTTGATCGGAGAGAAACAGGATCACGGTCTGCTCCAGCACACCCTGGCGGCGCAGTTCCTCCACGACCTGGCCGACATGGTGGTCGAGTCGGTGGATCTCGTCGTAGTAGGACGCGAGGTCCTGTCGCGTTTCGGAGGTGTCGACGAGTTCGGGGGGGACCGTCACGTCCGCGGGCGTGTGCCGGCCGGCAAAGTCATCGGCATCCCAGATGCGGTGGGCATCGTGGGCGGCCAGCCAGAAGAAGAACGGTCGGTCGGTCGGTCGGTTGCGCAGGCGCTGCAGCCATTGCTCCTCGCCGCCGTAGCCTCCCTTGCCGGGCACCGGCTCGCCGTCACCGCTGACCTCAAAGGCCGCCTCGGCCGGTCCGACGACGCGCTGGACTCCGTTGTTGGCCTGGGTTCCAAAATGCGCCTTGCCGGCGTGTGCGGTGTAGTAGCCGGATTCGCGCAGCAACTGCGGAAAGAGCGCCACACCGCCCGCGAGCGCGCCGTGCAACTCGGCCGCGGCCTCGAGGTTGTGCGGGTAGCGGGAGGTCAGCATGCTGCAGCGGCTCGGGCTGCAACTGGTGGCAGTCACATAGGCGCGGGTGAAACGCAGGCTCTCGCGCGCGAGGCGGTCGAGGTGAGGTGTGCGCACCCCCGTGTTCCCAAAGCACCCGAGGTCGGCCGCGCTGATGTCGTCGCCAATGATCAGGACAAAGTTGGGGCGCATGGAATGGGCGTGGGGGGCGAGGATGCAGACGGCGATCAGGGCCGCCAGGAGGAGCCGCGTGCCGTTCACGGCTGGCCCGGGGGGTTGAGCGGAAGGGAAGTGCGCAGGCTGGCAATGCCGAGACCGGCTTCGCCGGCGAGCGAGTAGAGCAGCCAGGCGGTTTCGCCTTCGCGCCAGACCGCCGGGTCACGCAGCTCCCGCACGCGATTGTCACCATACTTGATCGTGCTGCCGCCGCGCGAGTAGGCCAGCGGCAGGTCGGTGCCCTCCCAGATGCGTTCGGGCTGGAGCACCTCGATCACCCCGCGCGCCTTCCAGGTTTCCGGCGCCCCCGTCAGGTTGACGACGGTGCAGAGGATGCGCTCCGGACGGTGACCGACGCACGAGAAATAGATGAACAGGTGGTCCCGGTACACATCGAGTCCGACGTGCCGTATTCCATACCGCGCCTCACCGCTGGTCGGCCGACCCGCCGCCGGCGGGGCACCCGGTTCACCGCGCAGCGCCGGATCGACGGCGTCCTCGATCTCCGGCCCGATGATGTTCACCACGGGTTCGAAAGGCTCGCCGAGCTTCTTCGCCCGCCGGAGCATGCCGGTGTGGTTCAACCCGTACCAGACGCCGTCGTGCCGAAAAACGCGGAGGTAGGCCGGACCGACGATGGTGCCGAGGTCGGTGAAGGAAAGGCCGTCGCGGGACACCGCCACCGAGGTGACCTGCGGTCCGCCGCCGAGCGGAACGCCGTGGCAAAAGAGGAAAATCTGACGGTTCTCCTCGTCGATCACCGCCTCCGGCGAGGCGATGTGACCGCGCAGAGCGCGCTGCCCCGCGATCGGCAGGACACCGCCCGGGTGCAGGGTCCACGGACCTTCGGGACGGTCCGCGAACGCCACGCGGATGTACTTGCCGTCATGGTGGGCGAAATACAGGTGGTAGCGACCCCCCGGCTCGGACACCCAGGCCGGCATTCGAATGAGCGAGGGCCCGTTGATGCTCAGGCCTTCGTCACCCGGCAGCATGGCAGGCGAGATCAGGGGCGACTCGAGCACACGGGTGGCGGTGAGGGACGGTAGCGGCCCGGCGGCCCGGCCGGGAGCAACGGGGGCAAAGAGGGCGAGCGCCACGCCACCCAAACCAAGGACCCGTCGCCAGGCTGGCGGGTGACGACAAAACGAAGACGCGGTGGGTGGAAACGTGTGCATGTGAAATCAGTTCAAGTTCGGCCGTCTAGCCACAAAGAACACAGGGGGCGCAGAGTGAAGTTGCAGAAAGACCAGGACGACCCTGCTTCAGAAGCTTGGTGAATGTCACTTCTGGAGAGGATGTCGCTCAAGTGCCTGGCTGTGTGCTCCTTTTGTTCTCTGTGGCTAATGCAGCTTCAGACGTTGTCACTACGGCAGCCGCGTCACCTCAACCCGCCGCCCGTCGTCCGGGAGACGCACCCTCCAGCCGGCCACTTCGGCCCCGCCGGGAATGGCCCGCACCGGAGGCTTGGGCTGGTTGCGTTTCGAGACCTGGACGACGGTGACAAACCGGGCGGAGCGCGCGGATGGAGGCGTGACCTGGAGGTGCCATTGATCCGGGAGCGGCTCCTTCTTGCCCTTCCGCCAGTAGATCGCGGGCACGTCGAAACCGGTGCGCTGGGCGTAGGTCAGGCCGGCCGGGGCGAGAAAGGAGAGTTGGGCCTCGCCCCGTTCACCCTTCACCTGGACCCGGTTGGCGGCGGTGTCGATGTCCATGCGGTTCGCCGCGTGCAGCAGCCAGTCGAAGCGGCGTTCGATTCCGCCCGCCGCCACCGCGTCGTCAAAAATCACATACGTTTGCACCGTGTCGCCGCGCAGCCAGAGGACATGGCGGTCGAAACGGTCGAGGCGCGCCTCCTTGTAGGCCGGGGCGGCGTCGCCCACGAAGTACACCCAGTCCGGATGCTGTTCGAAGTGGCTGACCTGGGCGTAGCCGGTGGTGCCGCCCCAGGCCTGGCCGGTGCCGTCGACCAGCAGGGTGGAGTGGGCCTTGGTCTGAACGTACCACTCCTGCCGGTGCGGATCTCCGGTCGGCGTGTAGTAGCCGGAATCGAGCAGCAGGTGTTCGTTATAGGCGATGACGTGGAAACTGTTCTGGTCGGCATGGGCGTGACCGTTTCCGCCGTACGGGCTGGCATGGAAAATCAGGCGCACATTTTCCCGCGGCTCGGCGAGCTGGGAGTGGAGGAAGACCGTGCCCGTGTCGCCAAAGAGCCGGGCGGGCGGCAGTGACGACAGCGGAATCGGAGGGACCTTCGGGGGGGTGGACCACCGCAGGTACTCCGAGACGGTGTAGGCGAGGTCGTCCTCCGGCACGGCCGCGGCGTAGGCGGCGGCGTGGCCATTTCCATGCAGCTCCGCCATGTGCAGGGCCGCGATTCGGGCCTTGCCGCCGGGAGCGGGCCGCACCTCGGGATCGTTCGGCCCGGGATTGGCATCACCGAGCTGGGTCTGCAGGCTGCCCGGCGGAAACGAATAGATTAGGAAATAGGGGTTGGCGCGGAACCACGGATTACCCTCCTCCAGCCGCAGCCCGAAGGCGGAGCGGAACACGTCAAGCGTATTCAAACCGGGGATCATGCCGAGGTCGTGATAGTAGCGCGGACCCTCCTGGGACCCGCCGTCGTCACCGCCGTACCACGGATACATCGCGACGAAGGATTTGAGAGCCAGTTCGACCCACGGACGGGCGACCGCCTCCTCGCGGGCGACGGCCAGCGCGCCGACCATCGCGTCGAAGAACCCATGCTGCCAGGCGTGGGCGCGCATGAGCTCGAGTGGGGCGCGGCGCATTTTATCGAAGATCGGGGTGGCGCGGGCGATGATGGCGGTGCGGATCGCCCGGCGCTCCTCCGGGGACAACTCGGCGTGCAGCAGGTCGTAGATGACCGCGAGATCGTGGACGAGGAGGGCGTTGCCGAAGTCGACATTCGCACGGTCGCGTCCGGTGTTGCCATCCGTGATGAAGCCGGCCGGATCGAAACTCGCGACCAGCGCCGCCCGTTTTTTCACTGCGTCCCGCAGCCAGGGATCCCCGGTGGCGAGCCACAGCCAGGCTCCGTCGACGGCAGGCTGTGAGGCGGCGATCGAGGCGGCCTTGGACGCCCAGATACGTTTCTTCCGCTCCTGCGATTCCGGACCGTGCGGATCGACGTCGTCGGCCACCTGGGATTCGAAGCTTTCGAGCGAAAAGGGCTCGGACAGTCGCTTCCGGGTTTTCTCCCTCCAGCGCTCCAGTCCGGGTCCCAGGCGCCGGGCATTTTCCCGGAACGCCGGCAGGTCGCCGGCCGTCAGGTAAATGCGCGGATGCGAGTCCGGCAGCCGTGCGATCCACTCGGACCAGGGGGCGATCGGCCAGCGCGGCAGCTCCGCGGCCACGGTGAAGGACTCGGGTCCGATCCACGGCTTGACCTCGGGTGCTTCCGGGCGCACCCGCCAGTACCATTGGCCGGGAGCAAAGGGCTCGAGCGGCCGGAGAAACAGGTCGCGGACGATCTCCGTGCGCACCTCCTTGAAACTGGGATCGCGCGAGAACTCCACGCGGAAGGCCGTGCCCGCGTCGTCCTTGGCCGGCCAGCGGAAGGTCGGAGGGTTGAGCTGCAGGGGACTCTCGGCAAACGGATCGAGGCGCACCGGTTTGCTCTGCACGAGATATTCCGGAACCGCACCGAATGCTCCGGACGCGAGGCCAGCGAAGAAGAGGCCCAGACGCCAGCCGCGGACGAAGCAGGAACGGGCGCGGGAAAGGGAAGGTGAGGGCATGGTCCGGTTACTCTCCGCCACCGCCGCCCCCGCGGGGAGGCGTGGTGATGCGTTCAAAGGCCCGGGGGGCCACGTCCTGGTCGAGAAGTGTATCCACCAGGGAGTCACGGTAGGTGCGACCAAAGCGCCGGAGGCGGTCCCGATGCTCGAGGAGGACGGTCCGGTAGCCCGGATCCCGGGCCAGGTCGACCATTTCGCCGGGGTCGTTGAGCAGGTCGACCAGCGACTCCCGCTGTTCGCCGTGCACGTAGACGCAGTACTTGTACCGGTCGGTGCGCACCATGCGCCCCTCGGTCACGGGCACGAAGTCCCCGACAAAGCCTCCCTGGGACATGTGGTTGCTGGAGATCACTTCGTCGGTCCAATCCGATACCGGCCGTCCCTCGACCAACGGTCGGAGGCTGCGACCGGGCAGCTTGGCCGGAGGTTCCCCGCCGGCGTAGTCGAGCATGGTGGGAAGGAGCGAGATTCCGACATTGACCAGCCGGTCATCGGTGCGGGCGGTGGACTGGCCCGGAGCGCTGACGATCAAGGGGACGCGTACAGACTCCTCGTAGAACACCGTCTTTTGCGCCAGCCCGTGGGCGCCGACGCATTCCCCGTGGTCGCTGACGAACACGATCAGGGTGTTTTGCTCAAGCCCGCTCTCGCGCAGGGCGGTGAGCACGCGGCCGATTTCCGCGTCGACCTTTTCGATCAGGCGGTAGTAGCCCCAGCGCATGGCCTGCCAGATCGACGGCGAAAAGTTCCCCACCGGAAACAGCCGGCGATTGGCGTGATAACCCTGGCGGATCAGCGTCATCGAATCCGGTTCACCCACGGGATGTCCGAGGTTGGTCGGCGGCGGCGGCTGCGCGGCCAGGACCGGCGGATCGCCGATCGGGCCGTTCGACAGCGGCTGTCCGCGCGTGTACTCGGCGATGTTGTGCGGATTGAGGAAGCTCACCACCAGCAGGAAGGGTTTCGTCTGGGGAGCCCGGAGGAACGCGACGGCGTGGTCCGCGGAGACCGTGTCTTTCTGCTGGGGGTCGAGTTCCTGAAACCCATGTGTTTCGGGTTTCTGCACATC
>JAEUGZ010000328.1 GCA_016794725.1 Opitutaceae bacterium | reverse complement strand
GTCCGAACTCCAGAACAGATAGTTCCACATGCCGCGGTTGGACTTTTGCCAATGCGTGAGCATCGGCCAGTTGTCATGGGAGGTTCGGTGGCCAAGGTCGGCAATGATGACGAGCCGTCCGTCCTTGAGGCGACTCATCTGTGGGGCGACCCACACGCGGTGGTGTTCCCAGGCGTTTTTCTGGGAAATGGACCGGTGGCCCGTCCACGTTCTTCCTCCATCCTTCGAGTACGCGACCATCACGTGCGTCAACAGCGCCGTGTGGGAGTCGCTGAGGCGATAGACGGCGACGAGCCCTTCGGGAGTATCGGCAATCGTGGCGACAGAGTGATACCACCCGCGGGGATTCGGGCACGGAAGGCCGGGATAGCTGTCGAGGGAAACCGTGACCTTCGCCGCGGCCGGCACCGCGAGCGTATCCCGATTGAAGACCTCCGACGTTCCCTGGGACTTTTCCGCGCGCCCGGAGGCGGCAATGAGGAGGAGGAGCCCAGCAAGGGCAGAAAGCGGTCGAAACGGCATCGGGGTGACTTTCAGGGTGGGGTCTGGAGCCTGGCTTCGGGCGCACGTCCATCGAAGCAAGACCTGGAGCAGCGCATCCCATTTCGGCGCTGAAGCAACCCCGCCGCACTGGCCTCTTTTTATGTCCACAACCGAGGCAGCCGCTCTTTGGCCGTGGTGCGCGGACGCCAGGGGCGTGATCCCGACGAACCCAAACGCAGTCCGGGAAAGCAGCTCCCTGTCGTTCATCGGGAGCGAGACCCACCGAGCCAACCGCCAGCCCCCCCCGCAGGCGGGCGTTTCTCTCGCAGGAAAACTCCGGCCCAGCGTGGCCGTCACGATCCCTGACTGGCGGGAGATGGCTTCAAAAAGGTGCCAGCAGGATCGTTTCGCCAGGCAGGATTTGTTTCCCCCACCCTCCCTGATCGCCCCGCCCGGGACCTTTCGTCCCACCCCGCCCCATCTCCCCTTCCGTATCTCTCCAGTCTTGGACTGACCGTGCCCGTTTCGGGCCTGGTCAAACCCGCTCAAACCCATGAATAGAACGTCACGCTTCGCGAGTCAGGTTGGCTTCACGATCGCTTTCTCACTCGGCCTTGGGCTTTGCGCCGGTGCCCGCGCCCAGGCCACCAAACCCGCGCCTACCCTTGAAAAGGATGCCGAAACGCAGGTCCTGTCTCCGTTCACCGTAACCACCAACCAGGATCGCGGATACGCAGCCACGCAGTCCCTCGGCGCGACGCGGGTGGCGCTGCCGACGCTGGATATCTCCTCTTCGATTGTGACCCTGAACGAGCAGGTCTTCCTGGATCGTGCGGCGGTCAGTTCGATGGATCTGATCACCATGGTCTCCGGAATTCAGCGGGACTCGGACGGGCAGCCCGGAGTAGAACTCTACTCGATGCGCGGCTATGCGGTCGGTGGGATCAATCTGAGGGACGGCCTTCCCGATCCGCTGAACGCGGCCGATGTCCCCATCAGTGGTGATGCATCGGGCTTTTCCCGCATCGAGGTCATCAAGGGTCCCGCCGGAGTCCTCTACGGCTCCCACTCCATGGGAGGCGTGATCAATCGAATCAGCAAATGGCCGCTGTTCAAGAAGTCCACGACCGTTGAGTTGCAGGCCCAAACCACCGACCAGTTCATCCGCGCTTCAGTGGACAGTACGGGACCGTTGAATGACGATCTTGCCTATCGGGTCACCTTGTCGAGACGAAACGGCACCCGTTGGTGGGACCGGGGTGGCGCGAACGACTTCTATGACCAGACAGTCGCCCTGATGCGCTTGATCAACAAGGGCCAGGGAAAGATCTGGTTCCGCGGCCACCACTTCAACTACAAGCTGCAGCGCGAGAACCAGCCCCAGTTTTTGACCGGACTGCTCAACCCCACCAATGCTGCGTATGTGCCGGTGGTGAAGAATGGTGAATTTCCGATATCACGCGAAGCCAATCCTCCCCCGGCTGACAACATTTCAATCGGCGAGACCTTCGCATTGGAACTGGGCACGGAGCTCTCTTTCTCCGGGATGATGAATGGAGATTGGACGCTGCGGATTGTCGGACGCTACAGCGACCGGGAAGGCGACAAGAGTCCGTCCTACGCGACGGGCCGGCCCGTACCAGTGGATGCGAACGGAGCGATCGTCAGGTACACCAACGCCGCAGGGGCCCAGGTCAATGGCGACAACCGCTTCATCTCGGCCAAAGACCCCAGGGTCGCCGACTGGCGCGCGACTCTCGTGCTTCGGGATTTCATCGGCTTCAATGAGTCGAGTTCAACCACCGCCGACCTGACCGGAAAATTCGACACGGCCATGCTTAAACACACGGCAATTGCAAGCATGGGCTATGGAACCAATGAATCCGCGAGGTCGTTCTTCTTTTGGAATGCCTCCAATCCCGCCAATACCACGGCCGTGGCGAACTCATTCTCCATGCTGCGACCCGTGCCCGAAACTGTGAACGCCCAGTCCATTGTGGCCTCAGGTGCGACCAAACAGTACAACGCTTTCAATGGGCGGGTTTATTCTACCGGATTCAATTTTGCGGTCATGGACAATATCAGTTTTTTCAATGATCGTCTGATCGCTTCCGTGGGCGCGCGCTTCGATAGCACCCGGGCTGTGAGGGACCAATTCAGCCCGGCCCTCAGCCTCGCGGCCGGAAAACCGGTGGTGAATGCCGCCGCGACGACAACGACCAAGAACACGGCCTGGACCAGTCGCTACGGACTGGTGGCCAAACCGACGAAATGGATGTCGATCTTTGGCCAGGTGAGCGAAACGTTCAATCCGATCAGTGGGACGAATGCGCTGACCGGGGCGGCCCTTCCCAACCAGGAAGGCGAAAACAATGAGGTCGGGATCAAAGTGGACCTGGCGGGCGGACGCCTCAGCGGAACGGTATCGTACTTCGACATGGAGCTCAGCAACGTTCTGGTCGGGTTCATTCTCCCGATCGAACAAGGGGGAGGAACGGTCCAATTGCCGGTTGGCGTGCAAAAGACCAAGGGTTGGGAACTCGATATCGCCGCGCAGCCATTGCCGGGACTCTTCCTGATTGCCGGAATCAGCAGCCTGGACTCCGTCAGCGCCACCGGCACCCAATTCCGCGGGGTTCCCATCGAGCCGAACTACTCATTGATGGCGCGCTATTCACTCCCCGAGCAATCCTCCCTGCATGGACTTTTCTTCGGCGCATCCTGGAAGCGTCGTGGGCAGAGTCCGGGAGACGCAACGGTCTCCTACTACATTGCCAGCAGCGACCAATATGATGCGTTTTTTGGATACCGCTTCGGCCAATGGACCCTGCAATGCAATGTGGAGAATCTCCTGGACAGTGAGTACCTTTGGTCCGCTGTCAGTGACACCTCCGCCTTGAGACTGGCCCCCCGGGAATTCCGCCTGACCGCTCGTTACACCTTCTGAGCGGCACGGGCGCAACCTGCCGATCCGTTTCGCGACAGGACCATTATTCCGTCCCATCTCACCCGCGCGCATCCGCACGCGGGATCAACCAAAGCAATTCAGCAGCGAAAATCCGCCTCGGCAGTTCCCGGGCGCGCTCAATCGAAACCGCACGCTGACCACCGGGTTCCCCTCGGGACCCGCTCGTCACCTGAAGGCACAACGGTGAATCAGCTTCGCCTGGCTCCCCGACAGTGATTGTCCAGCCAGTCGAGATCGAGCTCGACGCCAAGCCCGGGCGCCGACGGCAAGTGAGCCAACCCCTGCGGATCGGCTTCGAGGGGGTGACGTTTCAAACCAAAACGAAACACCGGGTGGTGGTTCTCCACAAACTCCGTGTTCGCCGCGGAACAGGCGACGTGAAGATTCGCCACGTCCAGCAACGGCGTGTTCGCCGTGTGGATTTCCAGCGGGAGTCCGAACAACTCGGCGGCAGCCATCGCCTTCCGCAGGCCGGTGATCCCACCCTTCATCAGCGTGTCGCCCCGCAGCATCGCGCCCACCCCTTCCCGCAGGTATCCGGGCAGCTCGGTCAGACGCACGGTTTCACCGACCAGCAGCGGGGTGCGGACGCGGGCAGCAAGGAGTTTCAGCGCTCCCAGGTGTTGATCCGGAAGAGGCTCCTCGTACCAGTGGTAATTCAGTGCGTCCAGGGCCCGGCCCACCTCGCAGGCTTCCGCCAAGGTGTACGAGGCATTGGGATCCTGCATCAGCGGAAACCCCTCACCCACGGCCTCGCGCGCGGCCCGCAACCGAGGAATATCGGCTGCCGGACCCGCCCGAAGTTGCAGCTTGTACCCGCGGAAGCCAGCCGCCTTCAATCGACGGGCCTCTTCGAACACTTCTTCCGCCGTATAAAACTCACTCCGCGCTGAAGCGTACATGGGTATCCGGTCCCGGAAAAGACCGAGTAAGCGGGCGATTGGCAGCCCGGCGACTTTTCCTTTGATGTCCCACAAAGCGACGTCAATCACCCCGAGCAGCGAGTCACGCTGGTTGTAAAGGTGCCGCTGTTTGCGCCAGAGTTTCTGCCAGATCTTTTCGCTGTCGAGGGGATCCTCACCGACGATCTCCTGCCGGTACGCCGCGTGGAGAATGTCCGCCAGCGCCGCACCGTCCCCATGGGGACCGTAGGCCATGCTCCGCCCTTCGACGCCCTCATCGGTGTGCACCGTCAAGAGCGGATAGTGCCATGACGCCGGACGTCCAAGCGGCACCACCCCATCCTTGTAGCGGGGTTTGGCGTCCACCTCGATCAATCGGGTCGAGATTCCGGTAATTTTCATCGGTTGAGGGGGTCAGTAGCCACGAGCGAAATCGGCCACGTTGAGGAGCGGTTGTCCCGCAACATATCGCGTCAGGTTCTCGGCAAAGAGCTCAAACGTATCGGCACCGAGGTCGCGATGATGACCGGCGATGTGGGGAAAGACCAAGGTTCGGGGAGCCTGCCACCAAGGACTTTCCGGTGGCAAGGGCTCCTGCGCGAAGACATCCATCGCCGCGCCACCGAGCGAGCCCTCCTGGAGCCTTGCCAACAGGGCCGGTTCATCGACCAGACCACCGCGAGCCACGTTGTAGAAATACGCGCCTGGTTTGATCCGTGACACGCGCCGGGCGTCGAGCAAACCGCGGGTCGCGACGGTTAAGGGCAGCGTCAACACCACATGGTCGCTTTGCGCCAGCAACTCATCAAGTCCGCTCAGGTCGGAGAGACGGACGAGTTGTTCCGGACAGTCACCGGGGGTTCGCTTCACAGCGATCATCCGCAAACCGAGCGCCGAGCCCAACGACGCCAATTCCTGCGCGATCAGGCCGTAACCGACAAATCCGAGAGTCTGTCCCTTAAGCCGAAACGGCACTGCCGGATTGCGGTCCCATTTTGACGCCCGCTGGCATTCGCCAAAGTGAAGCTGCCCACGCGCAAACATCAGCATCGCCATCACGACCTGCTGGGCGATCGCGTGCGAATGCACCCCATGCGCCGTCGTGACGACCACGGATCCACCGGCGAGCGCCGCATACTCGTCAAAACCCGAAGACACGATTTGCAGCCAGCGCAGCCGTTCGCGGTTTGCCAGGGCGGCGGCGGGAGGATTGCCGAAAACGACTTCCGCCTCTTCAAGGCAGGCGGACTGTGCATCGACCCGCATCTCGTGCCGGAACGACGCTTGCGGTGCGATCTGACGCAAGCGATCCAGGGCTCCGGGGGGGAGAGGACGATGGAGCAGAACATGCATGGGCGCGACGGAAAGGGGTAAAAGGACCGTCTGGACGGTACAGGCTGTGAGGCTCTATAGGTTGTCGCTCTGGCCACCGCGACAGAAGGGGGATGTGCTGGTGCCAATTTGAAGCCGGTTGGGACGGCTTGTGTCCCGCCGCACTCTCTCCCTACTCCGAAGGTTCCTGTCCAGCCCCCCTCAACCCTCCCATGTCATCCCTCTCACCGAGTCTCCTTGATCGCATGCGTGCGGGTCAGGTTGAACACGCCTATGTCTGTGGCAACCACGCCACACCGCGCCACGTTGATTTCATCGGCTCGACCGGACTTTTCCCCACGATCTGGATCGACCTGGAGCATTTTGACATCCCCACGGAGACTCTGGCCATCCTCGGAATGGCAGCTCGGATACATCGTGTCACGACGCTCGCGCGTTTCAAGGCCCGCGACTACGAGCGTGTCCAGCAGGTTCTGGAAACGGGTGTCGGCGGCATCATGTGCGCCATGGTGGAAAGCGCCGAGGAGGCGCGGAACATCGTCCGCTGGGCCAAGTTCAACAACCCGGCGCCGGGACCCGGCGAGGTCACTGGCTTCCGCGGCTGGAATGGGGGTGGAATCGACGCCCGGTACGGTACCCTGACGGGGACGGACTACGTGCGACAGCAGAACACCGAGGTCGCCATCCTCTGCCAGATTGAAACCGAGGAGTCCCTCGCACAGGTGGACGCCATCATCGGCACGCCCGGTGTTGACGCGATTTTCTTCGGTCCCGGGGACTTTGCCCACCGGATCGGCGCCCTCGGCCAGCTCTCCCACCCCAAGGTCTTCGAGGCGATGCGCGTGGTGGCTGAAGCCTGCCGTCGGCACGGGAAATGGTGGGGCACGCTCGGCATTGGCCGCGAACACTACCTCAAGGTGAAGTCCCTCGGCGCCCAGCTCATCTGCCCGGGCGGGGACGTTCGGGTCATGCTCAACGGGGTGCGCGAACTCGCCAAGACGTTTCAGGAGCCGACCTGATGTCCGGCCGCGGTTGCAGGCGCCGGCGCCGGAGCCGCCGGGCCGGGTCCGAGGGATTCCCCGGCAATGAAGTCCGGCATGATCCGCACATGAGGCTGGACGGGGGTGCGGCCCTCGACGACCTGCCTCAACAATTTGAATATCCGCCGGGCGAGACTGTGCGGACTTGCATGATAACGGGTCGGCTCCGGCAGCAGCGCGGTCATGAAGGCGTCGTCATTGCGCGCGATGACCGACACGTCGTCCGGCACCCGCAGTCCGCGCTGGGTCAGAAAGCTGGTGGTGGTCAGGTAGTCGAGCGAGTTGATCACCACCAGGGCCGTGGCATGGTCCCGGCTCGCAAACAGCCGCTTCAAAACGCGGACCAGACCGTCCCGCGAACGTTCATGGTAAACCGTCAGCGCCTCGACTCCGGCCTTTTGCAGGACCTCCCGGAAGCCGCGCTCGGACTCCGCCTCGCTGGTGAAGTAGCCGGGGGCATGGGAGAGGAACAGCGCCGCCTTGCGATGCCGGAGCGCGGCCACCCGCCCGGCCACGTGGCGGCCCATGGCGTGAAAATCGAGGTCCACGTCCGGCAAGACCACCTCGCCGTGACAAGTCCCGACCACCACGGTGGGAATCGCCGCGGCCGAAAACCAACGCTGCGCCGGTTCGGTCGACCCGGCCAGAATCCAGCAGGCGAGCGCATTGCCGGCGACCAGCTTCGCCAGGGCGCGTCCCGGCTGCGCGGCGACGTACTTCTGACCATGGAAAAAGCTCAGCCGAAATCCCGCCTCTCCCAGCAGGGCCTGCAGGTCATTGACCCACAGGGTGGTGCCCGGTCGCATCAGGTCCAGTGGCACCGGAGTCAGCAGGCCGATCTGGCGCACCTCCCCGGCCTTCCGGACCTGCGGCGCCAGAAGAATGCGATGGCCCCGGGCCGGTTCGGACTGGATGATGCCCTCCCGTTGCAGCTGATCCAGGGCCGCGGTCAGGGTGCGGCGGCTGACCCGAAGGGAGGTCGACAACGACCGCTCGCCGGGAAGAAATTCGGCCCAGCGCCCCTGGACTATTTCGGTCTTGAGGTGGTCGGCGACCTGGGCAGGCAGGGATTGGAAACGCATCATGGCTTCAAAAAGAGTCCACTCACCCTTTGATACACCATGGAGACATACAACACCGATATTCTCATCGTCGGCGGAGGCACCGGAGGCTGCGCCGCGGCGCTGGCCGCAGCTCGCGCCGGGCGGCGCGTCATCATGACGGAGGGCTGTGACTGGATCGGGGGCCAACTGACCGCCCAGGCCGTGCCTCCGGACGAACATGGCTGGATCGAACACTGTGGATGCACGGCGAGCTACCGTGCGTTCCGCGACCAGGTTCGCGCCCACTACCGCGCCTTCTATCCCCTCAAACCAGGACCGCGGGACTACCCTTATCTCAACCCCGGCAATGGCTGGGTCTCCCCCTTGTGTCACGAACCCCGGGTGGGACTGTCAGTGCTGCAGTCCCTGCTCCGCCCCCACGTCACCGCCGGACGGCTGCAGATCTGGACCGATCACGAGTTGGTCGCCACTGAAGCGGCCGGTCCCGACCACCTCGCCGCCATCATCGTGCGCAATCTCCGTACGGGAACGGACAAACGCGTGCAAGCCCCGTACTTTCTCGATGCGACCGAAAACGGAGACGTGTTGCCGCTCGCCGGTGTTGAATACGTCACAGGAGCCGAGGCCCGGTCCGACACGGGCGAGCCTGACGCCAAGTCCGAGGCGCAGCCCGACAACGTGCAGGCCTTCTCCTTTTGCTTCGTGATGGACCACGACCCGCACGCCGATCACGTGGGACCCGAGCCGGCAAACTACCACCACTGGCGGAGCGACGTTCCCCAGCTCACCCCGCCCTGGCCGGGTCCCTGGCTCGGCTGGGCCGGCCTGAATCCCCGCACCATGCAGGTGTTTCCCTACCGGTTCGACCCGACAGGCGAACCGATCGGACCCTTCGGTGGGCTCTGGGGCTTCCGGCGGATCCTCGACCGCCGCCTGTTCGCCGATGGCGCATTTCCCAGCGACCTGTGCCTGGTGAACTGGCCCATGATCGACTACATCGGAGGACACCTCCACGGCAACGATGCCGCGGCCCGCGACCAGCATGTGGCGAAGGCGCGCGAGCAAAGTCAGGCTCTCTTCTATTGGCTGCAGACCGAGGCCCCACGCCCTGACGGCGGTCAGGGCTGGCCGGGACTTCGCCTCCGCGGTGACATCACCGGCACGCAGGACGGACTCGCCAAGATGCCCTATATCCGCGAATCACGGCGCATCCGTGCGGAATTCACCGTGCGCCAGCAGCACGTCGCCCAATCCTGTCGCCCCGGGGCTATCCGCGCGGAGCCGTTCGAAGACAGCATTGGCATTGGTTACTACCGCATCGATCTCCATCCCACCACGGGTGGCGACAACTACCTCGACGTCGGCAATCTGCCCTTTCAAATCCCCCTGGGCGCGCTCATCCCTCGTCGCTTTGAAAACCTGCTTCCGGCCGCCAAGAACATCGGCACCACCCACATCACCAATGGCTGCTACCGCCTGCACCCCGTGGAGTGGAACATTGGCGAAGCCGCCGGAGAACTCCTGGCCCACTGCCTCGAACACGGAATGACTCCCCGCCACGTCCATCGCGATGCCGCCCGGCGCGAGGCGTTCCAGTCACGCCTCGTGGCCCGCGGCTTCGAGCTCGAATGGCCAGTGAACCTCGATCTCGACGCCGGCGACCCCCACGCCCACGCGAGCTACCGGTACTACTGACGAGGCCAGTATCAACCGGCTCAGCAACCAGGAGAGGTACGACCTCGTCCCTCTTCCAATCCCCGCTAAAAA
>JAEUGZ010000310.1 GCA_016794725.1 Opitutaceae bacterium | reverse complement strand
CACGTGCCCTGAGCCTGTCGAATGGTCTCCAAATAAAGATCCCGTACCGTCTCCGGCCCCCTCACATTCCATCCACAAACCCGAGGCCGCGTTACCCCGCGGTCGGAAACCGATAAGTCGTGTTGAAGATCAACTCGAGCTTCTCGGTGACAAACACCCGGACCTTGATCTTGCCTTCGGTCGGCGACGACGGCACGGCACGTCCCTCGATGCGGCGGGGTTTGCCTTCGCTGGTTTCGGCCCGGCCCTTGAAGGTGATGGTTTCGCCGGCGGCCAGCCGGGCGAGTTCACCGTCCGGGACTTCGATCGCGAGGGTGCCCTTTTCATTGTAGAAGAAGTAGGGGAACACCTTGCACACGTACGTGGATTGGTACATCGCCCCGTCCCGCTGGAAGGTGGGCATGGTCAGCGAGACGCTGCCGATGTAGATCGAGGTGCGGGTGGGGGCCACATGGACCTCGGTGGTGACCGGTTGGGGCGGTGCGGCGGGGCCGGCTCCGGGTCCGGAGGAGGCAATTCCGGAGGCGAGGGCGAGGACGCAAACAAGAAGGGTCGACCAGAGGTGGCGCACGGCCGCGCACCGTGCCTCGGCAGGTGTTCCGGTGCAAACGCGAATTACCTGCCCGGTCCATCCGTTCTTTCGCGTTGCGCCGATGCGTGGGGCGTCGTCTCCTGCCTCGATTCCCATATGGCCAAGCCTTCACAAGTCACCTGGGGTGGACGGTTCTCCGCCGGTCCCGCCGAACTCATGTTGCGCTTCAGTGAAAGCGTGTCGTTCGATGCCCGCCTGGCGCAATTCGACATCGTCGGCAGCAAGGCCCACTCGGCCATGCTGGCCAAGGTCGGCCTGATCTCGAAAGCCGAGCGCGACGCGATTCACAAGGGACTCGATGCGATCCTCGCCGAGATCGAGGCGGGAACGTTTGTCTGGAACACGCAGCTTGAAGACGTGCACATGAACATTGAGCACGCCCTCACCCAGCGCGTGCCGGCGGCGGCGCGGCTGCACACCGCGCGGAGCCGGAACGACCAGGTGGCGACCGACATGCGCCTGTGGTTCAAGGAAGCGGCGGCCGACCTCGCGGCGCGGGTGCGCACCGCCCAGCGGGCGTTGCTGGCGCTGGCGGAACGGGACGGCGAGGTGCTTATCCCCGGCTATACCCACCTGCAGCGGGCCCAGCCGGTGTTTCTGGCCCATCATCTCCTGGCATGGATGGAAATGCTGGACCGGGATGCCGGCCGCTTTGACGACGTGATCGCGCAGGCCAACTGGTGTCCGCTCGGTTCCGGAGCGATTGCGGGGACGACCCTGCCGATCGATCGCGAATTCACGGCCAAGGCGCTGGGGTTTGTCGACGCGCGGGGGCGTCCCCAGGTGACCCAGAACTCCATGGACACCGTGGCGGACCGCGATGTGTTCATTTCGTTTGCGGCGGCCTGCGCCACCACCGGCGTCCACTTCTCCCGCATGGCCGCGGACCTCATCCTCTGGTCGAGCGTGGAGTTCAAATACGCCGATCTGCCGGATGCATTCTGCACTGGCTCGTCACTCATGCCCCAGAAGAAGAATCCCGACTCCTGCGAACTCCTGCGCGGCAAGTCGGCCCGCCTCCAGGGCAATTTGCACACGCTGCTCACCCTGACCAAAGGGCTGCCGCTCACTTACAATCGCGATTTGCAGGAGGACAAGCCCCCGGTGTTTGACAGCTATGACCAGACGGCGATCTGCCTCGACGTCCTGGAGGGAACGCTCGCCGGCATGAAGGTCAATCGCACGCGGTGCGCCGAGGCGGTGTCGGACCCGGCGCTCCTGGCGACGGATCTGGCTGACTACCTGGTGATGCGAGGCGTGCCTTTCCGCGAAGCCCACCATGCGGTGGGTGCCGTGGTGAAGCTGGCGGAAGGCGAAGCCGTCAAGCTCGACCAGTTAAGCACCGAGGACGTGCAAACGGTCCATTCCAAGTTTGGTCCCGACTGGATTAAGGTCTTTGACCTCAAGCGGGCCATGGCCATGCGTCGTGGCACCGGCATGCCGGGTCCCAAGCAGGTGAAGCGCCAGCTGGCGCGCTGGCGGAAGAAGCTGAACCCCTAGCGGGCGAAATGCCTGCGCTTTTTCCCACGCCGCAGAGTGACCGGGAGCTGTATCCCTTTCGATACGGCCTCATTTTCGGGTTTTTCAATGCGCTGACCTGGCAGATCGGCATTGGCACGCCCATGGTGCTGTTTGCCGAGCAACTCGGGGCCACGCCTGCGCAGGTCGGACTGGCCTACGCGTTCGTGTTTCTCCTCACGCCGATCCAGATTGTCTCCACCGCGCTGTTACCCCGCTTTGGATTCAAGCAGGTCATGCTGGGAGGGTGGGGCATGCGCAGCCTCTTTCTGGCCGTGCCGCTCGTGCTGTCGATCCTGGCGCCCTGGTGGGGAGTCAAAGGGTGGATGGTGCACGCGCTGGTCTGGAGCGTGTTCTTCTTTTGTTTCTTCCGGTCGATTGGCGCCGCGGCCATCATTCCCTGGCTGTACTCGATCCTGCCGTCCGGGGTGCGAGGCCGCTATTTTGGGAGCGACCAGTTTCTCTCCGGGATCGCCGGTGTGCTGACGCTGTTCTGCTGTGCGGCGCTGTTTGCCACGCTGCCGGTCTACACCGCCTTGCTGATCCAGTACGGGATCGCTCTGCTGGGCTCGACCCTCAGCTACCATGCGCTGAAAAAACTGCCTGATGCGCCGAAACCCACGGCGATCAGCCTGCGCACCGTGGCGAGCGACACCCCGCGGCACATGTTCAGACGGACCCCGTTCCGGACCTACCTGTGGCTGGCGGTCTGGTTCTCCGTCCTTTCCACGCCGATTCCTCCCTTCGTCGCGTATTACCTAAAGGTGGGCCCCCAGCTTTCGCTGGGGAACATCATGCTCTTTGAGGTGGCGCGTTACCTGGGGGTGATTGCGGCGGCGTGGGCGCTGCGACGCCGCATCGACACCACCGGGGCCAAGCCGTTCCTGCTCCTGGGGCTTGCCCTGTATGCGGTGGTGGCGGCCTTCTGGTGGTTCTACCTGAAAATCCACTCGGACGCCATTGTCGGGGTGTTTGCCGTCTACTTTCTGCTGGGGCTTGGCACCGCGTGCTGGACCATCGCGAATCTCAATTACCTGCCCAAGGTCACCGCAGACGGCGAACGCACCCTCATGGTTTCGATTCACGGTGCCGTCACCGCATGCATGGGTGGCCTGGCTCCCATCATCTGGGGTTTGTTTTTGAAGGGAACCCCGGGAACCGGCCCGGCGATCAACGAGGCGGTTTTCCAGTGGTTCTTCATTTCTGTCCTGGTCAGCGTGGTCCTCCTGTCCTGGCTGGTGGCCCGCCTGCCCGAAGACAAATCCCTCGCGGTCGAGCCGCTGGTGATTGGAAATGCGGTGCTGCGACCCTTTCGGGCAGCCACTTACCTGATCAATCTGATCGATTTAAAGAGCCTGCAGGCGCCAAATTCCCCTCCGGAGAAGCCGGCGCCACCGCCCGCCGGGGGCTGAAAAAGGGCTTTGCGCCGGAAGCGGACTTCGCAGAGTCTGCGCCCACTGCATGGCCCACGTCCGCATCCTCTCCGACCGCGTTGCCAATCAAATCGCCGCCGGCGAAGTGATCGAGCGCCCCGCCGCGGTGATCAAGGAGCTGGTGGAAAACGCCCTCGATGCCGGTGCGACGAAAGTGGAGGTGGAGTTTCGAGTCGGTGGTCGCGCCCTGATGCGGGTGGAGGACAATGGCCATGGCATGGGAAGGGACGATGCGCTGCTGGCCCTGGAGCGACATGCAACCAGCAAGATTGTAGAAGCCGATGATTTGAACCGTCTGGCCAGCTACGGATTCCGGGGCGAGGCGTTGCCTTCGATCGCGAGCGTCTCCCGATTCACCTTGCAGACGCGGCAGGTGTCCGAGGAGTCCGGGACGGAGATCGTGGTCAATGGCGGACAGTTTGTGCACGTGCGTGACTGCGGCCGCCCCGTGGGCACCCGCATCGAGGTGGCGCAGCTGTTCAACTCGGTTCCGGCCCGCCGCAAGTTCCTCAAGAGCGACCAGACGGAGGCGGCGCACATCGTGCAATGTGTCCGGCTCTATGCGCTGGCGCGTCCGGGAGTTGCCTTTACCCTGATCGAGGATGGCCGGACCATCTTTCGTTCGCCCGAATGCACTCACCTCGGCGAACGCGTGGAGGAAATCTTTGGCCGGCAGATTGCGGAGGGGCTGCTTCCGATCGAGGCGGAGGAATCCGGCGCACGGCTCCGAGGCTTGATCGGACGTCCCGGCGTTGGTCGGGCAACGCGTCACGAGATGATCACCTTCGTCAACCAGCGCCCGGTCGACAGCCGCACGCTCAACTACGCGCTGATTGAAAGCTACCAGGACTCGCTGCCGAAAGGGCGCTATCCCCTCGCGTTCGTATTTTTCGACATCGATCCCGCGGCGGTGGACGTGAACGTGCATCCGGCCAAACGCGAAGTAAGATTTCGGAGCGAGCCGGGAGTTCGCAGCTTTGTCATTCGCAGTGTCCTGCAACGGCTGCGCGACCTCAACCCGGCCACGGCGACGCCACCGCCCGCTGGGCAGACCATTGCCCCTTCGCCCTTGTCGGTGCCGGGCGGCGGAGTGCAGTCCACGCTGCCGGCGGCGAAATCCGCACCCGCACCCGCTCCCGGTGCCGCGCCCGCACCGGCGTCGGGAGCGCGACCGACCCAACCAGGGGTTCCGCTTTCCCCCGTGCCAGCGCTGCCGCCGCGGACACCGCTCCCGACGCCGCCACGGACCCTCGGGCCGGCGCCGGCGTCACTTCCACCCGTTGCGCAGCGCTACACCGCGCCGAACTGGCGCTTCGTCGGTCTGGCGCATGGATCGTATGTGTTGTTTGAGACCTCCGCCGGCCTGGTATTGCTCGATCGCCGGGCGGCGCACGAGCGGATTTGGTTCGAGCGACTGCAGGGGCAATTTCGGTCGGGTGACGTACCGAGCCAGCGCCTGCTCCTCGCTGTACCGATGGAGCTTGATCCGATTGCCACGGCCCTGTTGCTCGACCGCCTGGCATTTCTCAATTCCCACGGCTTCGAGCTGGTGGAGTTCGGCCGGAATTTTTTCCGGATCGAGGCCGTGCCCACCTGGATGGAGCCGGGCGATGCCGAGGCCTTTGTGCGTGACCTGCTCGGTGCGCTGCGGGACGGACGGTTTCAGGAGAAGGATATTCAGCTGGCGCGGGAAGAACTGGCCCGGATCGCCTCGGCGAAGGCCATCCGGCTGCCCGCGCACCCAGGGGAGGCCGAAGTGCTCGGATTGGTCAGCCAGCTGTTTGCGACGCGCGCTCCGCTCACCAGTCCCTCCGGCAAACCGACTTACATCGAGCTGAACCACGGCGAGTTGTCGCGCCGCTTCCAGAAGTAGGTCGTTCCATGGCAACCGACTGGACCTTATTTCATGTCGCCTCGACCCGAACCTGCCTCAAGCCTGCGATCGGTTCGGCCGATGGCATGGTTTCTGGTCTGAGCCTTCATCCTTTGTATGTGCGCCGCTATAAAACCGAAAAAAACCGCCTCCGTAGCTGACAAGCCCGTCGCTCACCCGACGGATGCCGCCACCGTCGAGAGCGTCAACGTCAAGTTCAAGCAGTCGATCCTGCGTCACCTGACCTACACGCTGGCCCGGGACATGGGCACGGCCGGTCCCCGTGACTGGTGGATCGCCACCGCCATGGCGGTGCGGGAAACCATCCTGGCGCGGTTGATTGTGACCCAGGGGGTGCACAACGACCAGAACGTCCGCCGGCTCTATTACCTCTCCCTTGAGTACCTGATGGGACGGCTGCTGGAAAACAACCTTTACAACACCGGCTTGATCGAGGCCGCGCGAACGGCGCTGGGCGAACTCGGCGTCGACTACGACACCATCCGCGAGCAGGAAGTCGACATGGGGCTCGGAAACGGCGGATTGGGCCGGCTGGCGGCGTGTTTTCTGGACTCGCTCGCGACCCTCGACCTGCCGGCGATCGGGTACGGCATCCACTACGAATTCGGGCTGTTCAAGCAGGAGTTCATCAACGGCCACCAGGTGGAGCATCCGGATGCGTGGATGATCTTCGGCACGCCGTGGGAGGTCATCCGCCCTGAGTACACCACGGAGGTTCAGATTTACGGCGAGGTGGAAAATGTGTTCAACGACCGGGGCGACTATCGCCCGCGGTGGGTGAAGACCAAGACCATCCTGGGCGTTCCCTACGATATTCCGATTGTGGGATACGGCACGAAGACGGTCAACCTGCTCCGGCTCTGGGCCTCGAAGTCCACCGAGGAGTTCGACCTCGCCGCCTTCAATTCCGGCGGTTACGTCGAGGCCGTGCGCGAAAAGGCGGTCGGCGAGACGGTGTCAAAGGTGTTGTATCCAAATGACAAGACGGAAAACGGCAAGGAGCTCCGCCTTGTCCAGCAGTACTTCTTTGTCGCCTGTTCGCTGCGCGACATCATCCGGCGGCACGTGCGGTTCCCGGGCAATTCCTGGGAAAATTTTCCGGCGAAAGTCGCGGTGCAGCTCAATGACACCCACCCGGCGGTGGCGGTCCCGGAACTGATGCGCATCCTGCTCGACGAGTACGATGTCGAGTGGGACGAGGCGTGGAAGATCACGATCGCCACCTTTGGCTACACGAATCACACCCTGCTGCCCGAGGCCCTCGAGAAGTGGGGCGTGCCGCTCTTTGCGCGCGTCCTTCCGCGTCACCTGCAGATCATCTTTGAGATCAATCGTCGATTGATGACCGAGATCGAGCAACGCTGGCCCGGTGACAACGACAAGAAACGGGTGTGTTCGCTGATCGAGGAGGGCGGGGCCAAGGCGATTCGCATGGCCAATCTCGCGGTGGTGGGGGCGCATGCGGTGAACGGGGTGGCCGCCCTGCACACTGACCTGCTCAAGCGCGATCTTTTCCCCGAATTCGATGCGCTCTATCCGGGCAAATTCCAAAACAAGACCAATGGAATCACGCCACGGCGCTGGCTGCTCGACTGCAATCCCCGCCTGGCCAAACTCATCTCCGAGCGCCTGGGATCAACCGACTGGGTGCGCGACCTCGACAAGTTGCGTGGCTTGGAGGCCTTTATCGACGATCCCGCGTTTTGCGCCGAGTTCATGGCGATCAAGCGGGCCAACAAGGTTGATCTGGCGGCGGTGATCAAGGCGGAGTGCGGCGTGGAGGTGTCGCCCGACGCGCTCTTCGACGTGCAGATCAAGCGCCTGCACGAGTACAAGCGGCAGCTGCTCAATGCGCTGCACATCGTGGCGCTGTGGCTCAAGGCGCGAAACGACCCCAAGGCCATCCTCCACCCGCGCGCGTTCCTCTTCGGGGCC
>JAEUGZ010000280.1 GCA_016794725.1 Opitutaceae bacterium | reverse complement strand
GCGAACTCAGGGCGCCTTTGGCGGGAAAGACAAACCGGTCGCTGATGAAGGCCAGCGGGAGTGCAATGCCCACGGCCAGCGAAGTGGTGGCACAGGCGAGCAGAAAGGAATTCACCAGCCCGTCGCGGTAAGTCGGATCGGCGAGCAGGGCAGCGAAATAGGCGAAGGTCAGATGCCCGTCGGCGTCGATGAACCCGCCCTTGAGAATCTGGAAAATCGGCCAGAGAAAGAAGGCCGCGAAAAAGGCGGCGGTCAGGGCGAAGACGAAGCGCGCGAAGGACTGCGACATCGCCGCCAGCTTGTCCGAGCTCCCCGCCGCGCAACAAGTACCAAGTGAGCCGGACCACGATCAAACTCGGAGGTGGGAAGCGCGAAGACGCGACGACGCGAAGGTCGGAAGCGAAGGGGGAGTGGGGGCGTCGAGCGAGCGCTCTCCGCTCCGCTTCTGCTGGAGGTGGGGTCGTTGACCCCGCAGACGGCGTCAGCCGTCTTGGAGCGGGAGCTCGGAGCCTGGATATCCCGGGCTCGCCGAGCCTCGCTTCTCGGATCGCCGGGCACCGTACTGGGACGGGTCGTTCACTTGTTGAGCCCTACCCCATGAGAATCTCCATTAGTTTCTATGCAATAATTAGTTATGATGCAACTGCCTGGTAGGCTCTTGTTTTTGGGTGTTGGCTGATGTTTCTTTGCAAAAGCTCTGGGTTAGCAGCGGCACTTTCACGATGTGACCTCGATCACGTCCGACTGGCCCGACGATTCTCTCAACCCTCCGATCCATGAAGGCCCTTTCTACCTGCCTCTTTCTCTTTTTTGTGACTGTCGGCTTTGCAGCCACGGCCACGACCGAGATCGAGGCTCTCCTGAGCTATCTGGGTCGCCTGGAGGGGGCCACCTTCATTCGCAACGGTGGTTCGCACGCAGCCGGGGACGCGGTTGCGCACCTGCGTCTGAAGTGGGAAAAGCAGGCCAAGAAGATTGCGACGGCCGAAGACTTCGTCGCGCTCTGCGGCTCGAAGTCCTCCACCAGTGGCGAGCGCTATCGCATCAAGTTCAAGGATGGAACGGAGCGATTCTGCGATGAGGTGCTCACTGAGCAACTTGCGTTTGTGCGTAGGAACAAGTGACCTGCCGTCTCTGATTATGGCGCCGAGCCATTGGCGTGCCGCCTGCCTGAGGCCAACGATTCATTCGTCAATGATCTACATCGCCCTTCTCTACCTCGTAGTCGGGGTTCTTGTGGTTATGAGGGCCAATCTTTCTTGGAAGGGGTCTGGACCGAATCACAAGGGGTTTAAACTGGTACTGGAGGCACTCTGCGGGGAACCGATTGGCTTTGTTTTTGTTGCTGCCGTTTGGCCCGTATTCGTACTGGTTGGGTGGTTAAGGCGGAAATGAAACTTTCGCACTCTCTTCAGGCGAACTGGAGGGATGCGGTAACCGGCATTGCAGCAGTGCCGCCTTCCTGATCGGCTCAGGTCCCGATTCACGATGAACTCCTCCCTCCGATTCTCGATCCCGGGCGCGGCGCTGGTGACCGCGCTCTCGCTGTCCGGCTGTATCAATGCGTCCAGCACGGTGAAGGTGGATCAGCCCCGCAGGCAGGTCTCCTTTGAAAACGAAACCGCCGGTCGTCTGTTCTACGAGACGCTCAGCCATGTCCAGACCAGCCGGCCGGCGGGTGAAAACAAGACCTCGGTGAGTTTGCTGCTGGTGAACGTGGAGCGCAGGGAGGTGACCGGTCCCAACAGTCTCTTCAACGAGGCGATCGACGTCTGCGACTCCGACCACAACGGAACCATCACCCTGACCGAGGCCACCATCTATCGGAACGCCTTTGGTCCGCGGTAGCGAGGGCCGGGTGGTGGCGATCCGGTGACCTCAACCACGGAGTGCTAGTTTCCGCTCGATGATCCGTCCGGCCACGATCCATGATTCCCACCGCATCGGCCAGATTCAGGTCGAGGGGTGGCGGGCTGCCTATCGAGGGATCATTCCGGATGGCGTGCTCGCCGGACTTTCGGTGGAGAGCCGTGCCGCAGGATGGAGAAGGACGATTGAAAGGGATTCGCGGACCGTGTGGGTCGCGGTGCAAGCGGAGTCGGTGGTCGGCTGGGTTTCGCTTGGTCCCTCCCGCGACGGCGTCGACGGTGCAGGCGAGGTGTTCGCGCTCTACGTCGATCCGCGATGCTGGCGGAACGGATGGGGCCGTGCGTTGATGCACGCGGCCGAACCGGAACTTCGGATGCGTGGTTTCACCTCGATTGTGCTGTGGGTCCTGGAGCGAAACGTCACTGCTCTTGGCTTTTACACAAAGCTTGGCTATCAACTGGATGGAGCCGACAAGGTGGAATCGTTTGGAGAAGCTCAATTGAGAGAATTGCGATTGCGCCTCCCCCTGGAAGGCCAAGGCGCCTGATCGGCCCCGAGGGGTGAGCCGGGAGTGGCTTGACCGCAGGCCGTGGATCCGGAATGGCTGGTTGACAATGGAATCTGAGCCTCCAGCGCACGAGCTGTCTCAGGACGCGCCCCGGTGTCCCCTTTGCGGTGGCCCGGCGGTGCGTGGATGCCTGTATGGTTCGGACCGGATTTCATTCCAATGGAGGGATGGAGACGCCTCGTGGAAGAACAACCTCACGGCTGCGTGGGCGGGTGGAATTCCGGTGGGCCGCCAGGAGTTCCTGGCCGGCACCTACGCTACGGGTGTGCGGTGCCCCACCTGCCAGAAGTTGATTTTGGAATATGGAGAAGCGAAAGGGCGGTGACAAGGTTTCGCGAAATGGGGAGCGGGTGAATGCAGAGCTGCCGAAACCACCAACCGATCGTTCTTCGCCGGTCTACCGCAGTGTCGGAGGGTCGCGCCGCGCGCGCGCGCCCGGGACTGCCCGCGTTCAATCCCAGGCTCGGGCGCAAGGCACGGCCCTACCGGTGGGGGCGGGCTTGGGCCGTAGTGACAGACTCGATATGGGTTTGACACGAAGGTCGCAAATCCCACCGTGGGTTCCAGTTCCGGCTTGCTTGTTCATGATCAGCCAGGTGCGAAACTGAACGGCGCACCGGGGCGGTAGGCGTCCTCAAGAACGGTCTGATCGCGAGCGGGCCTCCTTCCTCGTCATGCCAATTCTACTCCGCAATATCCTCGCGGTCATTGTCGGCTTTGTGGTGGGTTCATTTGTCAATATGGGCCTGATCCTGCTCAGCCCGCACGTCATCCCGCCACCGGCTGGAGTCGACGTCTCAAACGTGGAGAGCATGAAGGCGTCGATCCATCTGTTCGAACCGAAGCACTTTCTCTTCCCGTTTCTGGCCCACGCTCTGGGTGCCGGGGTGGGGGCACTGGTCGCCTATCTGGTGGCGGGGAGCCGGCGGGCCGTTTTTGCTTATGTGATCGGAGTTCTGTTTCTGGCGGGTGGCATCGCGGCGTCCAAGATGATCCCGGCACCGACATGGTTCATCGTGCTCGACCTCGTTGGCGCCTACCTCCCCATGGCGTGGCTGGCGACGCGAGTCGGCGCGCGGCTCAAACCCAGCGCGGCGCAACCCAATCCTGCGTAGTCGGGCGCGGAACCGGACCTCGGTCTTGTTGAGGTGTAGTCACCATGGCTCTTGAACTCCGTCCCAACTGCGAGTGCTGCGATCGCGATCTGCCGCCTGCCTCCCGTGACGCCTATATCTGCACCTATGAGTGCACCTATTGCGTCGCCTGCGCGACCGACAAGCTTCACTTGATCTGTGCCAATTGCGGGGGGGAACTCGTGCGCCGCCCCATCCGGCCGGCGGCCAAGCTGGTCAAAGACCCCGCGTCCACCCGTCGAGTCCTTCGGAGTGAGCCCTGCGTGCCGAAGCTCTAGGTTCGGCGCGGTCGACTTTTTGCGCTGAACGCACTCCTCGTCGCCATGACCTGCCGCTCGCTGGTTGCCGCAGACCTTCCCGTGCTGCTGGAGCTCCTGGCGGAATTGCATCCGGATGATCCCCGGCTCATGCCGGGTGACCCCGTGGCGCAGCGAGTCTGGGAGGAGATCCTGAATGACCGGCGACTGCGGACGTTCGGGCTCGAGGTGGAGGGACAAGTGGTCTCGACATGCACCCTTGTTCTCGTCCCCAACCTGACCCGGGGCTGCCGGCCCTACGGGGTGATTGAAAATGTGGTGACGCGGGCGTCGCTCCGGTCGCGGGGTTTTGGCACCGCCCTGTTGCGGCAGGCCCTCGCCGTGGCCTGGGACGAGGGATGCTACAAGGTCATGCTTGAAACCGGTGCAAAATCCGAGGCCACGCTTCGGTTTTATGAACAGGCGGGATTTGTCCGCGGTGTGAAGACCGGCTTTGTGGCGTATCCGTAGGCTTGATTCACAGTTCGATGGAGGTGGCCTCGGTGAGGCCGCGACGGGACCAACCGGCCCCGCCTCCGTTGACCGATTTGTTTAACACGCCGCCCATTTCCTCGGGGTCGGCGACTCCTCCTCCAACCTACGCCGAAACAGGATCGCGCTGAGGTGAAGCCCATGTGCGGCCGCGTGATCCGTGGTTCAATCGCGGCGATGGGGGCGATTCTCGGTTCAGTCCCGGTCCGATTTGAGCGCTGTTCGATTGCGGCAGGTTGAGCGAAGTCGAGGGCACGACCCGAATTGGGCTTGGCAGCGTTTCGGTGGTGTGGCTTTTCTTCCGGATGAATTACCGCACGAAGGCCGAGTACTATATTCAGGGGATCACCAAGGGCTTCGTTGAAGCCTCGGAAGTCATTGCCTGGGCCGATGAAGTCATCGTGGCGGCGCCGAAAACTGAGGATTGGATGATTGAGATTTCCACGTGCGGCCCCGGCGATCGCATGGTGGTGCTGAGTCACCTGAATACGGTGAAGGGTGTGGCGGACCCCGTGGAGTTGGCGGCCTTGCTCAAGGAAAAGGGTATCAGCTGAATCGGTCTCCAGAAACGTGCCGTTCAGCGCGCGTGAGCTGAAACGAACCGCGCGCGACCTCTCGTGAAGTAGAGGTTGGAAAGAACAAGCAGTGAAGCTTTGACAGGCAATCGTTTGCGTCAATAGTTAGACAAGACTAACATTTTTGCTTGTATGAAACAATTGAGTCGAGCAGCGTCCCGCGCATGCTGCCAACGGTGTTCCCTGTTCGAAAAACCTGGATGTTCGGAGTGGTCTGCGCGCTGGGGATGGCGGGGTGGGTCCCCCTTTCGGTGGCGGCGCTTCGGGTGGTGACCACCACCTCGATGGTCACTGACTTGGTGAAAC
Source organism: Opitutaceae bacterium (assembly GCA_016794725.1). Taxonomy (GTDB): domain Bacteria; phylum Verrucomicrobiota; class Verrucomicrobiia; order Opitutales; family Opitutaceae; genus UBA6669. Next base: position 4,828 of record JAEUGZ010000280.1, on the reverse strand, counting down.
AAGTGGGTGGAGAGGTCGTCACGGTCGAAGGGCTGATGGGGCCTGGGGTCGATCCGCACCTCTACAAGGCGGCGCCGTCCGATGTGGTGAAATTGCAACGGGCAGATGTCATTTTCTACAGCGGGCTCATGCTGGAAGGAAAAATGACCGAGGTTTTTTCCCGATTGGCGCGGTCGCGCAAGGGCGTGTACGCGATCACCGAGCGACTGCCCAAGGAGCGATTGTTGCACCCAGCCGAACATGAAGGACATCCGGACCCGCACGTCTGGTTCGATGTCAGTCTGTGGGCCCAGTGCATCGACGTGGTGGTCGAGGGGTTGGTCGCCGCGGATGGAGCGCACCGGGCGGAGTTTGAAAAGCGTGGCCAGGAGCTGAGGGCCCGGCTCAAGGCCCTGCATGACTGGTCGCTCGCGAAGGCGGCGGAGTTGCCGGCGGAAAAGCGCATCCTCGTCACGAGTCACGATGCCTACAACTACTTTGGTCGCGCCTACGGATTTCAGGTCATCGGTCTGCAGGGCATCTCCACCGTGAGTGAAGCGGCTTTGTCCGACATGGTGAAGCTGGTCGATTACATCCGTTCCCACCGCGTGAAGGCCATCTTCGTCGAATCGAGCGTCCCGCATGCCACGATCGAGCGCATTGCGCAGGATGCGAAGGTGAAGGTCGGCGGTGAGTTGTTCTCCGACGCCATGGGCACGCCAGGTCAGATGGAAAACGGGTATGACCTCGGCACCTACGAGGGCATGGTGAAGCACAACCTCACGACCATGGTGGAGGCGCTCAAATGAGTGCGGAGTCGCCCCTTGAAATCCACGACTTGACGGTGGCCTACCACCGCAAGCCCGTGCTCTGGGGCGTTGATCTGGTGGTGCCCGCCGGCCAGCTGATTGGCATCATCGGACCCAATGGCGCCGGGAAGTCGACCTTGATCAAGGCCTGCATGGGCCTGCTCCCGGTGCAGAGCGGCTGGGTGAAACTGTTCGGGCAGCCGTTCAACAAGGTGGCGACCCGGGTCGGGTATGTGCCGCAGCGCGAGTCGGTGGACTGGGACTTTCCCGTCAGTGTCATGGATGTGGTGCTGATGGGACGCTACGGCCGGCTCGGACTGCTGCGTCGTCCCGGCAAGGCGGATCGCGACCTCGCCCGCAGCTGTCTCGAAAAAGTCCAGTTGCTGCCCTATGCCAACCGGCAGATCGCCAATCTCTCCGGGGGACAGCAACAGCGGGTTTTTCTCGCCCGGGCGCTGGCCCAGCAGGCGGACCTGTACTTCATGGACGAGCCGTTTTCCGGGGTCGACGCGGCCACCGAAGCGGCAATCATCGCGGTCCTGCGGGAGCTGCGCGACCAGGGTCGCACGCTGCTGGTGGTCCATCATGACCTGCCCACCGCGCGTCAGTACTTTGACCGGCTGCTCCTGCTCAACATGAACGTCGTGGCTTTCGGCCCGACAGCGGATGTCTATACGCCGGAACTGCTCCAGCGCACCTACGGCGGGCGACTGACGATCCTGAGCGAAGTCGCGCAGGCGCTCGGTGCGCAGGAACCTCCCCGATGAGGCCAGCGATCACGCCGACGGTGGGATGGTTGGAGGCCCGGGCTTGGCTCGGGTACCTGGGAGTGCTCATCCTCGGGATCGCCTTGGCGGCGCCGGCGCAGGCCGCGGGTATTGGTGACCTGGTTGAAATCCACTGGGCGGAGCAGGCGACTCGTTTCTTCACCTTTCAGGACGCGACCGTGCGGTACGCCCTGCTCGGGTCGATTTTCCTCGGGCTCAGTTGCGGCCTGCTCGGCAGTTTCATTGTCGTGCGCAAGATGGCCCTGGTCGGCGACGCGCTGTCGCATGCGGTGCTGCCCGGGGTGGCGCTTGGGTTCCTTTGGAACATGTCAAAGGACCCCATGGCCATCTTCATCGGCGCCATGATCGCCGGCCTGGTCGGCACGGCGTTGGTCTCCGCGATCACCCGTACGACCCGGCTCAAGGAGGACGCCGCGCTCGGGCTGGTCCTGGCCACGTTTTTCGCCGCCGGCATTTGTCTGGTCACCATGATCCAGCAATTGCCGACGGGAAACAAAAGCGGCATCGACAAATTCCTCTTCGGCCAGGCCGCCGCGCTGGGAGCGGATGACATCAAGCTGATGGGCGCGGTCACGGCAGTGGCTTTGCTCCTGGTCGTCGCCTTCTACAAGGAGCTGCTCGCGACCAGCTTTGATCCCGGGTTTGCCCGTGCCAGCGGTCTTCCGGCGCGCTGGATCCACCATGGGCTGATGTTCCTCCTCGCCGCGGCGGTGGTCATCGCCCTGCAGGCGGTGGGCGTGGTGCTGGTCTCCGCCATGCTGGTGACGCCGGCCGCGGCCGCGTACCTGCTGACGGACCGCCTGCACCGGCTCGTGACGCTGGCCTCCCTCTTTGGGGTCGCGGCCGGAGTGTCCGGCGCCTTTCTCTCCTTCGTCGGCCCAAGCCTGCCCACCGGACCGCTCATGGTGGTGGGCGCGAGCTTTGTGTTCGCCCTGGCCTTCATGTTTGCCCCACGTCACGGCGTCATCGCGCGCTGGTGGCGCCGGCGCACCGGCGCGGCCCGTACCCGACGAGAAAATACGCTGAAGTCCATGTTCCACGTCTGGGAGGCCGCCGCCTTTCGCGCCGAAGGGGTCACCCTGACCGAGCTGGCGGAGAAGCGGCGCGAAACCCTCGAGGACGCCCAGCGACTGGGCCGGGCGCTGGTGCGTCACGACCTCGCCACCCTGTCGGGCGACGTCCTTTATTTCACGCCGGCGGGCAAGCAGCGCGCCAGTGAGATCGTGCGCAATCACCGGCTCTGGGAGTTGTATCTCACCAATTCCGCGGGCATCGCCCCAGATCACGTGCACGAGGATGCGGAACGCATTGAGCACGTGCTCGGCGAGACCGTGGTGCGGGCGCTGGAGCGCCGGCTCGACTATGCGCGGGTCGACCCGCACGGCCGCAGCATTCCGACCCCCCGGGAGATTCATGGCGACGCCGGGTTGACCGACGAAAGCAAACCCCGGAGGAAGTCGTGACATCGTTGATTCCTCCCTACGATGCCCATGCGGTGTGGGTCGCTCCCTGGACCGAACAGCTCTCGCTCTATGGCTGGATCGCGGCGATGGGCTTTGCGGTGGCTGCGGCGTGCGGACTGGTCGGGAACTACCTCATGTTGCGGCGCATGGCGCTGATGGGAGATGCGGTCAGCCACAGCGTGCTGCCCGGATTGGTGGTGGCGTTCCTCGTGTCCGGCAGCCGCTCGACCGGACCCATGTTTGTCGGCGCCCTGGCGGCGGGGGCAGCGGCCACGCTGATCATTGAGACCATTCACACGCGAACCCGTGTAAAACAGGATGCTGCCATCGGGATCGCCTTTTCGACGCTCTTCGCCCTGGGGGTGATTCTGACCGTGGCGTTCGCGGGGCAGATCGATCTCGATGCCGAGTGTGTCTTGTACGGGGAGATTTCCTTTGTCCCGTTGGAGCCCATGGTGACCCTCGGAGGTTGGACGCTCGGTCCCGAACCCTTTGTGCGGATGGCGGCGGTGGCGGTGGGTGTGGGAGTGATGATTCTCGTGTGGTACAAGGAGCTCCTGGTGAGTTCCTTTGATCCCGGCCTGGCGCGCTCCCTCGGCATCAATCCGGCCCTGCTACATTATGGCCTGATGGCGACCCTTTCCATCGTGGTGGTGAGCGCCTTCGAGGCGGTGGGGGCGATTTTGGTGATCGCAATGCTGATCCTCCCCGGATCAACCGCGTCCATGCTGACGACCCGACTGCCCAAGGTACACCTTCTTTCCCTCCTGCATGCGGCGCTCAGTTCGGTTCTGGGCGTCAGCCTCGGGATCTGGCTGAATTGCTCCATGGCGGCGGCGATGGTCGTGGCCGGTGCCGTCCTGTTTGGGCTGGCGTGGCTGGCAAGCCCGTCCCAAGGCCTCGTGGCGCGTTGGTGGCACGGCCGCCGGCGGGAGAGTGTGGAGCAGCCCGCGCCTGGGGTGGGGGTTTGAGCGGCACCGTGCGAAGGAACGAGGTTTGCAGTCAGGGACAGAAGCGGGAGACCTGGATTCAGCCTTGATGCCGGCGGCGGAGAGACGCCATCGTGGGAATTCCGACTGGCCGTCCTGGTGTTCCCTTCCTCGGGTTTCGTGCCAGCGGATCCCCCTCCCCATGTCTTCCCCCGCGTCCGCCGATTCGTCCCCTGACGTCCATCAACCCGCTCCCACCTCCCTCGGGGGACTTCTCCGGCAGCTGGGGCCGGGGTTGATCATTTCGGCGATCATTGTTGGTTCGGGCGAGTTGATCGTCACCCCAAAGCTGGGCGCGGAGATCGGTTTTCGCCTGCTGTGGTTCATCATTCTTGGCTGCCTGCTCAAGGTCTTTTTGCAGATTGAGCTGGGGCGCTATGCGATCACACGGGGGCGCACCACGCTGGAGGCCCTGAACACCCTGCCCGGGCCGCGTCTGGCCGTGTCCTGGGTGTTGTGGCTCTGGCTTGCGATGTACATCTGCCTTGTGCCGCAGGTGGCGGGCATGGTGGGCGGCACCGCCACGGCGCTGAAGCTGGGCGGGGCGAACATTCCCATCGCCTGGCTGGCGGTGGCGATCGGTGCGAGCTGCGCCCTCCTGCTCGTGATTGGCCGCTACCGGCTGGTGGAGACCGCGTCGATGCTCATGGTCGGCGCGTTCACGCTCGCCACCCTGGTCGCGGTGGGATTCCTCCAGTTTACGCCCTACGCCGTGACCGGTGCGCAGCTGGCCAGTGGGCTTTCCTTCCACCTGCCCGCGGATTTGGCGACCGCGTTTGGCGCCTTTGGCATCATCGGGG
>JAEUGZ010000196.1 GCA_016794725.1 Opitutaceae bacterium | reverse complement strand
ACGAACTTCACGATGACCAACCCCCAGTTCAAGGGTGGCACGGGCACGGCGCTGACCGTCACGTTCAACTCGGAAGGCAAGAAGCAGTAAGCTTGCTCACCTGAGCGTTTGAATTCCAGGCCGCACCTTCGGGTGCGGCCTTTTTTCTGCCCGAGCCTCAACCGGAGGCAGCGAGCTTCCGGGTATGTTCGGGGGGGGGCAGCCTGCGGCTGGTCAAGTTTCGCCGGGCCGGCACTTACGCCGGACGCGGGTCCTTCCTCGTGGTCCAGGGAAGTGATGTCACCAGAGACTGGACACGATTGATCTGGCGCGACCGGAGTGATGCCCTGCGATCGGTTGCCTGATGAAATCCACGACGCGTAGTGGGCGGGCTGCTGCAATTTCGGGGCATGACTGGAGCGAGGCAGATCTTGGGGTGTTCGCCCGCCCGCGTGTAGGGGAAATATCACAACTGAGAGTTTACAATTCGTTGACCGAGTTCCTCCTTGCGACACTTCCGCGGTTCTCCTGTCATCATTCAATCGCTCGAATTCGAGCCATCATCATCATCGTATATCATCAGTCATATGAAAACCACCCGTCGTTCGTCCAAGGGCTTCACCCTCGTTGAAATCATGATCGTTGTCGTCATCATCGGCCTCCTGGCCGCCATGGCGATTCCCGCGTTCCAAAAGGTCCGTGACAATTCCATCGGCAAGGCGATGGAGAATGACGCTCGTCAAGTCGCGTCCGCGGCCCAGCAGTACTTCCTGGAGAATTCTGCGGTGACCAGCATCACCTTCTCCATCGACTCCACGACTGGTGCCGTTACCGGCCCGCTCAGCAACTACGTGAAGAACATCTCGAAGGGCACGGCGTCCGCGTCGAACCTCTCGATCGACACGAACTTCACGATGACCAACCCCCAGTTCAAGGGTGGCACGGGCACGGCGCTGACCGTCACGTTCAACTCGGAAGGCAAGAAGCAGTAAGCTTGCTCACCTGAGCGTTTGAATTCCAGGCCGCACCTCCGGGTGCGGCCTTTTTTTTGGTTTCGTCTCGGATCGCACCCGGCGAAACGAGCTCTAGAAATTCGAACTTGGGACGATCACGTGACTTCCGCTTGTCTATCGTGAAGGACGTGGCAAATCCTGACGCGATCGTCGCGAGCTTCATTTTCAACGACGGATTCCCATTCGCACCCACATGAGCCGGCCTCCACCCGCGGCAAAGAAACCCGTAGGACCTGCGATGCAGGAGGTCCTGGCGTTGAGCCTGCTCGGTTTTTCCGTCCTCACCATCTACCTTCAGGTGGCCAGTCACCGGCCGATTCCATTCGATGATTCCCTCTATCTGACGGGAAACGCCTGGGTCCTGCGGGGGTTGACCTGGGACGGAGTCGTATGGGCCTTTACCAATGTGGATGCGGCCAACTGGCATCCGGTCACCTGGATCAGTCACATGGTGGACCAGCAGATCTTTGGCGCCACAACGGGTGGCCACATGATCGAAAACCTCTTTTGGCACATTGGGAACAGCTACCTCGTGTTTCGCCTCTTGCAGGCGCTGGGGGTGTCAAGGGTGCTGGCGCTGGCGCTGGCTCTCGTCTTTGCCTGCCATCCCCTCAATGTGGAATCGGTCGCGTGGTTGTCACAGCGCAAGAATCAGCTCAGCACCTTCATGCTGCTGGGAACGGTGCTTCTCTACCTCGAGTGGCGTGACACCGGCCGGCGTCTGACCTTGGTGTTGCTGACAATTGCCTATGCGGTGAGCCTGATGGCCAAGGCGATGGGGGTGACACTGCCACTCACGCTTGCGGTGTATGAGGCATTTGTGCTGTGGCGGGATCATCCGGAAAGCGTGGTGAATCGAGACTGGACTAAGTTGCGGTCGTGGTGCCTAGGAACCGTGCGGCGCATCCTGCCGTTGGTGGCGGCGGCGCTGGGAGTCGCGGTCGCGACGTTTTTGGCGCAGAACCGCCTAGGTGCGGTGGCTTCACTGGAGAGCATCCCCATTCTGTCCCGGGGTGCGAACGCATTGGCCGCTTTCGCCACCTACCTTCGCACGTTCCTGTGGCCCGCGGACCTTTGCCTCTTCTACCCCATGAAGGAATCGCCTGACTGGCCGTTGGCATTGGTCGGTGTGCTATTGGCAGCAAGTGGAACCCTCTGGGTCACGCTGCAGGCCCGTCGCGCACCGATGGTCGCGTTCGGCTGGGCCTGGTTTGTCATTTCCCTGCTGCCGGTGATCGGACTGGTTCAGGTAGGAAGTCAAAGCCACGCAGACCGATACATGTATGTGCCGATGATTGGTCTGCTGTTGATGGCGGGGGCGTATTTTGACGGCGTGCGAATCGAGTCCTGCCGTGCTCCGCGTGCGGCGCTTGCAGCCCTGGTTTTCACGTTCGCTGTGGGAATGGGTGTGCATGCCTACGCGTACACCATGCTCTGGCGCAATCCAGAGACCGCCTACCGGAGGTCGCTCGAGGTGGGTGGTGTCTCCTACACCATGATGGTGAACCTCGCCGCCACGTTGACCAATCTGAACTACTTCAAATCGGCCGAGCTCTATTCGGAGATCGCGGCCCAACTCTGGTCGGATCGGCCAATGGTGTTGGGCAACCTCGCGAGCCTTCAGGCGCTGCTCGGGAAGTTTGACAAGGCTGAGGCCGGGTATCGCCGCGCGATCGAGATCGAACCCGACAACGTCCAGCACTATTACATGCTGGCCCTGGTGCTGCTGCACAAGAACCAGAACGACGAGGCGGAGGCGGTGCTGAACCGGGCGCTGCGACTTTTGCCTTCGGAAACGGACTGGAGGGCGAGCTATCGCATGATCCGAAGCGTATTGTTGAGAGAAATACCCATTTCCGCGCTGAAGCAGTCGACCATGATCGAGGCGGCCACGGCAAACCCGGGTGTTCAGTCCGCTGCGAGGTAGTGCGGAGCTGGCAGGCCCAGTTTGGAACTGAGAAAATAACGAAGCGCGACACGCAGGCAGCCCAGGCCGTAGATCACGCTGCGCTTAAAGTTGATCGACGAGGCCTCGGCGAAGTACTTGGTCGGACAACTGACCTCTCCAATCATGCAACCCCGCCAAAGCGCCTGAGCGATGAACTGGTTGTCGAAAATAAAGTCGTTCGAAAGCTGGTCCAGCCGCATCTGTTCAAGCAGACGCCTGGAGTAGGCGCGGTAACCGGTGTGGTACTCCGACAGCTTTGCGCCCATCAGCATGTTTTGCGCGACGGTGAGGAAGCGGTTGGCGACGTACTTCCACCAGGGCATCCCCCCTTGGAGGGCAAAACCGCCGAGAATGCGTGAGCCGATGACAAACTGGTGGAGATCATTGGCAATCAAGCTGACCAGCGCCGGTATGAGCTTGGGCGTGTATTGGTAATCAGGATGGACCATGACCACGATGTCGGCGCCGCGCGCAAGCGCGAGGCGGTAGCAGGTCTTCTGGTTGCCGCCGTAGCCGAGGTTGTGGTCGTGAACATGTACCGTGACTCCCGGGAGGCTGCGCGCGAGCGCGACCGTCCCATCCTTGCTGCCGTCGTCGACGAGGATGATGTCGTCCACGATGCCCTGGTCCCGGACCTCGTCGTAGGTTGCGCGGAGGGTGAGCTCCGCATTGTAAGCCGGCATGACTACCGCGATGCGTTGATTACGATACATGGTCGGAGGGAGATTTTTGAAAAGTGAGCTCCACGGTGGCTCCTGATCGAAAAGCGGCGGCGGCGGCATCGAGCAGCAGGGACGGGATCGTCAGCGCGGCGGCCGCTGCGAGGTGGACGGCAGGGGCGATCGTACGCTCCGCGTGATAGCCCCGGTTGCGTTTGAGCCGTTCGTAGAGAAAATTACGGTGACGATCGCAGGCGTTGAGGGCGCTTTGGATCCAACCGAAAAGGTTCTGTTCCGGGCACCAATGACGCTGATGAATCAGTTTCAAGCCGCTTGTCTGCATCCGGCGAATCACCGATCTGGGGGGCACCAGGGTGAGATGTCGGGGAGGGTCCAGGTGGAACCAGTCGGTGCCAAACCAGGTTGCCTGCCAGCTTTCGAAGTTGGGAAATGCAAGGAAGAGTTTTCCCCCGGGCCCCAGCCACCGCACGAGTCGATCGAGCGCGGCGGCTGGATCTGGAAGGTGCTCGATGACATGCACGAGACTGATCACGTCGAACGAGGCGTCCTCGAAGTTCGTGGTATTGAGCGTGCCGGAATGGAGGACGAGGCCGGGAACGCGGGCGGCGCGTTCGGCCGCCGGTCCTGGAAGTTCGATCCCATGGAGCTCCAAACCGGTGTGTTGCTTGCCCAACCAACGTAGAAAGCGACCGTCACCGCAACCGACGTCAAGAACACGGGCGCGTCCGGGAAGTCCGCTCACCAAATTCCTGGCCCGGCCGGCGGCGGCAAAATCGCGCAGGCCTTCGATGCCGCCGCCGAACTTCGTGTCCCCTTCACCATAGTAGCTGGTGGCGTAGGCTCGTGTTAGCTCCGCGTCGGAGGGGGGCGGTGAGAGGAAACCCGTGCCGCAATCCCCACATTGGCGCAGTGGGAAGCGACTACCCGATTCATCCACGGCGACGCCGTGATTCCGAGTCGCATTCCCTGTGCAAAACGGACAGATCGCCGTCGAGATGGAGGTGCCGGTTGCCGACGGTACCGTCATGGTAACACCTTGGGGGACTGGGTCATGTTCGCTACGATGCCTTTCATCGCAGCGTGAAACCTAGGCGGTCCCCCGCTCAGCGGAAGCTTTTTTGTCCCGATTGAGTCTATGATGGACTATGATTTACGGAAGTTTTGATTCCGGTCGGGGAGATTTGCGCTCGATGGAGGAAGGCCTATGTTGTCGCTCATGCGATCTGTGCCGGGCTTTTTGAGGTCGAAAACGTGGCCGCGCCTTGGCTTCGTCGCAGGGCTGGCGGCGTTCGCGATCATGGCAGGTCGGATGGGATTGCGCTCGGGCCGTCCGTTGAACGAACCGAGCGTTGTGCGAAACAGGACCACTACGGCTTCAGCACCGGTGGGTGCTCCCAGGCCTGAATTCAAGTCCACGGTCGTCTCGACGCCGGATCGGGTAACCTTAAGTCGGTCTCTGTTTTCGTATGGAGCGCCGCCCTCGGACGTGAGTGAGGTGGAAGCGCGGATGGAGTCTCCGACTGCAAAGATCCATTATGTGAAGGCGAATGCTGACCTCTTCCGCGCCAAGTCGTCCCCTTTCTGGTCCCCTCGGGCCGAGGCATTTTTCGAAATCTCGCTTCCTGCATCCGCACCTCGCCGCGTGGTCGGTTTGAAAACCGAGGTGCTGGGGCCGCAGCGTTATGTGGTGGAGGGTGGTTTGGAAGGGCGGCCCCAAAGTCGTGTTCTCGTTGCCTTCAATCAAGGTGCCGTCGCGGCTCAAATCACGGATCCAGATCTGGGCGAGTTCCATTTGCGGACGGTTTCCTCAGTCGAAGGGGACACTGGGCAGTTGTTCCAGATTGATCCCGCACGAATGAGAGCCTGTGGCGGGGTCCTCAAGCCGTCCTTGAGCGCGGACGCGGTGCAGGCTTGGTCAAGGCGGGGACGAATGTCGGCAGCGACTGATCCTGATCCGGTTGCTGCGTTCGAGCCGGCGACGGCTGCTGAAACCGCGCAGGCCACGACCGCTCGCCTCCTGTTTCTCTATACGAACTCCGTTCTCGCCGCCTACGGGTCGGCGGCACAAGTCGAGTCCGTGATCGATCTGGCGGTGGCCGTGGTCAATTCGGACCTCTCCAACAGCCAGCTCCCGGTGCGTATCCAGCTGGCTGCCGCACAGTCGGTGGCGCTGAGTGAATCGAACATCAACTATGAGCGGACCCTGAACTCACTGCGGGGTCGAACCGACGGAGTGCTCGACCAGATCCACACTCTGCGGGACGAGACGTATGCGGATCTGGTGACGTTGGGGATCAATGCCAATGACACAGGAAACAGTCTGGGAATCGCCTACCTGATCGAAACGCCCAACGACTTCGTCAATTCCTACTTTGCCTTTTCAGTTGTCCAGTTTGGCGTGATGTCCTCCAGCAACGTGCTTTCGCATGAGCTGGGTCACAACTTTGGCTGCGCCCACGATCGCGAAAACTCCGATGGCCAAGGTGCATATCCCTACAGCTATGGCTACCGGGTCTTCACCCAGGACTCTCGCGGCTTCAATCGGCAATTCAGGGACATCATGGCCTATGCTCCTGGCACCCGGGTTCCCTACTTCTCCAATCCACGGGTCAAGTTGACCCAGGCCAACGTTGGAGGGTCGACCGTTTTTCTTGCTACTCCGACCCCAATTGGAATCGAGGAAGGGCAACCTGGCGAAGCAGACAACGCCCGCACGATCTCGCAAACGGCGTTTGAGGTTTCGAACTATCGAATTTCTCCGGATGCCCCCTATCATCTGGGAACGTTGGTCAACGTATCCACCCGCGCGTTTGTTGGGACCGGTGCACAGCAACTCATCGGGGGCTTTGTGGTGGGAGGTGCGGCCGAAAAGACGATTCTCGTTCGGGCCGTCGGTCCAGCCCTCGGGGGGTTTGGCGTTTCGGGAGCTCTTGCTGACCCGGTATTGAGCGTCTTTCGTTCGTCTGAAGCGCAACCGATGGCGCAGAACGACAACTGGGGAGATCAGGCCCGACCGCAGGATACGCTGGTATTGGGATTTCCATTTGCCACCGGCAGCCGGGATGCAGCTCTTCTGTTGTCGCTGGCGCCGGGCGGATATACGGCGAAAATCGAAGGACGCGACGGCGCGACGGGTATCGCTTTGGTTGAGGCCTACGAGGTGGAGCGGTCGGGCGACAAACGGCTCGTCAACCTTTCAACGCGCGCCTATGCGGATACTCAGCGACCCATGTTTGCTGGATTTGTGATTGCCCCCGACCCGTCGTCGCCGGACCGAACCAAGCGGGTGTTGATCCGTGGCCTTGGGCCGACGCTGGAGGGATTCGGCGTAAGTGGAGTGTTGGGGGACCCTCTGATGGCTTTGTATGACGCTGCGGGCCAAGTGCTGCTGGAAAACGACGATTGGGACCCGCCGTCGACCAACTTGGGAAGCGGTGTTGTGACGACTCGCGGTGTCGTCGATCAGCCCTCAGAAAAGGCCATCTTCGATGTTATCACTGCGCTCAACCTGCCGGCAATGAAGCCTCTCGAGCCAGCCCTTCTGGTGGATCTCCCTCCAGGCAGCTACACCGTGATGATTCGGCCATTCGAGAATGAGGAGCAGCCAGCGGTTCCAGGTGTAGGTCTAGTCGAGGTATATGAGGTCAATCCAAAGTAATCGGCGCAGGTGAGGGAGCGGGGACTTGGGGTACAATAACTGCACGGTGTCGACTACGCATGGGTCGGAAGCGAACGCTGAAATGAGCCGGACTGGCGCGTTGTAGGCCGAAGTGACTCACAAATGGGACAATCCGCCGGGGTGCGTCCGGGCTTTCGCTCGACGGCGTGGTTGGAACGGGGCATGCAGGGTGGGGTGATACCATGGATCCTTCGACCTTAACGATGATGTCCCGCCAGGCATTGACCGATGCGCAATCCGAAGCGCGTCGTCGCTCGCACAACGAAGTCGAAACCTGGCATTTGTTGCATGCCTTGCTGTCACAGTCTGATGGAATTGTGCCCGGACTGGTTGAGAAGGTCGGGTTGACGTCCGGCGCCATGCTGCTCGCGATTGAGCGCGAGCTGGATCGGCTCCCAAAAGTCTCCGGAAGCGTGGATACGTCGAAGGTCTACGTGACGCAGGCGGTCAACGAGGTGTTTACCCGCGCGGAGAGCGAGGCCAAGAAGCTCAAGGATGACTTTGTGTCCGTCGAGCACCTGTTTTTGGGATTGCTCGATGTCGCCAAACCCGAGGGAGTGAACAAATTCTTCAAATCCTTCGGAATTGACCGGCCCAAAGTGCTCGCTGCGCTCAAGACGCTGCGTGGCAACCAGCGGGTGACGACTGATAATCCCGAGACGACCTATGCCGCGTTGGAAAAATATGGCATCGATCTGGTTGCTCAGGCGCGCAAGGGAAAATTGGACCCAGTGATTGGGCGCGATGACGAGATTCGACGCACCATACGAATCCTCTCCCGTCGGACGAAAAACAACCCGGTGTTGATTGGAGAGCCGGGTGTGGGCAAGACCGCGATTGTGGAGGGACTGGCCCAGCGAATCGTGAGGGGAGATGTGCCCGAAGGATTGAAGGATAAGACGATCTTTTCGCTCGACATGGGCGCCCTGATCGCCGGCGCGAAGTATCGGGGTGAGTTTGAGGAGCGGTTGAAGGCCGTGCTTGCCGAGGTCAAGCAGAGCGACGGCAGAATCGTGCTGTTTGTAGACGAACTCCACACGATTGTGGGAGCGGGAAAGTCGGAAGGGGCAATGGACGCAGGAAACCTGCTCAAGCCGATGCTGGCTCGGGGCGAGCTCCATTGCATCGGTGCAACCACCCTCGACGAGTATCGCAAGCATATCGAAAAGGATGCGGCCCTGGAGCGCAGGTTTCAGCCCGTCCTGGTGGAACCGCCCAGCGTTGAGGATGCGATTTCCATTCTGCGCGGCTTGAAGGAGCGATTTGAGCTCCATCACGGCGTCCGTATTCAGGACAATGCGCTGGTGGCGGCCGTGACACTGTCGAATCGGTATATTTCGGACCGCTTTCTTCCCGACAAGGCGATCGATTTGGTGGACGAAGCGTGTGCCATGATCCGAACGGAAATGGACAGCGCGCCGCAGGAACTAGACGCGTTGCAGCGTCGCGTGCTCCAGCTTGAGATTGAGGAGGCAGCTTTGAGGCTGGAGAAGGACGACGCTTCTCGGGTTCGCCTCGACACCTTGAGAAAAGAGCTGGCCGACGCCCGTACGCAGACGACCGCGCTTCGCGCAAAGTGGGAGCGCGAGAAGGCGTCCGTTGATCGCGTGCGGAAAGTGCGCGAAGATCTTGAGGCGACACGGTTGGAAATGGAACGCGCTGAGCGGGCATACGATCTGAACAAGCTGGCCGAGCTTCGACACGGACGACTTCCCCAGCTCGAAGCGGAGCTCAAGAAGCTGGAAAATGCGGAAGCCAAGACGGAACTCTTCAAGGAGGAGGTTTCGGCGGAGGAAGTGGCTGAGATCGTCGCCAAGTGGTCCGGTGTGCCCGTGACACGTCTGGTTGAGGGTGAGCGGGAGAAGCTCCTGCGGCTTGCCGACCAGCTGCACGAGCGGGTGATCGGACAGCATGAAGCGGTGCAGTTGACCAGCGATGCGATCCTCAGGGCGCGAGCCGGGATCAAGGATCCGAAACGTCCCGTGGGCAGCTTCCTGTTCCTTGGGCCGACCGGTGTGGGCAAGACCGAGCTTGCGAAGACACTTGCCGAAGCGCTCTTCGACACGGAGGCCGCCATGATCCGGATCGATATGTCCGAATACATGGAAAAGCACAGCGTAGCGCGCATGATCGGCGCTCCCCCTGGCTATGTAGGTTATGACGAAGGCGGGCAGCTCACCGAAGCCGTGCGTCGCAAGCCGTATGCGGTTGTTCTCTTCGATGAGATCGAAAAGGCGCACCCGGATGTATTTAATGTGCTACTTCAGGTGCTGGACGACGGTCATATCACCGATTCGCAAGGTCGAACCATAGACTTCAAAAACACCATCGTGATCATGACATCAAATCTCGGCAGTCGATTCCTGCTGGAGGGAGTCACGGGAGACGAGATTCCTGAAAGTGTTCGGGAATCGGTGATGACTGAGGTGCGGCGTTCCTTCCGTCCCGAGTTTCTCAACCGCATCGACGAAACGATCCTCTTCAAGCCGCTCACGCTGGATGAGATCACGCAGATCGTAGATCTGTTGTTGGCAGACTTGAATCGCCGTCTCGTTGATCGCCGTGTCACCGTAGTGCTTGACCGCAAGGCGAAAGCTTGGGCCGCGGAAAAGGGATATGATCCGGTGTTTGGAGCGCGACCCCTGAAGCGATTCTTGCAGCGTCAAATCGAAACGAAACTCGCGCGAGCGCTCGTCTCCGGGGAAGTTGCCGAAGGCGCAACGGTCACCTTCAGTGTCAAAGAGGGTGAGTGGGTGA
>JAEUGZ010000175.1 GCA_016794725.1 Opitutaceae bacterium | reverse complement strand
GCAGCCGTCATGTCGGAACGAGCGCGAACGGCTGGCGCGAGTGGGGACTCGTCGAGCCCGACCGCAAGCCGCGGGAGAGTTATCACGCCCTTCGTCGAGAACACACGGGCTTCATCATTCGCGAAGTGCAGCTCCAAGCCGGTATCGCCACCGTTCAGATCGATGCGCGCACGGATTTTCCGGTCTTTCCACCCGCAGACTGCGAACTGCGGATCAAATTCGCGGACGGACAAAACCGGCCGCTGGCCACCGCGGCGCTGCCGCTGCGCACGGGTTCACCGATGAAAGTTCCAGCTCCCGCGGGAGCGGGCACCCTGCGGATCGAAATTTGGCGCGGCGGTTTTCTCACAGCGACTTTCGGCCCGACGAGTCGGCGCTGAAGCTCCCTCCCAGCTGACGTGTCTCGCGGATATTCGTTGAGGCTGCTTCCCAAGAATTTCATCGGAACCTCGGACTTGCGCCGAGCCGTTTTTCGCCCGGACGAACCCAGGAGGACCGATCTATTGAAAATGAAACAGACTATTGCCCTTCTTGCCCCCCTTCTCGCACTCTTGGCCGCCACCGGGCTGCCTGCGGCGGCGCAGTCAACTCGTATCCTGCACGTTTCGCCAACGGGAGATGACGCCAATCCTGGCACCGTGGCGGAACCGCTAGCCACGCTTGCCGCCGCGCAGCGTGCCGCGCGTGCAAGTGCCGGGAGGGAGGCAGTGACGGTGTGGTTGCACGGAGGCGTCTACTATTTGCCCGAAACGATCCGCTTTACCGCGGCCGATTCCGGCACCGCGGCGGCCCCCGTCCTCTTCGCGGCGGCGCCGGGGGAGCAACCGATCATCAGCGGCGGAGTGCGGCTCGCATTGGAGTGGATGACGTTTCGCGACGGCATTCTGCAGGCGAAAACGCCGACCGGAATCATGATCGATCAGTTGTTCGTGAACGGTCAGCGCCAACACATGGCGCGTTATCCCAATTACGATCCCAAGGCCGCACAGTTCAACGGTGCAGCCGCGGACGCAATCGCGCCGGAACGCATCGCGCGGTGGAGCGATCCGGCGGGCGGCACCATTCACGCGATGCATCCCTCGCTTTGGGGCGACATGCATTGGCGAATTCTCGGCAAGAAGCCCGACGGCTCGCTCGACTATGAAGGGGGGTGGCAAAACAATCGGCCGAGTGGAATGCACAAAAAGTTTCGCATGGTGGAGAACATCCGCGAGGAACTCGACGCACCGGGCGAATGGTTTCATGATGCCACGGACGGTACATTGTATTTCTTTCCGCCGGCCGACGTGAATCTGCGCACGGCGACCGTCGAAGCTGTGCGACTGCGGCACTTGATGGAATTCAACGGCACGCGAGAGCACCCCGTGAAATTCATCACGCTGCGAGGGCTGACATTTCGACACGCCGCCCGGACATTCATGGAGAACCGCGAACCCGTGCTGCGATCGGACTGGACCATCTACCGGGGCGGTGCGGTCGTTTTCAATGGCGCGGAGGATGCGACGGTGGCCGACTGCGACTTTGACCAAGTCGGGGGTAGTGCGGTTTTCGTCAACAACTACAATCGTCGGATCGCGGTCCGCGGTTGCCTCATTCGCGAGAGCGGCGCCAACGGTGTAGCGTTCGTCGGCGATCCCAAGGCGGTACGCAGTCCGCTCTTCAACTACGCGGAAGAATTCGACTACGCGAAGATCGACCGGACGCCGGGCCCGCGGTCGGATGGTTTTCCCGCCGACTGCCTCGTCGAAGATTGTCTCATCACGCGCAGTGGCCGGTTCGAGAAACAGACGGCGCCGGTGGAGATTGACATGGCGCAGACCATCACCGTGCGGCACTGCTCGATCTACGATGTGCCGCGCGCCGGCATTAATATCGGCGACGGTTGCTGGGGTGGGCATATTGTCGAGCACTGCGACATTTTTGAAACGGTACTGGAGACCGGTGATCACGGGAGTTTCAACTCCTGGGGCCGCGACCGTTACTGGCATCGCGATGCGCGCGTTGTAGAAAAGGAGGTGGCGGCGGATCCGAGTCTGCCTCACCTGGACGCGATACGACCGAATATCCTGCGGCACAATCGCTGGCGCTGCGACCACGGTTGGGACGTGGACCTCGACGACGGCTCTTCGTACTACGAGATTTACAACAACCTTTTTCTGAACGGTGGGCTCAAGCTGCGCGAGGGATACGGCCGCACGGTGACGAACAATGTCATCGTCAACAACAGCCTGCACCCCCACGTCTGGTACGAGAATTCCGGAGACGTCTTTGCCCGCAACATTGTGATGGGAGCCTATCGTCCCGCCCGCATGGAAATCTCAAAGTGGGGTCAGACGGTGGACCGAAATTTCTTCGTGACCGGTGTGCAGTTGGCCCCGGGGCAATTTGGCGCATGGGGCGCCCCGCCGCGGGAGACGGGTTTTGTCACCTCGGACGCGGATCGGACCAAGTTCGCTGACAAGGGGTGTGACGCGAACTCGCAGTCAGGGGATGCGCTATTCGTCGATGCCGCCACCGGGGACTTCCGGGTCAAGGATGGGTCACCCGCGTTGCGGCTGGGGTTCGTAAATTTCCCGATGAACAATTTTGGCGTACGCTCGCCCCGCCTGAAGGCGGTGGCTCGCGTGCCCGCGATTCCCTCGGTGAAGTTGGGCGGTGCGGAGGCGGCACCCGTTGCCGCCGTTCACGCCAAATGGGCGGGTGCGACGCTGCGCGACCTGGGGGGCCAGGAGTATTCTGCTCTTGGGGTGGCGGCGGACACCGGCGGCGCCTGGGTGGCCGAGGCGCCGAAAGACTCGGGCGCGTATGCTGCCGGCTTGCGAACCGACGACCTGATCCTGCGTGTGAACACCCAGGCCGTAAGGAACGTTGCGGAGTTGCTGGCTCTCATGACCGGACTGGCTCCGGCCGTGGACCTCACACTGGAAATCGTGCGCCAGCAGAGTTTCGTAACGCTCAAGAGCAACGCCGTGGTTTTTCAGCCTATGGAGGTTCTGCCAGTTCCGATTGCGGAGGGGCCCGTCTTGCCGACGTGGAGCTCGCTCGGTGATCACTTCAAAACCCCGACCTGGTGGCGGAATGCCAAAATTGGAATGTGGCTCCACTGGGGGCCGCAGTCCGTCGGTGAAAGTGGCGATTGGTATGCCCGGTTCATGTATATGCCGCAGGGCAAATTCTGGGATAACTTTGCACAGACCTACCCGAATCATTTGAAACGCTTCGGGCATCCGAGCGAATTCGGCTACAAGGACATATTGCGGCTGTGGAAGGCCGAGAAATGGGATCCTGAGAAATTGATGGCACTCTACAAGCGGGCAGGGGCGCGCTACGTGATCGGTCAGGGGATGCACCACGACAATTTCGATTTGTGGGACTCGAGATATCAGCCGTGGAATTCTGTGCGGCTTGGACCCGAGCGCGACATTCTCGGTGGGTGGCGCAATGCTGCGAGAAAAGAGGGCCTACGCTTCGGCATCGCGTTTCACGGCGATTACTCGCTCTGGTGGATGCAGCCGGTGTTTCTGAGCGATCCGGACGGGACTTTGAAGGGTGTGCCCTATGACGGCGCGCAGAACTACGCCGGAAAGGATACCTGGTGGAAACGGATGGGCCTCGACCTAAAGGACCTCTACGGAATCGATCTCAAGGATGACGTGGTTTATCCCGCCGGCTTCACCGGTGACCCGATTCAATTCCGGATGATAGATAACTCGAATGGCATACAGGACGGTGGCCTGAAGAAGAACATCGATTTCGCGCGCTGGTACGCGACGAAGTGGACTCGCCGGGTGATCGACGCCATCGACCAGCACCATCCGGATTTTATCTACTTCGATGGCGGCTATCCCTTTTCCGGTTACCGCACCGGTCGGGGCATACGGGCGGACGCATTGCCACGCGTGATCGCCCATCTCTACAACTCCAGCATTCGACGGAACGGCGGCAACCTCGAGGCGATGGCCTTCACCAAAGGCAATGAGGATCCCCGCGCCGTCGCCGTAAACTTCGAGTCGAAATTTCCGTCAGGCATCAAACGGGACCAGCCATGGCAGACGGAGGTTGGCGTGGGCGAGTGGTTCTACGCCAAGGGGACGTTTTATGACAGTGGGATGGTCATCCATCAGATGCTTGAAGCCGTTTCGCGCGATGGAAACTATGCGATCAACCTTCCACTGACGCCTGCGGGCGAACTCGACCCTGGCGGACTAAAGACATTGCGAGACATGGGAGAGTGGATGGATGCAAACAGCGAGGGCATACATGATTCCAGCGCCTGGGATGTTTGGGGTGAGGGCAGCGTGGTAATGCAAGCCGGCAATCTCGGGCCCAAGCAGGCGCATACCCCTTACACGGCTAAGGACATCCGCTTCACATCCAAGGCCGGAGCTGTCTACGCATACTTGATGGCATGGCCGGGTGACGGAAAAGCCGTGATTCGTTCGCTCGCGACGCCCAGTGGCAAGGTCACGGGCGTTGAGCTCCTGGGCAGCAAGTTGGAACTCGCATGGGCTCAAACTGATCAAGGCTTGGAGATCCTGCTTTCCGGAAAGAAACCGGGGGAATTCGCATTCGGCCTCAAGGTTAAGGGCGAAAACCTGAGGGCTGCGCAATTCGTCAAGTGAACAGCACGCTCAACCCCGAAACAACTGCGGAGCGCGACACACGCGTCGTGTGAAACAGGCGATCCCTACCCACCAGGTGCACACGATTGTCGTGGAGTGCCGGAAGAGCCGGGTCCGCGTGGTCTACATTGCGTATTTGGAGTCCTGAGCCTGCCGGCGCGACCGGCAGCGGCTGCCGTTCAGCGGAAGGATGCCGGCAACTCGTAGATTTCCACCAGCGTCGTGCCGGCACTGGCGTTGCCGCCGCTGAGGTGAACCGTGTAGCTGCCGGGGACGAGGCCGACGACGCAGGCGGCGTCCTTGGAGGTCGGGGCGGCGAAGGGAAAGGCTCCCACGCGGGTGAACGCGGAGGCCAGGGCCGCCGTGCCGGCCCAGGTGTCGTTGGCGGCCACCAGGGTGGAGGCGGCGTTGTAGAGCTCGAGTTTCGGATCGGCGAGCACGTCGGAAAGGCCGAGCGGGGCCAGCGACGGGCCGACGGCGCGGAGCAGGAACGGTTTCAGCGCTCCGGGCGGACCCTGGACGACGAAGCCGGCGATGAGCCTGCCGCCGGCGGCCAGCCGTACTCGGGCCGAGAGGTTGGTGAGACGTCCGGATCCGCCGCCGCTGTCGTAGAGTTCAGCGAGCGCCTCTCCGGCTGTCGCCGGAGAGACCGGTGTGATCACAGCGGTGTAGCCGCCCGGGGTCAGGGGAGCGGTGAGCACGGCGTCGCGGCTGCCAGCGGTGAGCGGAAAGGCGCCGACGGCGCGGCCGTCGAGGGTCGCCCAGTTGTCGTTGGCGGCGATCGCAATGGATCCGCGGAAGAGGGTGAGGGCCGGGTCGGCCAGGGCGTTGGTCACACCGAACGATGTCAGGGCTGGGCCGATACCGCGGACGAGGATTGTCCGGTCACCCTCCCCGAGGGAGAAGCCGGCGATGAGGGAGGCGTCACCGAGTCCGGCTGTGCCGCGGACCGAGAGGTTGGCGAGGCGCGCCGCGGCGTCCTCGGGAGAGGCCGCCGCGGAATCGACGATTGTGCGGAGCGCGGCCTGCATGCGGTTGGCATACGGGCGGACGATGGGACCCTGGTCGAGGACGAGAAACACGGCGGCGATGCGACGTGCGTGGTCGATCCACGAGGTGAAGCCGAAGGCCCCGGCGGCGCTCGCCTCGACGGTCTGGCCGTTGGCGTCGATCACGTCGACCCACATGCCGAGACCGTAACGCGTCGGACCGACGGCCGGGCTGTTGATGACCGGGAGACCGGCGACGTGATTGCGCTGCATTTCGCGCACCGACGCTTCACTGAGCACGCGCCGACCGTTGTAGATACCCCGGTTGACCAGCATCTGGGCGAAGATGGAATAGTCCCCCAGGTTGCAGCGGGCTCCGCCGGCGATCCGGGGATTGGTGTTCGGGCGGTAGGGCGGCAGCAGCGATGCCGTGGTGTAGTCCACTCGCGTCAGGCCGAGTGGGCCCGTGATCTTTTCCTGGAACAGTTGGTCCCAGGACTTGCCGGTGGCGACCTCTGCGCAGCGCCCGGCCACCTGCATCGACAGCCCACCGTAGGCGAACTGCCCGCCCGGGGGGCCGATCAGGGGAATCTGGGCGATGAGATCGGCGGACTGGGCCAGCGTAATCGAGCTGTCGGAAAGAGCCTCGTTCTCCTCCGATCCGGGCAGCCCGGAAGTATGCGAGAAGCACTGACGCAAGGTGATGTCGGCATAACCTGGTTTGTTGAAGCTCGGGATGAACTTGGAGACCTTGTCGTCGAGGGACAGGCTGCCGTCGTCCACCAAGGCCATGAGCACGGCGGCGGAGAGCGTCTTGGAGGCGGAGGCGATCGGGACCAGGGTGTTGGCCGTGTAGGTGCCGAAAAACCGCTCGTACACTGGCTGACCATCAATGAGCACACGCAGCGACGCGCCCCGAAGATCGAGGTCGGCACTGGCCTCCTGCACGATCGCCGTGAGTGGGGCAAAGTCGTAGGCCGGCGTGGCGGTGAGCAACCCGGGCCGGATGATGCCACTGGCCAGAAGCACGAGGACGGAAAGGCGCGGAGAGAGCATGCGGTATGGCAGCGGTGATTCGGATGAAGGATTCGTCAGATTCAACGCACGAGCATCGGATTGGTTTCCGCCTTTCTTCCGATCCCGGATGCTGCCTCCTGCCGGGAGGCGGGTTCAACCCCGTTGGGCACTGTCCGGCGCCAGCACGGTGAGGACCAAACGCCGATGAATCAGCGCGTTCAGTACCAGTGCCGGCAGAAGCAAAAGGTAGACATAACCCGGGAGGATGGAGGAGAGGTTGAGCTGCGCCAGGATCACGGACGAGGCCGAGATCACGCTGTTGATCGCAAAGGAGATGATCTGCTCCCGCGTCTTCAGTACCTCCGCTTGGTTCAACTGCAGGCGGTGACGCTGACGCATCGCGTGCACGTGGAGCAGCAGGTAGAGCAGCCAGATGCCGAGAAAGCCGAGACCGTAGACGGTGTAGACGAACCGCAGCTCGCTCCAGGTCGTGATGTGGGGCACCTGCGTGCTGCCAAAGGTCAGGATGGCGCCGAAGAGGAATTTCAGCGGGTAGACGGAAAACATCACCAGCAGCAGCACGCCGGTGTTGAGGAACCGGGTCAGCCGATCCTCGAGACCGTACCGGCGAAAGAACCGGTAGTGTGCATTCCAGAAGATCATCAACAGGGCGAAGCACACCGTGAACGCCGGGAAACCGCGGATCACCTCCACCAGTCCCTCGACTGTGCGGGGCACTTCCAGCGCCACGACCAGGAGTGTGACGGCAAAGGCAAAGACCCCGTCGGCGAAGCCCTCCAGCCGCGAAACTTCCTTGCCGCGCCACTGGAAGTCGGCCTCGGGTCGCCGCCCGGGCAGGCGCTCGAGCCACGGCCGTCTGGATCGATTTCGAGCCATGACGCCAGCAAGGGCGAAAGAGGGCGGCAGGGCTAGCGTTTTCCGTTTCGTCGGTAGCCGCGATCGCGGCTACGCCCCGCCGCTACGCTACATTTTTCCATCTATGAGTGCCTATTTCCCGTGGAGGGCTCCGATCGACCGGCATTTGATGGAGGTACTCCATGGTTGCGACTCCTCCTGCTCTTCGTTCCCGACCTTCCGCCGCCTTGTCGCCCGATTTGGTGGTCGTCGGAGGCGGCATAGCGGGGGTCATGGCGGCATTGGCGGCCAAGACTGATTGCAATCGGGTGCTTCTGCTCGAGCCGAGCAATGTCCTGGGCGGACAGGGGACCACGGGGGGCGTGGCCGGGTTCTGTGGGGATACCGCTCGGGTGAATCGGCCGTTTGCGGATCTGGTGGCGCGGCTCTCCCGTTACCATCTCATCGAGCCCTACCGGCCCAACGACGACCGCCGCGCCTACGACCTGGAGTGGTGTGCTTTCTTTCTGCAGGAGATGGTGATTGAGCGCGGCATCGACCTTCTCCTTCACGCCCGAGTCGTGGCTGCGACGGCGGAGGAAGGGGTGGTGCGTCGCCTGTCGGTGTCCACGGCGGGAGGTCTGATTGAGCTGGAACCTGACTTCGTGGTCGACGCGTCGGGCGCCTGTGTGGTGCCAGTGCTGACCGGATTTCCGGTGATGCATGAAGGTGCGAACCGCCAGCTGCCGATGAGCCTCTATTTCACACTCTGGGACACCGGGCGGCCGGTGCAGCCGATTTTGCCGGAAGGATGTCCGCGGTGGTGGCACGACGATGAGATTCCGATGACCAGCCTACATCGTTTTCCCAGCGGCAAAGTGGAGGTGAAAATGAAAGTGGTGGGCTTCGACGCCGCTGATGGATTCAGCCGGTCGGCCGCGGAGGTCTTTGCCCGGAGACAGATGCATGCCCTGATCCACTACTTGCAGACGGTCGGCTACCGCGGGCGGAAACTGGATCAGCATGTGCTCGCGAGCGTATCCCGCAGCATCGGGATCCGGGAGGAACGCCGGATTCTTGGAGAGCACGTCCTGACCGAGGCGGAGGCCCGGCGAGCCGTGATTTTCCCCGATGCGGTCGCGGTCAACACCTACCACATCGATTTTCACTGGCCGGATCGCATGCAGCGCGCCGGAACTGGCATCACCGACATGCTGGATCCGCACCACCTGCCCCTGCGCATGATGATTCCCCGGGGAGCGAGGAACCTCCTGGTGGCGGGTCGGGGTGCCTCTGGGGATCAAACCGCCATGAGCGCCTTCCGGGTCATGGCCGTGGTGGCGCAGCTGGGGTTTGCGGCCGGACATGCGGCTCGGCAATGCCTGGAGACCGCGACCGATCTGACCACCATCGATGTGACGCAGCTGCAGGCGACACTGGCGGCGGAAGGTCAGTCAATCAACCTGTCGGATTACGGTGAATACCTACGATGCGATCACCATGCCCACGAGACCATCGTGAGCGGAGCGGACGCGGGGCCGACTCCAGACCGGCTCTGGCTGCAGGTGACGGACAACGCAGGGTTCATCGCAGGGTGGACCCTGGCCGACGAACGACCGGGGTGGCAGGCGCACCGGCGCGAGAGGCAGTGGGGCACCCCTGAACCTTCGGTGCGTGCCGAGTTGAGCACCCCTGGAGCCGACGGGGTCGTGCGGATGGACGATGGCGCCTGTGTGGAAGCGACCGCCGACAGCGGACACGTGGTGTGCCGACTCTCGCGCGACGCAGGGTGCACCTGGACCGTACATCCGCTGGCCGGCACGGAAGCCCGGCCGACAGTGAGACCGGCGATTGCCACGACCCGGACCGGGCTTGCGGTGGTGTATGTCGGTCGCTCCGGTTCACTACAATTTTGGCATGGCTCTATTGAACGCATCGTAGACGGTGCGCCTGCCTCGGCCCCACAGCGGCTCGATCAGCCCCCGGAACACGTGGAAGCTCCGCACTACCTCCGGGCCTGAGACCGCGCTTGCAGGCGTCCCTGGGTTGATTCAGTCCCTTCCCCGCATATGGGCGCCAAAGATGACCGATCCAAAATTCTCACGGCACTGAATGCTTGGGCGGCGGATCGCACCGATCATCCGGTGGTGCGTGTGCTCGAGGGGAAAAAGCCCGCGAATGAACACCCTTCGTTCTTTATGGAGGCACCCCGCCTGATCATCGGGGCGCAGGGACGCGGGACGTTTCTGACGATCGAAAACGACCAGGAGGTCGTCTTTGATCTCGCGGAGGGGCAGGTGTTGTTTCTCGCGCCCTACACCTGGATATGCCCAGTGCCGAGAACTCCCTACCGGTCCATTGGCGTGGTCTTCCGGCCCGATTCCACGCGGGTCACGCTGCACGCGCGCCGGGCTCTGTCGTCCGACGGAACGATTCCCAGCCGCTACCTGGCCGAGTGGCGCACGGTGGAAACGCTGGGAAACAAGGGCGACCACCTCCTCCAGCTCTTGCGGGAGCCGCCAGCGCCTCGACTTGGTGGTCGCACGTTTACGCTGCTGGTTGAACTGCTCCTGGCGGAGATCACGTCCCTGGTCGAGCGGGCTCCGACCCACGACCGCGGCGAACAGACCGTGGTCTGGCAGTCGGTGTGCGACTACCTGTCAGAGCACTGGAGCGACCCGCAGCTGAGCCGGAAGGGAACGGCCCTGTTCTTCAACCGGCATCCGAATCACTTCTCTCGGTTCTTCCATGCCCACACCAAGCAGAACTTTCGCACCTATGTGAATGACATCCGCCTCGAACGCAGTCTGCACTTTCTCCGCGACCTGCGCTACAATGTGACCGACGTGGCGAGCCTGTGCGGATTCACAGAGGTGCAGTATTTCATCCGTTGCTTTCGCGAGCGGTTTGGGTTCACGCCGGGGAATTATCGCAAGCGTCACGAGCCGTAGACCTCGGGTGCTACCTTTTTCCCAATCTTGCTAGCTTATTCGTGTGCCACCCCTCGGGAGAAATCCCGCACCGTACTGCGTCGTCATGAACCCCACGCCCGCGCTCTTCGCTCTCGCCCTTCTCTTCGCTCAAACCGGCGCCGCGGTTGCCGCCGAAACCCCCGGTGCCAGCGGCCAGGGTGCGGCGGCTTCGCTGCCCCTCGCGCGTCCGGACCCGGTGCGAAACCCCGGTTCTCCTCGCATGCTCGCGGGAGCCTGGGTGCCCGCCGACCCGAGTGAGATCGACTTTGCCAGGCTGCCCAGGATCCCGGTCGAACACGTAGTGGTGAGCGACGTCAGTGCTCGCAAAGGCGTGAACCAGCACAACTACCTCGCACATTTTTCCGGACGCTTCTGGGCGATGTGGAGCGATGGACCACGGATCGAGGACTATGCCGGCCAGGTCGTCAAGTACTCGACCAGCCTCGACGGTCGGGTGTGGACGGAGCCGAAAATGCTGACGGGGTATCCACCCCAGTCGGGACCGGACTCGCCGCACTACAACTCCCGGGACAAGGAGGGATTCCGTTACTTCGCCCGGGGCTTCTGGATCCGCGGGGGAGAAATGCTTGCCCTGGTGGCAATGGACGACACCGGGGGCTTCTTCGGAGCCAAACTGGAACTGCGGGCGTACCGCTGGAACGAGCGCACGGAGGTGTGGGATGAAGCCGGCGTCGTACAGTCCAATGCCATCAACAATTTTCCCCCACAGCTGCTGCCGAGCGGAGCGTGGGCAATGACCCGACGCAAGCATGACTACCAGACCTCCGGGGTGGAACTCCTGATTGGCGGGGTGGACGGCATCGATCGGTGGATATCGCAGCCCGTGGTAGGCGGATCCGAATCCGGTTCCGCCCTAAAGGCGGAGGAACCGATCTGGTATACACTGCCCGGCGGCCATTTGGCGGCGCTCTTTCGTGACAACGGCGACAGTCGCCGTATCCACCGCGCCTTTTCAATCGACGGCGGTCGCACCTGGAGCACACCGGTGGCGACTGACTTTCCGGATGCACGCTCCAAGTTCCATGCGATCCGTCTGCGTGACGGTCGCTATGTCCTGGTTTCAAACTCGAATCCCAAGAAGAGAGACCCGCTGACGCTGGCCCTGAGCGACGACGGACTGGTCTACACCAAGCTCTTCTACGTCGTGGGTGGCCGCCATGTCGACTATCCCCACCTGTTGGAGCACGACGGCTTCCTCTACATCGCCCACTCCGGCGCCAAGCGTTCTGTCGAAATCGAGCGAATCCGTATTGGCGATCTGGAGGCCGTGCCCATGCCTGGAGGCGGGAAATGAGTTCCCGGGCTGCGCTACGTTTTTCCCTCTCTTGCTAGGTAATTCTCATGTGAGTGCGACCGGGGGCTCTGCTTCCTTCGCCCGCCGTCGCGATTCGGTTTCGGTCGCGGCGCGTGACCACTCTCCCCAACTTCCCCATGTCCTTCTCCGTTCTACCCCTCCTGATCCGTCTGTTCCCCGCGTTCGGCGTGGGGCTCGCCTGTGCTGTTTTGCTTCCGCTTCCATCGCTGGTTGCGCAAACAGAGACCGCGGGGACGATTGCCGGCCGCGTGGTCCACGCCGCCACCGGCGCGTACCTGGAGGGCGTTGAAATCTCCGTGCTCGGCACATCGATCGTCACCGTTACCGATCGTGCAGGAGCATTTGTTTTGACGCGGGTTCCGGCGGGAAACCGCCAGATCCGGGCCTTCTATACGGGTCTTGAGGTCGATACTCAGCCGGTCGAGGTGCGCGCGGGCCGTACACAGGATGTACAGCTGTCGCTCTCCGCCAGGATTCTCCAACTTGAGGCGATGGTGGTGTCGAGTTCCCGCGATGGCGAGGCGGCGTCAATCACGAAGCAGCGCAATGCCGACAATGTGGTGAATGTGGTCTCGACTGACGCCTTCGGCAGCGTTGCGGACGGCAACATCGGCAATTTCCTGGTGCGCATCGCAGGCGTGTCTGCGGACTATGCCAACGGCGAAGTCACTGGCATCAAGATCCGCGGCGCCCCGGCCGAATTCTCCTCTGTAAATGTCGATGGCGTGCGCGCGGCCAATGCAAATTTCGACAACCCGTTCGGCGATCGTGCGGCCCAGATTGATACGATTCCGGCCGAGTTCATCAAGGAGGTTGAGGTGACGAAGGCTCCCACGCCCGACATGCCGGCGGACTCGATCGGTGGCGCGGCCAATCTGGTGACCAAGTCCGCGCTCGACTACAAGTCCGACCTGTTGACCTACCGCGTGGGCGCGAACTACAATCTCTTCCGCAAGGATACCCGGCGCCTGACTCCCAATGCGGCTATGACCTACCTCACCCGGGTGGGGCGAGACAAGCAGCTGGGCATGACTCTGTCGCTCAGTTACACAGACACCCAGGCGCCCCGTGACCGCGTGCAAATGACCCGGGCGCAGGACGACGGAAGGAACACCCAGGCGCGTACCCTCACCAATGTGAACAACCGCGAGCGCGTCGGGGCGGGGTTGAAGTTCGATTACCGGCTGACCCGAAGCACGAGCGTGTTCCTGAAGCTGAACTACAACTACTATGACTTTGTGAGTCCGCGTGACGTGCTCCAGATGATCGGAAGCAGCCGGGTGGCGGACTACTCCCGGGTCTCGCGTGCGCAGATCGAGGCGGGCACGGCTCCGCGTGACGCGACCAACGCCGTTGCCGGTTCCGCGCCGGGCTATTCCGACGGCTACACCGAGATCCTGCATCCCACCTTCCTGCGATCAGCCACGAGTAATTTGCGCACGGGCCGGCAGGCGCAGGTTGAGATCGGCAGTCGGAGTGAATTTGTCGGCGACCAGAAGCTGACGTTTCAGGCGTCCCTCAATCCCACCAGCTTCAGGGGCAATCTCCGTTCGTTTGATATGAACTACGGCGGACCGGGCTTTGGCCTTGGCATCGACACCCGAGAGAACCGATCAAGGCCGCAGTTCCGACAAACCTATGGTCCCAACATCGGATTCGGCTCCGATTTTTCACTCTTCACCGGCCGGATGGTACAGACGCAGCAGCGCGTCGTGGATGACATCGACAACGCGAAGCTCGACTACACGAAGGACTTCAAGTCTGCGCGCTGGCCGTGGCAGATCAAGGCGGGGCTGGCTTGGCGGGAGCAGTATCACTCGACTCGGACGGCGACGCCGGCTTGGACGTTTGTCGGCTCGGACCGGGTGGCGGGGCGCAATGCCTCGACCGGAGTCAATGACGACAACCTGGCCCGTTTTCGTACCGCAGAGCCGGTCTACACCGTGTTCAATCGCGGCGGTGTGTGGCCCAGCATGGACGGCATCGACTTCAACCGGGCCTTCGCCGCATTCACCGATCAACCCGAACTCTTTCTGCCGGAGGCGAGCGTCGCCGCCGCACCGGTGTTGCGCAAGTCGACCGAGAGTGTCACCGGCGCCTACCTGCAATCCAAGGTGCAGTTCGGCCGCCTCGGGGTGCTGGGAGGGGTGCGGATGGAGCGAACCGAGGTCAGTGCCATGGGAACCTACACGGATGCCCGCAATCCCGGGATCAACCGGGTGGATCGGAGCGGGAGCTATGAGGATCTCTTTCCCAGCCTGCACCTCCGCTATGCCTTTCGACCGAACCTCCTCGCCCGCGCCAGCTACTCGACCGGCGCAGCGCGTCCGAACTTCAGCGATCTCTATCCGACCACCACGGTTTCCTACAGCACGGCGACAGGTCTGGGAACGGTGACCCAGAATGATCCTGGCCTCAAACCGCAGTACTCAGACAATTACGATCTTTCGCTGGAGTACTACCTGGAACCGGCCGGGGTGGTCTCGGTCGGCGCCTTTCGCAAGGACATCCGCGACTTCATTGCACGCAACTCCACCGACATTGGCGCCGGCGCCGACAACGGATTTGGCGGACAGTACGTCGGATTCATCCTCAATACCACGACCAATCTTGGTCGTGCCACCATCGAAGGTTTTGAGCTGAACTACAGCCAACGACTGGCTTGGCTTCCTAAGCCCTTCAACGGCCTCGGGCTATTTGGCAACCTGACTCGACTCGAGACCGAGGGCACCTATGCCAATGGCTCCGGCGAACTGGTGAGCTTTGTGCCGAAGTCCGCGAACGCCGGGGCGTCGTTTCGCTGGCGGAAGCTTGAGCTAAGGGCGGCCTACAACTACACCGGCACGACCTTGATCTCCTATAACGTCAATGTGAATTCGCAGCAACGCAATCGGCCGCTTGAGACCGTTGACCTCAACCTTGAGTACACGTTGCGGCCGCAGCTGAAGGTCTTCATCGATGCCATCAATGTGAAGAACAAGTGGCCGGAGACCTACACCGCCCTGAGTCCTGATCGGATCACCATTGCGGATAGTTATGGCTCTCGTCTGAACGTTGGAGTTTCCGGACGCTTTTGATCGTGACGACCGCAAGCTGTGGGATGGGTGTGTTGGGGTTCGCACTGCTGCTGGCGGTTGCCGGTGGGGTGCGTGCGGAAGATCCCCTTCGGGTGGCTTGCCTAGGTGACAGCATCACGCACGGAGCGCGGGTAAAACCGGCGACAGAGTCTTACCCCGCCCGGCTGCAGGAGCGCCTAGGATCGAACTTTGTAGTGAAGAACTTTGGCGTGAGTGGCGCCACGATGTGGCACGGGGGGAGACCCAGCGCGTTCGCCCAGCTGCCGCCGGCGACGGAGTTTGCCCCGCACCTGGTGATCGTGATGTTCGGAGTCAACGATACCCGCAGCGAAGGCGTGGATTACTGGGATCACTTCGATGAATTTGAAACCGATGCCAGGAAGCTGATCGACGCCCTGCTCGGCCTGCCCACGCGCCCGCGCGTCCTGCTGTGCACCGCCACTGCTCATGTCTCCGACCTGCCGGGGATGACGCCGGAGCGCAGTGCCAGTGTCGCCCTGCGCAGTCCGCGCCTCCTTGAGGTGCGGGCCAAGCTCGAGTCCGTGGCGCGGGCCTATGCCGAGCGTGGCGTGGAGCTGGTCGATCTTTATGCGGTGACTGCGGTCCGGCGCGACGGATTCGATGCCGACGGGGTGCACCTGAACCAGGTTGGATACAGCCTGCTGGCCGATACGCTGCTGCCGCGCGTCCGTGCGACGGCGCTGAAATCCGCGGTACGCTGACGGCGCCATGGACCTCAGCCTTCGTCCGCTGGATGTGGTTGCCATCGGTGCCTACCTGCTCGTCATGCTGGGCGTGGGTTGGATTTCGGCCCGACGCAGCGCCAGCGCTGAGCACTACTTTGTTGGACACCGTGACTTCCCTGGCTGGCTGATCGGACTTTCCATGCTGGGGTCGATCATCAGTTCGACGACTTTTCTGGCCCTGCCGGCTGCAGCCTACGTCCTCGATTGGCGTCAGCTAACCATCAACCTCATGGTGCCGTTGGTCGCGGTGATTGCGATTGTGATCTTTATCCCGTTCTTTCGCCGGGGCGGATTGACATCGGCGTTCGAGTACCTGGGCGATCGATTTGGTCCGGGAGCGCGACTGTATGGCACGCTCAGCTTCATTGTGCTGCAACTGATCCGGCTTGCGCAGGTGCTGTTTCTGTTGGCGTTGCCGATGCAGTTCATCACCGGCGCCTCCCTGGAGGCGGTGATTGTCGGGGCGGGGATCTTTGTGGGTCTTTACACGATTGCGGGCGGCATGGAGACCGTGGTGTGGGCGGACGCAGTGCAGGCGGCGGTCAAAATATTCGGAGGTGTGCTGTGCCTCATCTGCTTGTTGAGGCTTCTGCCGGGTGGGTTTGCGCAGGTGGTCGAGGTCGGCAGTGCCCATGGAAAGTTCAGTCTGGGCAGTTTCGACTGGGATCTCACCCAACGCACCTTCTGGACCGTGGCGATGCTCGGTGTGCTCAACTGGCTGAACATCTATTCCGGGGAGCAAACCATCATCCAACGGTATGTATCCGCCCGAAGTACCTGGGAGGCGCGCAAGGCGACGATGCTGTTTTCCAGCGTGGCAGTCCCGGTGTGGACGATGTTCTTTTTCATAGGGACCGCCCTGTTTGTGTTTTTCATAATCAGGCCCGATCCAGCAGTGGCTGGACTGCAGCCTGACCAGATGCTGCCGTACTTTGTCCTTACCCACGTTCCGGCCGGGCTGGCAGGAATCGTGATTGCGGCTGTGCTCTCCGCGGCGATGAGTGCGATAGATTCCGGAGTAAACTCGATCGCCACCGTGACGGTGGTCGACCTGGTCAAGCCCTACCTCGCCCGGAACCGCACGGACCGATTTTATCTCCAGACCGCTCGCGTGACCACGGCGGTGGCGATCTCACTCGCGGTGGTGGGTGCGCTAGTGTTCACGCGCCTGGAGAAGGAGAGCATGAACGATGTCAGCCTAATCGTATTTAGTGTGCTGGGGGGCGCCATCACGGGGGTATACATGGTGGGTTTTTTCACCCGGCGCGTGGACGCCTTTTCGGTGAACGCGGCTTTGGTGGGAGCCATTCTGCTCAACCTCTATCTCGGCCTCGGGGTCGTGGGGGTTCTGCCCGATGCGTGGCGCCTGGGTGTGCACAGCTACTGGGTGGGGGCGATTGTTAACCTTGCCTTTGTGGTGGTCGCCTATGCCATCAGTCTCTTCCGCGCGCCGTCCCGTCGCGACCTCACTGGACTGACTGTCTGGACGATGTCCCCGAGTCGCACGGCGGCACCGGCTCGACAACCATAACGGAGCTTCACTGCGGGTGGAGAAATCCGGGGATCAAGAATGTTTCAATTGTCGATCAACAACACCGAGTTCGACGTTGTGCTGTGATCAGTGACAGCAAGAGGAAAGCTCCTGAAGTTCTCGGTCGATGGGGTTTAGTGCTTTGTTAGAGCACTGCCTTTCTAGTTCGAGTCAACTCATTGTGAAACCGTAATTCTGGTGATGATTCTCGGCCGTTCTCCGAGAGGATGCACGAAATGCTCCTACCAGAGAATTCTGCGCCCGGGAACAAGCGTCGAAAGATCGACGACGCCGGCAAGGTCTGCCGTTCCAAGATGAAGTTCGTTGCTATCGAATACCTCCAGATGTGCAGCAGCTCCGAAATGGAGGTTGTCTACGTAAAAAAAACGATTCGTCGCCAGTTCGCGATACACCTTGCGCCGGCCGTTTCGCTCGAACCGACGAACGTACATAAATCTCTCTGGCTCGTGGCCGAGAACTGTTTCGTGGTCACGCGGGGGACGCGTAGACTGACGATCATACGCAACGCGAAGACACTCCCATCCGCGCGCGATCCGCGTAAAATCTGTGATCGTTGTCCCGCAGACTACATTTAGAGGAGATTCCGGAGGCGACAACTTATGCACAGCTACCATCTCACGCCCGGAATAACTTGAGGCACGATGACCCAATATACCGCTCTCTTCAAGATACTTCCTGCTTTCATAGACCATGCAAACAGCGCAGTCGCGAACCGGCTCTTCCTCTGTCTCTAGTCGGCAGTCGACATCGGCGCAAAGTGTCTCGTCGCGCCAGTTCGATACTAGTTCCGAACCAAATAGAATCGGTCGAAAAAGCTGCCGCAGACTAGGTCCAATTGCATTGAATCGACTAAGAAACCTTCCCTCGACTGCACGTCGATCGAGATGTAATGAGAGACCTGGTGCGTGTGTTTTGGCGAAGTCGGCAATTTCCCGCCAAGCGCTGAGCAAAGCCAGTAGGTCGCTCGCAACTAAACATCGCTCATCGAGAAAAAGCTTCATCCGATGCCATAGATTAGCTTCAGATCTTTGTCTGCTTGGTCGAAGAACGTGTCCGGCCGCGTTTCGAAGTCACCGGACTCATCCAGTTGGACCGTCGTAATTCGATGCGAGCCGTAAGCATCAGTTTTGGAAAACGCGAAAAAGCTCAGTTCATTCTTAGATAGGACCCCGTTCCTATATGCGATCCGAATGCCATTTACGACATGATCACTATGAGTCTCCACAAACACCTGCGCGCCGCCCGCGGCCACGCGTGCGAGAAACTCTCCGATCAGCGATTGCGCGGATGGATGCAGGTGCGCCTCGGGGTTTTCGACTATGAAAGTGGTTTCCTTGTCCGCGAGCAGACCGGCCAGAATCACCGGTAGGGCCACGGAAACGCCAAACCCGACGTTTCCGGGACGAAAATATTCCACAGCCCCTATTTCACGTTGGAGATTCAGGCCCAGCATTACGGAATCGAGCTGCTCCAGGTTATCGGTCCGAACTTGAAAGCCGGGGAATAGGCGTCCCATCCAAACGCTGAACTGCGATCCGACATCGGCAAAAATCCTTTTTTCGGAGTTTTCCAAGAGTACCTTCGCATTAGAGATTTGTTGAGTGCGAGTCTGGCCGTAGAGCAACGGAGCGAACTCACCTCGGCGTCCTACCTCGTTACCTGAGGAGTCATCCAAATTCATGGGATATGATCTTTGAGGCCCCAATCGATCTGCCGATAAATAGAGCAGCTTATTTCTAAGTCCGTCGAAGTTTGAGACGCCAGCGTCGATCGACGAATTGAGAGTGTGACTTTGTTCCGCCGCAGGGACATAGCCAATAATGGTCTGAGCTTGGTTTTCGTCCCGCAGGTAAAGATCGAATCGATCCGCTTCGCTTCGCTTGTAGAGAACATCGCGGCCAGTCCCGAGATCGACTAATCGACCGTTCAATTGGAGCCTGTTTCGTTCCAAATGTCCGGAATGGACTGATTGATACAGAAGCAACAAGGCTTGGATGATCGTGCTCTTTCCTGTCCCGTTGGCGCCTGCAAATACGTTAAGCCTACCGAATTCGATTTTGGCTTCGACGAAGCACTTGAAGTTCGTGAGGGCGATTGTACGGATCATTGGAGTAATGCTGTGCCCAGAATCTGGTATGCCTTGTTGAAACGCCGTTTAACGGGATTGATGCCGCCGGTGGCGAGGGAGAGAGATTTTAGGTATTCGACGTCGGTCGCTAGAGCATTTTCCAGCGCTGAAACAATCTTCTCGGCATTGGCCAAAACATGCGCTTCGTCAAAATCGAGAATGGCGGTTGACCACGTTTCGAAAATTGCCTTGTTGATCTGGGAGCGCTGCTTCACCGAACGATTGAACTTTCGGAATGTATAAGGACCAAACACGCTATAACAGAGACTCATTGCACGCAGGAAATCGCCACGTAGTTTCTCAATTACATCCTCATGCGCTTTGTTTAGTGAGTCCATTGCAGTGCCAAGGAAATCGTTCAAATCAGGCTTCGAATAATCTTCAAATTTGGTCATTCGGAACGCGAAATGCCTTAGTACGCATTCGCGATCATCCATACGTTTCGGATTTACAGAAAAAGCCGTGGCCCGAGTAAATTCGACCGACGAGGCCAAATCTCTGAGCAACGCAGGTGCCCGGCCGGGAAACGTAGCGTGTCGAATTTCCTGCGGGGTCAGGACCATGCCTCCGGTGTTTAGGCGATGGAAAATGGTGAACTTTACTTTTGGAGGCGTCTCAGGACGAATTACATATAGAGTGAGCTGGGTCTCTTCGATGTCGCGCTGACTACTCCGAGGCAATTTGTCGAAGCCATGGTCGTCGAATTGCCGGCCGAGAAATTCGAGGCCAGTCAACTTGAGAACCTTCTGATTCATGAATCGATCTAGAGTCGAAAGCCGCTGGAGCCCATCGACAACCACCCAGCAATCCGGTTCGATCGCATCCAAGTAGAAAGCCGGCAGCGGAATTTTAAGCAGAATTGATTCGATGAGCCGAGATTGACGCGTGTCGTCCCAAACGAGATTGCGCTGAAAATCAGGGTCGAGCTTGATTTCGTGTAGCTGAATTTTGCGGATCGCCTGAAAAATCGACATCGATTCGCGCACGACGTTGATCTTGCTCGGGTCGAACGGATTATCAATGCGCTCCGATGACTCGATGATTTCTTCGTCGAAAAAGGATTCGGCTTTCTTTTCTTGAAGCTCGTCGTTCATCGAAAGCCAAGGGTAAAGGCCGACGCCACGGGAGGAAGCCAAATGTAGGGAGACTCAGTGAAACATGACCACGCTTTAGGGCAGACCTCCGATTCACAATTGCTGAAAATCTGATGGCATTTCTGACACTGGAACCGGGCAAGAAGTTCAGCTGCTAGCGTTTGTGGTTGATGGGTAGGTTCGATTGATGGTTGTTACTTTTCTGATTCGAAATCAGTTGGTTATGGCGCCGCACGTCTGGCGGCGCCTCTCGGCTGCTCTGCCTTACTCTCTAGATTGACGTCAAAGGGCTGGGTTTTCCTGGGCCCGTAGTTTCGGAGGTCGGTGATCGCTGCGGATGCAGTCTATATGTCGCTCGTAGGTGGTTCGGCGTTTGTGGGCTGTTTTTCCGATTGAGGCTGGCCATGATATTGCTGGCCGTTTGAGACTGCAAGTGCATCACCTTCCCAAGAGAAGGTAAGGTACTGCCTGCACGCGTCAGCGTTCGCCGATGATTTTCACCTCAATTCCATGGACCTTTGACAATGTGAATCCCGGCGCCCTCGATGAGGTGGAGATCGAGGAGGCCGTCCAGATTGGGCTGCCGGTAAAGATCAACTTTAGCAGACCCGGGTTTTCACCGGCGACGGTCAAATAAGTGGATACATTCGGCCAGCGCCATGGGGTGGGTATTCATGCCGGATTCTACAATTTCGCCAAGGAGCATATTGACCCGAACCACTTGCGGAGAATCTCACATGTCCAGAATCTCCATCTCGGCCTGATCCGGGAAGGCCGGATCCTGGGAGTCCTCCGTGAACTGAAGCTGCGCTCGCTTCGGCTTAACCAGATCTTCGACCTGTCAGCGGTCCGGGATCTGCTTGGCTAGGCATGCCTGCGACTGCGGACCCAATCTGTTTCTCCTTGGCGGAGCGAAACGAGGTCTGGGGGCGGAGGCGCCTTGTTGGCTGGATCGTGTCTTGGCTGAGCATTGCCAACTCGAAGCCGGAGCCCCCGGACCTCGTTTCGCGGCTTTGCGCCTTCGCGTGAACCCCTCCAACCTGAACCGCACCGCTCAGCCGGGTTTATACAGCGCAAGAACCACGAATGGACACGAACGAGCACGAATTCGGAGGGAGTTGGGATAGGAGCTCCGCTCGATTTCTGTTCTTGTCTTCATTCGTGTTCATTCGTGTCCGTTCGTGGTTCAAAGAACTGGTTACGCCTAAGAACGCTGACCATCGTGCGTAGTCCCTTCATCATGCGTTTACCCCGGGTCGTCTTGGGTGTCCTGGTCCTTGTTTCCGCCGTTCGGGGCGAGCCGCCGACGCCGCCCGATCGTTTCGCCGCGGTGCGCGCCGAGCTGTTGGAGATTCTCCAGGCGGACCAGCAGGTTCGTCTGCAGCTCGATGCCTTGGACCGGGCCGGAAACACGGATTCACCCGACCGGCCGGCACTGGTCCGGCGGATGCAGGAGGCGGACGCGGCCAATCTCCCTAAGGTGGAGGCCATCCTGGCCCAACACGGCTGGCTCGGACCGGAGGAAGTCGGGCCGGAAGCCAACCGTACGCTCTTCCTCGTAATCCAGCATTCCCCCGCCGCGACCCAGAAGAAGTACCTGCCGCTCATGCGGGAGGCTGTGAAGGCCGGCAAGGCCCGCGGCGCCTCGCTCGCCCTGCTGGAGGACCGGGTCGCGCTGGGGGAGGGACGCCCCCAAACCTACGGCAGCCAGCTTCGCCGGGACGGCGACGGCCCGCTCTACGTCCAGGCCATCGAAGACCCCGATCACCTCGACGAACGCCGCGCCGCGGTCGGTCTCCCGCCCATGGCCGACTATGTGAAGCACTGGAATCTGACCTGGGACCTCGAAGCCTACAAAAAGGAGCTCCCCCGGCTCCTCGAAAAACTTGCTCTGCAACGAGCCGCCTCCCTTCGAGCGACGCCCGCGTCCGCCAAATGAAGTCCGGATTCAGACGCAAGGCCGAAGACGGCGTCGCGGATCCCGTCGGTACTTGCGTGGGGATCCCCAGACGAGGCACCGATGCGGGGCCGGTGGGTCCCGTCGCGGCCTCACCGAGGCCGCCTACAACCGGACCGAAAACATGCATCTTGACGCTGATGCAGCGGTGATACACTTTCGTATCACCATGGCCGCCACTGCCACCATCCGTGATCTTCGCAATCGGTTCCCCAAGATCCGCAGGCTGGTTGAGGCTGAGGGCGAGGTACTTCTTTCTGAGAGTGGTCACACCAAGTACCGTCTCGTGCTCCACACGGAGCCCCCGGGCAGGACCGCACCCCCGGTGGATTATTGGGCGCGTCTCACGGCCTACCAACCGGTGTCTTTGACCGCCGCTCAATCCCAGGCCTTGCACGAAGACAACCGTGGCGACCGCTAGTCCGTACTACGTCGATCCCAGCGCACTGCTGAAGCTCTACCTTCATGAGCCAGAGTCGCGGGCCATGGCGGCATGGCGGGCAAAGACCCGG
This sequence comes from Opitutaceae bacterium, assembly GCA_016794725.1. GTDB lineage: Bacteria > Verrucomicrobiota > Verrucomicrobiia > Opitutales > Opitutaceae > UBA6669. The sequence goes on along the minus strand of JAEUGZ010000175.1, from coordinate 1,139 downwards.
GGGCCACTTTCCGTCACCCACCACGGTCGAGTCGAATTGATCAACGGGCTCGGCCTCGCCGCACACCGGGGGTTTCTCACTTCCGCCGCGTTTGATGCCGCACTGGCCGCGCTCGACGACGATTTCGAGCAAGGCCGCTACGCCACCGCCGACCTTCTCTGGCGCGCCGTGCTTAAGCGCGCCGCCGATCTTTCTCGCGCCCAGACGCCCTTGCTCGGTACCCGTTCGCTCGATGTGTTGCACGTGGCCAGCGCTCTCGAACTCGGCCTGAAACGGTTTGTGACGTTTGATGTCCGCCAGCGTCAGCTTGCCCTCGCTGCCGGGTTGAAGGTCATTTCGCCGTCGGTCTAGGTCCGGGGAAAATCTGGGGATGCGGCCTGCGGGCCTGCCCCGACCCATTGTGGTGCCGGTCGGAGGATTGAACCGCGGAATGCACGGAGTGCACGGAATTGAGTTGAGGAGGCAGGGACGGAGGGATGGGACTCCGTGTGTTCTGTGCACTCTGTGGTTAAAAAGGACTTGGCTTGAAGAGAGGGGAGAACGGAGGCGGGACTGCTTGGTCCCGTCGCGGCCTCAGCGAGGCCGCCTACAAAAGCGAGAGCCTGCCTGCGCGGGTAGGCGCGGGTGTAATGTCGATGCGTGGATGCGCGTCTGATTGATTCTGGCCTAGAGGCCCGGCTTTCGCACGTCGGCGGTGCGGATCGGGCCGGGGCGGTGGATGCGCAGCGCGTGGGTTGAGGCGCCGGGCGGGGTGCCGCGCTGGAATCCGGGAAGCTTGCGGCCGGTCGCGTAGTCGGTGTCAGGCGGGGTGGGGTGCTCGGGGACGGAGTCGCCGGTCTCCGCCTGCCACTGATCCATGGTCTGTCTCAGAAAAGCAGTTACGTCTGCGGACTCCGGGCGGTCGATCAGGTTGTGTTCCTGGTACGGGTCGGACCGGACGTCGTAGAGTTCCTCGGCCGGCCGGACTTTTTGGAAGATATCGGCCTGCACGGGCGTCAGGGTTCCGGCGGCAAACCCGGCCTTGAGCGCGTCCGCGCTGGGATTGTAGAAGGTCTCGGAGGCCCCGGGGGCCCAGCGTTCCGGGTAGGCGTTACGCAGGTACGCGTAGTCGCCGTGGCGCACGAGGCGGATCTGGGTGG
>JAEUGZ010000144.1 GCA_016794725.1 Opitutaceae bacterium | reverse complement strand
CCACCCAGGCCGGGTCTCTGCTTTATCGAAAGGGAATCGGGACCGGCGGCGACCCGAGCCTTGAGGTGGGTGCTCCGGCGGCATAACGGTTGTGACGCGCAACAACGCGGTTCGACCCCGCGACCAAAAGATCGCGTCCATGTCCCACGTCTTCATATCCTACGCCCGTGCCACTGCCAAACAGGCGCAGCAGGTCGCCGCGGTGCTGCGCAGTCAGGGACACGAGGTCTGGCTGGATGATGCGATTCCAGCACACCGCCCCTACGCCGAAGTCATTGAGGAACGCCTGCGCGAGGCCAAGGCCGTGGTCGTCATCTGGTCGGAGGATGCAGCCAAGTCCGAGTGGGTGCGTTCCGAGGCAGACCGGGCGAGAGTCGCGCGCAAGCTCGTCCAACTCACCGTCGACGGAGCGGCGCTGCCCATGCCTTTCGACCAGATCCAGTGCGCCCATCTCGTCGACTGGCAGGGCGACCGGACGGCTGCCGGCTGGAAACAGGTGGCTGCGAGTGTGGCCACTCTGCTGGGTGATTCGATCCCAGCCAGGGAACCCGCCCAGCCCCTCCCGATCCCGCCAGGGTCCGTCACACCCGACATCTACACGGTCGCTGTAGCCCCGTTTACCGATCCCGCCGGGGCCATTGCGAGCGACGATTTCGCCGAGGGATTGTTCGTCGAAATCACCATGGCGCTCTCCCGGTTTCCTGTCCTGCAGGTCGTGGATTCCGCTCCCACGGCGCGTTACCTGCTCGGGGCAAACATCCAACGCTCCGGGCCGCGTGTGCGCATCAACTTCCAGCTTCGCGACACCGAGCGGGGCGAGCGGATCTGGGTCGAGCGGTTTGACCGGGTTCTGGAAGACCCCTTCGCCGTCCAGGACGATGTGGCGGGCGTGGTGGTGAGCTCCGTTGAAACGGCCATTCTGGGGCACGAGACCCGTCGCATCGCTGGCAAGCCTGTCACCAGCCTTTCGCCACACCAGTTGTGGTTGCGGTCCCGGGAAACCATTCGCCGGGCCGGACTCGCCCAGATTGACGAGATCGAGGCGCTAAGCGAGGCTGCCGTCGCCCTGAATCCCACTTACGGTCGCGGCCTCGCGTTCCTGGCGACCGCGCTGGGGTTTCGCCTCGCCTTTGCCGGCCCGAACGCCGATGTGGCGGCCCTACGGGCGCGGTTTACGGACACGGTCAATCGTGCCATGGTGGTGGAAACAGACGACGCGGAAGTGTTGGTCTTTGTCGCGGAAGCGCTGCTGCTGGCGGAAGCCGACCTGGTCGTCGCCCGCGCGCTCGTGGACCGGGCGGTGAATATGAACCCGGCCCTCTCCGTTGGCTGGGACGTCTCCGGCAACATCCGCATGCAGAGCGGTGAATATGAAGTGGCGCTCGCCCACTACGAACGCTGCCTTCGGCTGGACCCGAAGTCACCTTGGCGGACCTACGTGTGGCCAAGCATGGCCGGCTGCCTGGTCGCCATGGGACGGTTCGACGAGGCGATCGTCCTCGCCAAGCAAGGCCTGCAAATCGGTCCGAACAATCCTTGGGCCGCCGCTAGCCTGATCGCAGCTCTTGCCCATTCCGGCCGAGTCGCCGAAGCCCGTGTCGCTCTGGCCCAGTTCGATCCTCGCCAGGCGGGAGTCCTGAGGAGCAGCCACTTTGGGCCAAAATTGAGCCGGTTCATCGACGAGGCGCTGAGGATGACGGAGGCTCAAAAACAGGAGTAGGTTCGCCCCCGCCACGAGGCCCACCCCGTCATCCAACCGTTCAGCAACCTGGAGGAACGGACCTGTTCGGAGCGACCAAGGCCTGGGCTGAAGCGGTTGAATTGGCCCACGAGGACCCGGCTCCGACTTGAGAACCGGTTCCGCAACGTCGGGTCACCGCCTTTTTCACTACCCGACGAAGTTCGGAGGTGACGCAGCCACGCCGAGCTGAAGTCGAGTCGGATCGATTGATGGCTTGCCGCCAATTGCCACGGGTCGCCGCCAAACCTGGCATGATGCTCTGGCGGTCGTGCTGCCGAACGAGAAACTGGACCGTGGACGCGCCCATGGCCGGGCCGTCCCTCCATCTGACAGCTTCGACCCGGATTCTGTCTTCCCGTCACCGCACCAGGCCGAAGCCGGCACGGAGCGATTCGGATGGGCTGCGGTAGGCGCGGAGCGACTCGCCGTAGCCGTTGAAGTACTGGGCATAGAAATACGACTCGAGCCTGAGCCACTGCAGTCGGACAGGCACGGCGAGATCGAGCTGATAGCTGGCATGATCGAAGTCTTTTCCGGTCCAGCCGGTGAACATGAGCGTGGGTCGATCATTGCGGCCGAAGTAGAACCGCAGCTTGCCGTAGCCGCGGTAGGACTTGATGTCAGCGTTTTCCCCCGAACTGCCGAGATAGGCCTGGAATTCCGGCAGCACCACGAACGCCCAGCTGCCAAGCTGGCCAAGGACGAAACGTGGGCGAAAATAGACCGTGTTCATGCTCCGGGAATCCAAACCTTCCCGTCCGTTGGACTCGTGCTGAAAACCGGCTCGCCACCCGAGCCACGTGAACACCGACGATTGCTCGACGGGCAGGCGCTGATCACGGTTGAAGGCAATCTCCGGCATGTAGCTGGTGTCATAGAACGGGCTCGATCGACCCTCAATGTCCCAGAGCGACCGCTGTGTATAGCCGACGCGAAGCGTGTGCACCGCCGGCCCTGCATCACCCGCTCCGACGCTGATGGTGGCCAGCCGGTAGTCGAAACTGAACTGAAATTTCGCCGCTTGGTCCTCGTCACCATAGATGAAGTAGACCGGCAGGTTGGGCAAAAAGCGCCCGGTGAAGTTCCGCGAGACAGCCGAAACGGCCGGAGCGGTGGCCAACAAACGCTCGATCGGGCCGACCTGCGGCGGTTGGGATGCGGCGGCGCGGACCGCGGATGCGGGCTCAAGCGTGAGCACGGTCCGCAAGGCAGGGCCATCGGACACCGTGAGCGTCAGGATCGCTTCACCGTTTGCGTCTTGGGGCAGACGCAGAAGGTAGGCCCGTGCCGCAAATCCATGGGCCGGAACCGCCGTCCGCGCGGCTCCGGCTGATTCCACCGTCACCGGCACCGACCGGCCCTGCAGGGCCAAGGTCCCCTGCAAAGTCGATTCGGTTGTGAAGGCCACCTCGTGTCCCGCCGGATTGAGCGCGACGAGTTCCAGCCGGACAGTTTGCCCGCCAACGTGCGGCCCCTGGCTCACGAAGAGGGTCCGAGCGACCTCCCCGCCCCGGGAGGACAGCACAGCGACCAGGAAGATGACCAGTGGGAACCGGGTTCGCATGACGGGCACGGGTCAGGATTTCAGGAAGGCCAGGAGATCGGCATTGAGCTGGTCCTTGGCCGTGTCGCCGAGACTGTGCCCACCGCCGGGGTAGATCTTGAGGATCGAATGCTTCACGAGCTTGTGCGTGAGCAGCGCCGAAGCCCCGATCGGCACGATCTGATCGTCGTCGCCGTGGATGATGAGCGTCGGCACGTCGAATTTTCTGAGGTCCTCGGTGAAGTCGGTTTCCGAGAAGGCCTTGATGCAGTCGTAGCCGTTCTTGTGGCCGCACATCATGCCCTGGGTCCACCAGGAGCGAATCAGGCCTTCGGATACTTTTGCACCGGGACGGTTGAATCCGAAGAACGGGCCCGTCGCAACGTCCAGGAAAAACTGCGCCCGATCGGCGAGATAGGCCTGACGGAAGCCATTGAAGACCTCGATCGGCAGGCCTCCGGGATTGGCCGCGGTCTTGACCATGATCGGCGGCACCGCGCCCATCAGCACGGCCTTCTTCACGCGGCGGGTGCCATGGCGCCCGATGTAACGGGCGACTTCGCCACCGCCGGTGGAATGGCCGACCATCGTGACGTCCTTCAGGTCGAGTTTCTCAAACAGCTCGGCCAGATCGTCGGCATACTGGTCCATGTGGTTGCCGTTCCAGGGTTGGCTGGAGCGACCGTGACCGCGCCGGTCGTGCGCGATGCAACGGAATCCGTTGGAGGCGAGATGGAACATCTGGGCTTCCCAGGCGTCCGCCGTCAGCGGCCAGCCGTGGCTGAAACTAACGACCGGGCCGGAGCCCCAGTCCTTATAGTAGATCGTGGTGCCGTCTTGGGTGGTGATCGTGCTCATGGTATTCGGAAGAAGAGGAAGGGTTGACGTGGAACGGGTTGAAATTGATGTGAGCGACGCTGGAAGCGGCGCCGCGGCTGCGAGGGCGAGGAACGCACCTTGAATGACAAAGCGCCGACGGGTCGCGTCGCCGGACGCTCGGGGCCTGGATCGAATTGTTTTCAAGGGAGTGAAGTGGATACCGTGGCGCGGCTGATTTGCTGCACGGCCCAGGTCAAGGCGTAGTCCGCGACCTCCTGCCAGCCCTCTTCCGCAATGAGGTAGTGGCTGCGCCCCGGGAACTCCTTGTAGTCGGTCTTGACCGGTGAAACGGAGTGCGTGCGGTAGATCTTCCGACTCAGCGACGCGGGCATGATCACGTCCTTCTCACCTCCGATAAAAAGCAAAGGAGCGCGGTGCGGATTGCGGAAATCAACGGTGGTGGCCGCACCGCTCGTGAAATTCGCCAGCGCCGCCTGGAAGATTGCGCGTCCGGGAGCGGGGATCACCTGGGTTCTGTAAGCCTCGCGGGCCTCGGACTCCGTGAGGGTATTGGCAAACACCTGCCACCACTTTTTGAAGGTGAAGATGAAGGTCGTGCGGAAGGTACTCAGCTGAAAGAACGCGGGCAGAAGCGAGAGATTGGTCGAAAGCGGTAGCAACAGGATGCCCTTGGGCGGGACCGAATCGATCGCCACTCCCGCCGCACCGAGGCCCTGATCAATCAGGAGCTGCGTGATGCAACCGCCGTAGGAGTGGCCCATGATGATCGGCGGTTCCGGCAGTGCGCGGATGATCTTGGTATAGTGCGCAACCACTTCCCCGGCGCCGATCCCGTTGAAACTCGACGGATCGCGTCGCATGTCGTCCACGCTGCCCAGTACTCCCGGCCAGGCCGGTGCCAGGACGCGATGGCCCAGGTTCTCGTAGAATCGCTTGAAGGGTTCCCAACTCAACGGCGTGACCCAAAGGCCATGCACAAGGACGATCGTTCGTGGTTTCGTATTCATAGAGGGATTCGGTTAACGCATGCCGCCGGTGAGATAAAGGGATTCACCGGTCATCCATCCGGCATCGTCGGAGCAGAGAAAAACCACCCCCGGTGCAATGTCCGACGGACGCCCGATCCGGCCCAGTGGAGTAAGCGCCGCGACGTGATCGCTGTGCTTCATCCCGCCCGTTGCGTGCAAGCCCTCGGTTTCCACGAGCCCCGGGTTCACTGAATTCACCCGTATTCTCCGCGGGGCAAGTTCCTTGGCAAAGGTGCGGGTCAGGCCGTCAACCGCGGACTTGGTGGCGTTGTAGACGCCGTTTCCGGGGAGCGAGAGGGTGCTCAACACCGAGCTGGTATTCACGATGCTGCCACCTTCGGGCCCGAAATGCTTGACGGCCTCCTGCGTGGCCAGAATCAGTCCCAGGACATTGAGATCGAAGTGCCGGTGGAACAGCTCCTCGGTGATGTCGGCCAGTGCCGCGCCGCGGTAAAGACCGGCATTGTTCACCAGGATGTGCAGGGAACCAAATGCGCGGATCGCCGCCGTGAAGAGCCGCACGACATCCGCACGCTGCGAGACATCGGCCTGCACCGCAATCGCCCGGCCGCCCTCCGCGACAATCGCGGCGACAACCCGCTCGGCGTCGGCCTGGGCGGTGGCGTAGTTGACCACCACGGCGGCACCCTCGCGCCCAAGGGCCTGGGCGATTTCGGCGCCAATGCCTTTTGAAGCCCCCGTCACCACCGCGACCTTTCCAGTCAGTTTCTTTGTCGTCATGGCGGAAAGCATCAGAAGTTGGCCCGCGCGAAGGCGGTGATGTCGGTGAACGTCCGATCTTCGGATGATGCCACCCGAGGGGGCGCGACGGTGAGCAGGGACGCGCGGCCGTCGGCGGACAGGACCAGCAGGGTGGACAAGGCGGGTCGCAGAAGCTGCCGCGGGAGGGTGTGGAGTGTAGTTTTCATGGGAAGGTTGGACGATTCAGGCAGGGGTGGCCGCGTGGGCGGACAGTTTCCAAAGAAGTTTGTCGGCGGCCCGCGAAACGGAGGTGAACAGGTCCGCGGTCGACGCGTCGCCCAGCGTGGCCGCTGCGTCGATGGCCCCGCGGCTTGACTGGGCAAAGTTCCCTGTTGCAGCTGCGAGCGCCCTGAGGTGATCCGTGCCGGAAAGGAGCTCCCGGTCATAAGCAGGCAGCCGGGTTGCCCCCGCCACCGCCTGCAGCGTCCCATCCGCTACGCCTCCCAACTCAACCGACCGTTCCGCGAGCTCATCGGCCAGTTCGCCGAGGGTCTCGGCCACTTCGTCGAACAGCCCGTGCAGGGACACGAACTGGGGACCCTTCACATTCCAATGCGCCTGCTTGGCCTGCAAAGTAAGGTCAATGGCGTCGGCCAGCTGACGGTTGAGCAGCGGGACAATTTGCAGTCGGACCGTCTCCGGGAGGTCATGGGGCGAATTCCACGTCGTTGTTTTCATGGGAAGTCTCAAAAGGCGAAGCAGTCGCAACCCGCGCCGAAGAAGCCGCCAGGCTCTGCGCCCAGAACCCGGTCCGCCGGCCCGCTGGCCTGCCCCAGCAGGCGCGTGAGCACGTCCGAGGCTTGAAATCCGTGCGACGGGCACCGGCAGCCCACGGGATGCGGCCGATGGATTGGGCAGGCGCATCCCACCGCGTGCGCGCTGTACGATTCCCGCTGGCGGACAAACTTTGGCGCCCCGTAACCGCCAAAATGCCGGGCCGGCGACCAGTCGGGCATGACCGGGAGCGGCGGCGGCGCCAGATCGGCGAATTCTTCCGCGGCGTGCACGGTCTTGCCACCCAGCAAGGTCAGCACCGACTCGATCCGTTTGATCCGCTCTTCCGGCACGGCGAAGTAGTCCTCCGAGAGCACCGCCAGGTCCGCTAGTTGCCCGGGCACAATCGAGCCCTTCTTGCCTTCCTCACTGGAGAACCAGGCGCTGCCGGCCGTGTAGAGGCGCAAGGCCTCCATGCGACTGAGCCGGTTCTCCTCGGGATAGAGTTCGAATCCGCCCACAGTCCGACCACTGACGAGCCAGTGGATCGAATCCCAGGGGTTGTAGTTGGCCACCCGCGTGGCGTCGGTCCCGGCCCCGACCGGCACACCCGCCTTGAGCATCCTGGCGATGGGTGGAGTGCGGGCCGTGGCCGCGCGCCCGTAACGCGCAGTGAAATACTCGCCTTGAAACGCCATGCGGTGCTGCACCGCGATTCCCCCACCGAGCGCGCGCACCCGCTCGATGTTGCGCTCGCTGATCGTTTCGGCGTGGTCGAGGAACCAGTGCAGGCCGTCGAGCGGATACGCGTGATTCACCTTCTCAAACACATTCAGAAAACGCGTGATCGATTCGTCATAGGTCGCATGCAGCCGGAACGGCCAGCGATGCGCGGCGAGCAGTGAGACCACCTCCTCGAGGTCGGTCTCGACACGGGACGTCAGGTCGGGTCGCGGCTCGAGAAAGTCCTCGAAGTCGGCCGCACTGAACACGAGCATCTCCCCGGCCCCGTTGAGTCGGAAGGTGTCGTCCCCCTGGCCTGGCTTGGCCATTCGGATCCAGCGGGCAAAGTCCTCCTTCTCCTTCTGCGGCTTCTGCGTGAAGAGGTTGTATGCAATCCGCAGCGTGAGTTCGCCGCGGCGGTGCAAGGTGTCGATCACCTCGTAGTCCTCCGGGTAATTCTGGAATCCTCCGCCGGCGTCGATCACGCTCGTCAACCCGAGGCGATTCAGCTCGCGCATGAACTGGCGGGTGGAGTTGTACTGATATTCAACCGGCAACTTCGGCCCCTTGGCCAACGTGGCATAGAGAATCATGGCGTTCGGCCGAGCGATGAGCAGCCCGGTCGGGTTGCCCGCCTGGTCTCGCTGGATCTCTCCGCCGGGCGGATTGGGCGTGTGCTGGTCGTAGCCAACCGCCCGCAGCGCGGCCCGGTTAAGCATCGCCTGGCAGTAAAGGTGCAGAATGAAGACCGGCGTGTCCGGCGCGGCGGCATTGATCTCGTCAAGCGTCGGGAGACGCCGCTCGGCAAACTGGAACTCACTCCAGCCCCCGACCACGCGCACCCATTGCGGCGCCGGTGTGCGGAGGGCCTGTTCCCGCAGCATTCTCAGTCCGTCCGCGAGTGAAGGCACTCCGTCCCAACGCAGTTCCAGATTGTAGTTCAGGCCGCCGCGGATGACGTGCAGGTGGGAGTCGTTGAGGCCCGGGATGACCGTTCGCCCGTTGAGGGCGATGACCTGCGTGTGCGCATCACGCAGCGCCAGCACCTCGCGGTCCGTACCGACGGCGACAAAGCGTCCGTCCTGGATAGCCACCGCCTCGGCAGTTGATCGTGACTCATCCTGAGTCGCGATGCGGCCGCCATGCAGGATCAGTTCAGGAGCGGGTTGGGTTGAGTTCATGGCGATGCAACGGAGCGCACAGGGTGCAGCCAGGGCCGCGCGATCCGAGCTAGGCCCGGCATCACCGCCCAAGTCAGAAGTGAAACCACCACGAGGGTGAATACCGCATGGCCCATCGGCAGGGGCCAAGTGCTCAGCCACGGGGCGAGTGTGAGGGTCAGAACCAGGGTGATGCCGTAAACGCCGACGAACGTAAGCAGCGCCATTTTCCACCGGGGCGGCGCACCTTCGGACCCGAACCAGGCTTCCAGACCGTGAAGCACCCGTTGATGAGGAACACCCTCCGTCAACGGCCGAACCGTGCGCTCCCAGGCCTGAAACGCGGGCGACTGATAGAACGCCGCGCGGTCATCGTCGCTGGCAAAGGTGCGAAGGATGCCGTAGTCCCGCGAATTCGATCCCGGCAGCGGCGCCAGCAGATGCGCGCCCCACACGCCGCCCTGAACAAAGGAGGCCTGGAAAAACTCCCGAATCGACCGTTCGAACTCGGCTTCACAGCCGGGTCGCACCCGTCGGGTAATGGCAAGATGGATCGGCATGGGAGCTCCCTCCTTCACAACACAGGGCCCGGTCGCCATCAGGCCTGCTTCGCCACCACCTGCGGCTGTTTCGCCGACTGCGGCGCCTTGTGGACCATCGTGTAGGCGTACTCCACGCCGGCGCCATAGGCGCCACCGTGCTCCTTGATGATGTCCATGAGCGGGCCGTAGTGCTCCTTGCGCGCCCAGTCCCGCTGCCACTCGAGGAGCGCAGCAATAGTGGTAAGTCGAATACCACCGGCCTGGACCATGCGCGACAGGGCCGCGTCATGCGCCACCACGGAGGTGGCCCCGCAGCAGTCCTCCACCACGTAAAGATTGTAGCCGGCCGCAATCATCTCGATGCAGGGCCAGGCCACACACACCTCGGTCCACAGCCCGGTGAGCAGGATGTTTTTCCTGCCGGTGGCCTCGATCGCCTTGCGGAATCCGGCGTCGTCCCAGGCGTTCATCGAGCTGCGCTCGACCACCGCCTGCCCAGGGAACACGTCGAGCAGCTGGGGCCACAGGTAGCCGCTGAATCCCTCCGTCTCGACGCCGGTAAGCACGGTGGGCACGCCGAATTCCTTCGCGACCTTGGCCAGGAATACGACATTGTTGATCAGGGTGGCCCGGTCGATGTTCGCGACCCCGAAGGTCATCTGCGGCTGGTGGTCGATGAAGACAACCGCGGTGTCACCGGCGGTGTAGAGTTTCTGGTAGTGGTTCATGGGAGTGCGTGGCTTTTTCGAGCCCGGCGATCCGCTTCGTACGGATCGTCCGCTCACTCCCTAGTGCGCAATTCGGGCGGCAAACGGCCAACACCCGCCGGAAGATTTTCTCTCCATCGGACCGCCGCCCGCTCAGGAGCGGGGCGCGGGATTGATCCGCGGTCGAACCGCGGCGGTCTCGCCCGGTTTCGCACCGGCGATCACGCGCTTCGCTTCGCTGAGGAGAGTGTGACTGTAGATCCAGCCTTTCCAATCCGCGCCCCCATCTCCCTGGACATGCTCACGCCATTCAGCGCCGAAGTCCTTCGCGTCCGCATGAGGAAGCAGGGCCGCCACGACTTCCTGCGCCTGCGCGAGCGCGGCCGCGGCCTCGGCTGGGTGGTGCTGCTGGTGAAGCGACAGGGCGCGCAATGAAAGGGCCATCGCACGCAAATCCGGGCGCAGACTGCGGATTGCGCGGTCGGACCAGGTTTGCGCCGCCGCGAAGTTTCCGCTGCGATACTCGGCGAGCGCCTTCACCAGTTCGGCGTGGGCCGCCCAGTTGCCTTCCATTTCACCGCCAAGCGCCGTATCCGCCAGGCGCTGAGTCGTCGCGACCTCCGCGGCCGCATCCGGCAGGATCAAGGCGTCGAACGCGACACGGAGAGCCACCACCGGTGTCCGGGTCTGACCAAACTCCTTCAGGATGGCCGCCACGTGGTCGACGTAGCCCGCGCGGTCGGAAGTGACAACGAGGAGCGGCGTCAACCGCCACGCCGCCAGCGGGTCGGTGGGAGAAAACTGATAGGCAAGTCGGGCGTCGGCCAGGGCCTCGCTCCAGCGACCCAACCGGGCCCGGGTAAGCGAGCGCGCGCTGAAGAACGAGTCGTTCTTGCTTTCCGGAGTCGTCACGGTGGCGGGCAGCGTGGTGAACAACGCCTCGGCCTCTTCCGTGCGACCGCCTGCCACCAGGACGCTCGTAAGGCTTTCCAGCCAGTCCAGCTTGAGATGCTCCAGTCGCATTTTCTTCACGACGTCCCACTCTCGACGGGCCGCCTGCTCCGCCTCCTCCAGCCGGCCGAGTCGTTCCGCCAGCAGAGCCCTCTGGTCCAGCGTCAGCGCCAAGTCCGCGGACTCGGTGGCCGGCATGGCCCGCAGCGTCGCCTCAGCGTCCGCCAATGCCTTTTCCGCTTCCGGGAGGCGGTCGGCGAGCAGGTAGAGGTGGCTCAAGTTGCGCTGCGTGCGCACGCGCATGAAGCTGGGAGCGTCGCCGACCTCGCGCTGCACCTGAAGCGATTCGGTCGCCCACTCGACCCCGTGATTGGGCCGGCCACCCTTGCCCAGAATTCGACCGATGATGTCGAGGGTGTTCGCGAGGAACACCTTGTTCGGTTGCGTCCGGTGGTAGGCCGCCAGTTTCCGCTGAAGGGCTTCGGCGTCGACCAGGTTGAGGCGGATCTCGGTCAAGGCGGCCAGCGAGTTCATCGTCGACCGCGAATCGCGGTGGTCCTCCCCGACCGTGGCCTGCAGCATGGTCCACGCTTGCCGGGCATAGGTTTCGGCCTGGTCCAGACGTCCAAGACCCCAGGCCGGACCGCCCAGGGCGCGCAGGAGATCGGCAACATCCGGATGAGGCTTGTCGCCGTGGATTTTTCGCTGGATCTCCAGCGCCTCGCGGTAGGCCGCGTCGGCCTCCTGATATCGATTCATCTTCATCCAGAGGTGCCCGAGCTTCTCGCTCGCATCGGCGACCTGGGCATCCGCGGGACCGTAGCGTTCGCGGGCCGAACGCACCGACGCTTCCAACAAGGGCACGGCGGCGTCGAAGAGATCGAGGTTGGCGTAGACCGAACCGATGGTGGACTGAAGCTCGTGACGTGGCCCGGGATACTTCGCCAACTCCGTATCGATGCGCTTGGCTGCATCGTCGAGCACAAGACGCAGCAGGGCGGTGTCCTTGCCCTTCGCGTTGCCGGGATTGACGGTCTCGAATGTGCGCACCAGCAAGCCCGTGGTCTCCCGGCTCTGCGCGGCCGCCTCCTGAGCGGCACTGCGATCCACCTCCGCCTGCTCCCGGGCGGCCTCGGCTTCGGCGCGCGCCCGGCGTTCGCGGGCAAAGGCAACCGACACGGCGAGCAGGGCGCCCACCACCAGAAGCGCAACCGCCGTGCTCCCGGCAAAGAGCAGCTTGTGCCGGGCAACTGTCTTGCGCAGCCGGTAGAGCGCGGTGGCCGGTCGGGCCCAAACCGGCTCGTCGACCAGGAAGCGTGTGACGTCGGCCGCCAGATCGTTGGCGGTCGGATAACGGCGGGCGCGATCTTTCTCCAATGCCTTCATCGCAATCCAATCGAGGTCGCCACGCACCGTCCGCACCAGGGTCGGTGGTTCCGCGCGTCGCCGCTTTGCGACGGCCGTCAGCTCCTCGCCCGTCATCCTGCCCAGGCGCGCGGAGGGAGGCAGCGGCTCCCGCTCACGGATGGCGCGGCGGACCTCCTCGACGCCAAGCTGCAACAACTCGCCCGCATCGAACGGCGTGGTGCCGGTGAGCAATTCGTAGAGCAGCACCCCCAGGCTGTA
>JAEUGZ010000483.1 GCA_016794725.1 Opitutaceae bacterium | reverse complement strand
CGCGAAGGCGCGAAGACGCGAAGGTCGATCGCAAAGGTCCGATGTAGCGGAACGGGGAACCCGTATCGAGCTAGGGAGCGGAAAAGCGCGAAGGCGCGAAGACGCGAAGGTCGATCGCAAAGGTCCGAATGTAGCGGAACGGGGAACCCGTTTCGTGCTCGAGGATCGACCCCAAACCGTGTCTCACGCGAAGCCGCGAAGCTGCCAGAAGCCCCGTCGCTGGTGGCGGGCACGCCTGCACCGCGGGGCGGTGAGGAGCGAAGTTCGAAGGGTGAAGCGCGAAAACCAAAGTGGCTGCGGCTTTAGCCAATATCTCAGGATTCCGAACCACTTCAGCGTTAAAAGTTAGGCGTTCAGCGTTCAACGTTCCCTCCTTCCCCCCGTAGCGGAACGGGGAACCCATTTCGTGCTTGGGAGCGGAAAAGCGCGAAGACGCGACGACGCAAAGATCGATCGCGAAGATTCAGATGTAGCGGAACGGGGAACCCGTTTCGTGCCCGAGGATCGACCCCAAACCGTATCTCACGCGAAGCCGCAAAGCTGCCAGAAGCCCCTCCGCTGGAGGCGGGATCGCCTGCACCGCGGGCGGTGAAGTGTGAAGTGCGCGCCAGTGCAGGCGCTCACACGTCACTCCCAACCGGCTTCCTCGACTTCCTCCGGAGTGAGGTGCTCGCGCATCCCGTGAATGATCTTTAGAACCTGCACTTCGGCGTCTTTGACGCGAAACAGGACGCGATAGCGGCCACGTCTTTTGCCGATGACCAGTTGCCGAACATCAACGCCGGTTTCTTTTGCTTCGGGAGCGGGTGGACACCTTTCCGGGAACGTTGCGAGCGTAGTCACTCGGCGTTCGGTCGCATTGATCCATCGGGCCGCCGCCGGTGGATTCTTCTCAGCGATCCACCGCGCTATGGTCACGAGCTCAGTGGCTGCAGAGCGCGTCCAGGTGACCCTGTAAACGGTCATGGGTGCTTCACCGTGGACTTAAGGACGGATCGAGCTGCGGCAAATGCATCTTCGCTCGAAATCAGTTTCCTTTCGTCCGCTTCCTGAATCGCAGCGCGCAGTTTCTCGACGTTCTCCATCGCCTCGATTCGATCTCTCATTTCCTCGAACACACGTGCGTCGATGACCACCGCTTCAGGTTTCCCATTGACCGTGAGAACGCTGGGCCTCCGGTTTTTTTTCAGCCGCTGCAGGTGTTTCTTGGTGTTTCGTTGAAAGTCGGAGAGCGGAAAAATGTCTTTGAGTGAAAAGGACGCCATAGCAGTAAATTTACAGGTTTTATCATGCTCGGTCAAGCGCGGTTCGAGCGCCCCGGGTTGCTGTGGGCCCAACAACCTCAGCCGGCTGATTCCACGGCGCAGAATGCACAAGCATCGACCTGACCTCGTGGCTTGACCTCCGACCTGTAGCGGAACGGGGAACCCGTTTCGTGGTTGGGAGCGGAAAAGCGCAAAGACGCGAAGGCGCAAAGGTCGATCGCGAAGGGCGAAGAGCGAAGTGTGAAAACTCCGAAATTCCGAACCACTTCAGCGTTAAAAATTCAGCGTTCAGCGTTCAACGTTCCCCCGCAGCGGAACGGGGAACCCGTTTCGTGCCCGAGGATCGCAGGCAGCGAGGCCAGATCGAGCCACGGCCACCTGGAAGTTCACAGGTGTCCTCGAAATTGTATCACTCGCCTAACTCGCCGCAGAGACGAACCTCTAGGCGCGGGCGAAGGGGACGCCTATCGGGCGCTGAGGCGGGCGATGTGAGAGGGCGGCTTGAAGCGGGGCCGCGCGCAGTAAACCAAAGTCATGGAACGTGAGCCATCAGACGGCATGGGTATGTGGCGTGCCAGCGGATAGAAGAGCAAACGCTTAGGCGAAGTTGACGTTGGCGCGCAGGCCGGATTCCCCAGCGCGTTGCAGCAAATTCAGCAACTTGCCGCACTCGGCTTGCCGGGTGCGGCGACGGATCAGGATGACCAATCCCGGATGCTCCGGGTGCACGGCTGCCAGGGCAAGGAAGTCGTCTCGGTTGCAGGTAACCATGATCAGGCCGTACGTTTGGGCGTAGAAGAAGGCGTCCGCGTCCGGGGTCGTGATCGGTAACACGTCGCGCAACACCGTCGCCGTATGGCCCCAGTGGCGCAGCAACAGGGCGATCTCCTCCGGGATGTCCTGATCAAGTAAGAACGTCACGCCGGCCCCTCGCTCATCTGCTGCGCAACCAAGGCGTCGATCTCGACTCGGTGGTCCTCGTAGTAGGACAGGCACTCGTATACCTGAGCCCGGGTGACACCGGGGAAGCTGCGGCATACCTCATCGACGCTCGCGCCGTTGACGACGAGGCCCACGACGTCATGCACGCCGATGCGGGTGCCATCGATGATGGTGCGCCCCGAGCGAACGCCAGGGGTCTGGATGAGGTAGCGGTAACTCGTGGACGGCATGAAGGCCATCATGACAAGGAAGTCGCTTCCGGCAATGTCGTATCTGGCTCCCCTGTTTCGACGTTCAGGCAACAACCGGCTCACTTCCGTGTCGGCGCAACCTGACCTGAAATCGCGCAAAAGGAATCGCCGCCCTCGCCGTTCAGCGTTCCTCCCCTGTAGGGCTGGTTCCCGCAGCCAACCCAAGTCCTGAGCCTGTCGAAGGGCTGGCCCTCGCGGCCACGCCTGCACCGCGGAGCGGTGAAGCGTGAAGGGCGAAGAGTGAAAAACATGCGGCTTTAGCCGCAATCTCAGGATTCCGAACCACTTCCGCGTTAAAAATTCAGCGTTCAGCGTTCCCCCGCGTTCAACGTTCTTTCCCCTGTAGGGATGGCCCTTGCGGCCACGCCTCGTCTGTAGTTCCGCTGCCGACCCGTAGCGGAACGGGGAACCCGTTTCGTGATCGAGGATCGACCCCAAACCGTATCTCACGCGAAGCCGCAAAGCTGCCAGAAGCCCCGTCGCGCCCAGACCGTTCCGAACTTCAGCGTTAAAAGTTAGGCGTTCAGCGTTCAACATTCCCTCCTTCCCCCCGTAGCGGAACGGGGAACCCGTTCGTGCTTGGGAGCGGAAAAGCGCGAAGGCGCGAAGACGCGAAGGTCGATCGCGAAGCTTCGGATGTAGCGGAACGGGAAACCCGTTTCGTGCCCGAGGATCGACCCCAAACCGTGTCTCACGCGAAGCCGCAAAGCCGCCAGAAGCCCCGTCGCGCCCTCATCGTTCCGCACTTCAGCGTTAAAAGTTAGGCGTTCAGCGTTCAACGTTCTTTCCTCGTGGCGGAACGGGAAACCCGTTTCGTGCTCGAAGATCGACGCCCTCAGATCCGGCAAGGGGATCCGGCTGGGGAGATCCAGCGGCGGCCGGGCTTCGGCCTTCGGTGGGCCAGCGATCAGGGCGCTGGCGGGGCGGCGCCAACCGGTCCGGGGGCGCGGGCGAGGAGGTTCTGGAAGCGCGGATCCTGTCGCAACGGATCAAAGTCGGGGTTGAGGGCGAGCACGGCGCGAGAGTTGAACAGCGCGATGCCATGGTGCTGCTCGGCTTCAAGGTGTTCAAGGGCTTCGGACGGCCGGCCGAGCTTGACCAACAGACCGGCAGTGCCGCCCCCGGGCCACTGCTGGTAACCACGACTGTCGGCCTGGCGGAATCGCCGCAGGGCCTCCTCCGCCTCCGGGATGCGCCCGAGTTCGATCAAACAGAGCGTGCGCAGGTAGAGCAGGCGGGACTGGCTCGGGTTCGACCGCAGGCGCTCATCAATCAGGCGCAGGCCCAGTTCCCACTCGGGTCGCGCCGCGTCAGGACGTCCGGCGAGAGTTTGCGCCGCCGCCGTCAGCACGGCCTTGGGCCCGGTAAACTGGACATCCTCAAGAAACTCGCGCGAGAACCCGCGCAGGAGGGCAAGGGCCCGTTCGGGCTCGCGCCGCCACAGCCAGACGCGGAAAGCGTTGAATGCCCCCTGGTCCTCCAGCAGCAGCGACGGCGCCACGCGCACCACGCTCTCTTGCGCACCGGCGAGATCTCCCTCCCACAGGACCTGGCCGCGGATCTTGAGCAGGAGGGCGCGACCGAGCGGGCGGATGGCCAGCGATTCGTCCACCGCCTTCCGGGCCGCATCGAACCGGCCTTCGATGAAGAGCAGGGTCGCCTTCTCCAGGCGGGCGACAGCGGCCGCGTCAGGGAACACCGATGCCCGGTCGAGCCATTCCACGGCCTCCTCCGGGCGCCGCTGGCCGGAGGCGATTTGGGCCATCAGGATCAACGGTCGCCAGTCGCCGGGCGCGCGCGTGATGAGGTCCTTCGCCACCCGTTCTGCTTCGGGCAGCGTGGTGGGCTGTGACGCCAGACTCCAGACCCGCGCCAGGTGACTCTCGATCGAGTCCGGTGCCAGCCGGACCGCGCGCTCCGCCTGACGGCGCAGGTCCGCCCGGCGTTCGTCTCCGGTATCGTAGCCAAGGAAGCGGAGCATGCCCGAAAGCTGCGCGCGCGCGGCCCAGACCTCGCCGTCGACCGGGTCGAGTTTCTCCGCCTGCCGCAGCAGGTCCTCCGCAAGGAGGAGACTTTCGCGGTTTGAGTCGCCCTGCTCCGTGAAGAGGGGACGCGCCTTCGCCACGAGCTCCCGGGCGGGCGAGCGCCCGGCCGATGGATCAATCGCCGCCGCCGCGATCTGGGGGCTCCGCCATGGAGCCCAGAAACTCGCTCCGACGACGGCCACCCCTACGCCTAGGCTGAGGATCAGGCGCCCCCGCCAGCGGCGCGAGAGTCGGCGCAGGGGGAGCGAGGAATGCGGGACCTCGGTGTCGGCCCGCGTCGTCGCATCGGGGTCCGGGACTCGCGTGGCCGTTGCGGGCTCCAACAGGTGCCGCACCCGTTGGCAGAACGCCGCGTCGGACACCCCTCCGGCGAGTC
>JAEUGZ010000045.1 GCA_016794725.1 Opitutaceae bacterium | reverse complement strand
GGCCCTGTCCCAGGCAACCCACCAGCACGAGACTGAGCAACCGCAGGCGGACGAAAGCACGCATAGAAAGAAGCGGTCAGTGTGGAGTCGGGCACTACGCTGTCGAGCGCCCGATTCCCATCGGGCGACTTGCACCCCGGTTGAAACCGCCGTTGGCTCGCGCCTCCCCACCCGTCCATGATCTCTCGTTCCTCGCGCTTCGTCCTGATTTGGAGTGCCTTTTTCGCTCACTCCGCACCGGCGGCGTCCCCTGATCGACCGCTGGCCAGCCGGGAGGAGGTGCAGGCGGCGCTCGCCTTCCTCAAGAACGACGAGCCCCGGACCCTCGAGGAACAGGTGCGCATTTGTGAGATCCCAGCGCCACCGTTCGAAGAGGCAAAACGGGGGCGGTATTTCGTCGAGGCGTTCACCGCCGCCGGTCTCCAGGAGGTGCGGGTGGATGCGGTGGGAAATGTCATCGGGGTGCGCCCGGGCCGGGTGACGTCGCCCACCTTGGTCCTCTCGGCCCACCTCGACACGGTGTTCCCGGCCGGGACTGATACGACGGTGAAGCGCTCCGGGACCCTGCTGAAAGCGCCCGGAATTGCCGATGATGGTCGCGGTCTGGCCGCGCTGCTGGCGGTGCTCCGCGTGCTCAATGTGAAGTCACTCGCGACCGATGGCACCGTGGTGTTCGTCGCCACCGTGGGGGAGGAAGGGCTGGGCGACCTGCGAGGCGTCCGGCACCTCTTCGAGAAAGAGCTCGCGGGAAAGATCACGCATTTCATCTCCCTCGACGGCTCCGGCTTGCGCGTGGTCAGTGGCGCGGTGGGGAGCAACCGTTACCAGGTGACTTTTCGCGCTCCAGGGGGGCACAGCTATGGCATGTTCGGGTTGGTCAACCCCATCCATGCGCTCGGCCGCGCCGTGGAGAAGATCGCCCGACTCGAGGTGCCGGACGACCCGAAGACCACGTTTAATGTCGGCCGGATTGAAGGCGGGACCTCAGTCAACTCGATTGCCCAGTCGGCCTGGTTCGAGATCGACCTGCGTTCAGCGGATGCCTCGGCGCTGGAGGCCGTGGATGCCGCGTTTCGGGCCGCAGTGACCTCGGCGGTGGAGGAGGAAAATGCCTTTTGGGACCGTCGCACCCGCAGCGGCCCCGCACGCATGACCAACCGCGCCAATCCGGTCACGGTTGAGATCAAGGCCGTTGGCCGCCGCCCCACCGGGCGGGTGGCGGACGACGCACCCATCCTGCAGGCGGTGCGGCGGGCGAACGCCGCCTTGGGCATCGAGGCGAGATTTGAGGCGAGTTCCACCGATGCCAACGTGCCAATCAGTCTCGGCATCCCCGCCGTGACGTTGCCCGCGGGCGGTGAAAGCACTGGAAACCACGCCCTGCAGGAGCAGTTCGATTCGAAGGACAGTCACCTCGGAACCCAGCGCGCCCTGCTGGCCGTGCTGGAGATTGTCGGCCTGCAGGCTGCCCGGTGACCACCGTTGCGGTGCGCATCCGTGCGACTCCGGCTTGCGCTGCTGCGACAACCGCTTCCTTTGAGCGCATGAACACAGAATCGGCGATTGAACCACGGATGGACACGGATCGACACGGATACAAACGAGTTGCGCCAGAGCTGGCATTCACCTGACGGGTGAAGCACTCTTCACGCTCCGAATCCGCGTTTATCTGTGTCCATCGGCGGTTTATGAACGGTTCGATCGGCCTCAACTGCGGGAGCATGGAATGATTCAACGCTTGCATCGCGATCAGGTGGTCCGTGGCGACCCGGGGCGGATCTGGGAATTCTTCGCGTCACCGTACAACCTGGACACCCTGACTCCGGCTTCGCTGTCATTTCGCATCCTGGGCGAAGTCGCCCCGCGAATGTACCCCGGTCAGATGATTGAGTACCGGGTCGGGGTGTTGCCGGGAGTGACGACCCGCTGGCTGACGGAGATCACACACGTGCGCGAGGGAAGCTTCTTCGTCGACGAGCAGCGGATCGGGCCGTACCGGCTCTGGCACCACGAGCATCACTTCACCTCGATCCCGGAGGGCGGGGGCGTCCGCATGGTGGACCTCGTCACCTACGAGGTCGGCTGGGGCCCGTTGGGCGATCTGCTGCACGCCCTCTGGATCCGCCGCCAGCTCAAGGCGATCTTCGACTTCCGCACCCGCCGCATCGAGGAGCTGTTTCCCTAAGCCGGAATCATTCAACCGAACCACGCGACCAGGGCCGCGCCGTAGGCGGGGAGATCGGGAGGGCGGCGGGCGGAGACGAGGTGGCCGTCGATGACGACCGGTTCGTCGTACCACAGGGCGCCGGCATTTTCCAGGTCGTCGCGGATGCCGGGAGTGCTGGTGACCTTCCGGCCCCGCAGGATTCGCGCCGAGATGGGAATCCAGCCAGCGTGACAGATCATGCCAATGAGTTTGCGTGCGGCGTCGAAGTCACGGGTCAGCTCGAGGACCTTGGGGTAGCGTCGGAGCTTGTCGGGCATGAATCCGCCCGGGATGAGAAATCCGTCGAAGTCCCGTGCGTGCAGGTCGGCGATCAAGGCGTCGGCGGAGCAGGGATAGCCGTTCTTGCCGGTGTAGGTTTTGCGCTCAAGCCCGGCGATGACCACCTCGGCGCCGGCCTCCTCGAATCGAAATTTAGGATACCAAAGTTCCAGATCTTCGTAGAGATCATCCCCCAGGGTGAGGAGGCGTTTGCCGTGAAGCGTGGACATGACGATGGGGGCGGAGGGAGGGCGGGTGCTAGCGGCGTTTCGCGACGGGACGCTGCGCGCTCGTGGCCAGAGCCTGCTGCCACAGGCTGGTGCGGCGGCGGGGTTGGCGGCTGACCTGTGGCAGTCCCCGGTACAGGGCCGGCGACATGCCGAAGCGTCGCTTGAAGGCGCGGGTGAAGGCCTCGTGGTTATCGTAGCCGGCCTCGCGCGCGAGGGTCAGGATGCGACGCCGGGTGGTGCGGAGTTCGGTCGCCGCATGCTCCAGTCGGATCCGCTTCAGGCAGGCCCGGATGGACTCGCCGAACATGCGAACGTAGACGCGCTCGAACCGCGATACGGAAAGGCCCGCCCGACGCGCCAGGGTTTCGATGTCCGGTGGATCATGCCGGTGGGAAAGCAACTGGGCGCACACCGCGTTCATGCGGTCGTGATAGTCGGCGAGCGTGACGGCCTTCATGGGAGCGAGGCCGCGCGCGGGCAGGTCACGGGTGGGGGCGGCATGGCGACCATGATGGGGTCCGGTCCCAGTGCCGCAACCTCCCTTTCTGGGCCGTGAGCGGACCCCTGGATGCGGGATGCAGCCAGGCCGGACTCCCGTGTCGGTGCCGGAAACGCGTCAGCCGGTGATTGTCCCTTGAGCCGGCAATGCCGCGCCGCCAGTTTGATTCCATGATGTTTCGCCCCGGACTTGCCCTGCTCTCCCTCTTCCTGGCGGCGGCTTGCATGGCGGCTCTGCCGCCGGCCAGTGCCTACAACACCGACGAGGCCAAGGTGGGGTCTCTGCCCTTGCCCGATCCCCTGCAGTTCGCCGATGGCTCCCGGGTCCGCACGGCTGCGCAGTGGATGGAAAAGCGTCGACCGGAGCTGATGGAGCTCTTTGCCCGGGAGATGTTCGGACGCACCCCCCTCGGGCGGCCGCCCGGGATGCGGTGGACGGTGACCTCGGTTGACCGCGCGGCGCTTGGCGGCAAGGCGGTGCGCAAGGAAGTGACCCTCGCCTTCGCGGAAGGTCCCGGGTCACCGCAGTTGCACCTGCTGATCTACCTCCCGGTTCAGCCCGTTGGAGTGAACCGGCGCTCGCCGGCGTTTCTCGGGCTCAATTTCTTTGGCAACCAGAGCGTGAGTGCCGATCCGGGAATCACGGTATCTAAAGCTTGGATGCGGGACAATGCCGAATTCAAGGTTGTCGGCAACCGGGCCACCGAGGGCACGCGCGGTGTGCACGCCTCGCGCTGGGTCGTCGAGCAGGTGGTGGCGCGCGGGTATGCGACCGTCACGGCCTACTACGGCGACCTGTGCGAGGATCGCCCTGAGGGCCTGGCGGCCGGGGTCGCGGGCTGGGCCGGCACGGGGTCCACGGAGGCCCGGGCGCCGGATGCGTGGGGCGCCATCGGCGTCTGGGCCTGGGGACTGAGCCGGGCGATGGACTACCTTTCCAGCGATCCCGAGATCGATGCCTCACGGGTCGCGGTGCACGGCCACTCCCGGCTGGGCAAGGCGGCCCTGTGGGCCGGCGCCCAGGACACGCGTTTTGCGCTGGTCATTTCCAACGACTCCGGCGCCGGAGGGGCTGCCCTTGCCAAACGCAACTTTGGGGAGAACGTGGAGCGACTCAACCTGGCCTTTCCCCACTGGTTCGCGCGCGCCTTTCGCGCCTACAACGGGGCGGAGGAACGGCTGCCGTTCGACTCCCACACCCTGATCGCCCTGATGGCGCCCCGTCCGGTGTACGTCGCGAGCGCGGTCGAGGACACCTGGGCCGACCCGCGGGGTGAATTCCTGGCCACCCTTCACGCCGAACCGGTATTTGCATTGCTGGGACGTGGTGGACTCGGCCGCTCCTCCCCTCCGGAGGTGGACCGTCCGGTGCACGGGGACGCGCTCGCCTACCATGTCCGCTCGGGAAAGCACGACATCACTCCCTACGACTGGGCGCAGTACCTGGACTTTGCCGACCGGGTGCTGGCGCCGGGGCGCCGTCCCTGACTGCAGTTTGAGCCGGATGGGACGAGGCTTATCGCAGAGCGGCAACCTGCCGGGTGGATGATTCAGTGGATACCGGAACCAGGCGGGCCTGGAGCAGGCTGGATTTCAGGCGCGGCTGATGGCTCTTCGCGAGGACCATGGCGTCGTCGTTCCAGACTCCTTTGATTTCGGTGAAGAGGTTGCGCTGCGGGTCGTCGACAAAAACACCGGCGGGGGTGGCATAGGCGAACACGGCGTGCCCCGAGATCGTGGCGCCCCTCTGGGCGTAGAAGAGCAGGATGCCCGCCTTGAGCAGGGGCTCGCCTCGGGCCAGGCGCAGGTGGGCGGCGGCGAGGGACTCAATGAAACAGCCATTGCGCGGAGAACCCGACATGGGCGTCTCACCGGCCGTGGGCGCCGGAGCATCCGCAACGGAAGTGAAACCGGAATGCAGGGCCCGCAGCAGTTCGGGAAGACGGCCCTGGTCGGCTTCGACCGCTCCAGCGTGAGTGGAGAGACTCTGGGTACCCTCGTAGGGCAGGTAGATCCAAAGCATGTGATTCAGTTCGAAGACCAGTGCATGGACCCGGGCCGGGTAGATCGGGCCCGGCTTGGAGTTGGAGATCACCACTGCCCGACTCCAGGTCGTTGAACCAAGAAGATCCTGCGCCCGGCGCACGTGATCCAAGGTGGACTGCGCCGAACCGAGGGCGACGGTCGCTTCGATCAGGAGGAAGAGCAGGAAGGCTCGCATGCCATCCTTTTTGCATGGGAGGGGCCACGGAGGTGATTTTGCGACGAAGCGATGTATTTCTGCGCCGAATCACGAAAAAGTGCCCTGCGGAGCGGCTCTGCAGGGCCGGCGAATGCGGTTTCCCGGAAATCGCGTTCCAAGTTCGGACCTCGCGCTCCCGAAAGTGGGATGCGCCGGGGCCGCCGGTTCAAGGCGGCATCAAGGGTCGTTCCCGCCGCGAGGGACGAGTGCGTCGCCCCGGGGAGTCATCAATGCGTTCGATGTCTCCCATCGGGCCGATGGAGTTGCTTCCCCCGATCACGTAGGCGGCGTCATCGGTCAGGACCACGGAGGCCCCGGATCGTGCGATCAACAGCTTGGCCTCGCTGACTTTCTCCAGGACCGGCGCCACGGGATCCGATCGGAGCGGGGCGTGGAGCGCGATGTGAGCGACGAGGAGCACGACGTAACCCACGCGCAAGACGTTCGAACGCCGGAGGACAGGCGCCAAGTGACAACCGGGCCGGTGCGAACGGTCCGGGCGCGGCAAGAGGACGGTTGATCCCCGGACTCTGATCCGCCAGCGTCGGTGGGATGGCGCGCGCACTGGTCCTGCTTCTCCTTGTGATGACCCTGGGGGTGAGCGTGGGATGCTACCATGCCATCACTCCGGCGGAGCGGAGGGCCTCGTTTCAACCCTACGCCCAGGCGCGGATTGGTTCGGCCGTGGCGTCGGATTTTCTGTTGCGTCGCACCGCCCTGCTGGTGAACGAAGGGGGAGGGGTGGGGTCGGCGACCGCAGTCGACGCGCGGGGATACTTTCTCACGGCCGCGCACTGTGTGGGGAAGGACTCGGTGCGGCTGGTCCTGCTGCGCGATACCCGCCGCTCCGCCGTGGTTCCGGCGCGGGTGGTGTGGCGGGGAGACGTGGATCAGGGAGGACCCGACCTCGCGCTGCTCCGAACGGCGGGCCCGATTCCGTTCGCTTTTGAATGGGCCCCCCGGGTGATGGAAGGTCAGCCGGTGCTGGTCTGCGGACCGGACTACGAGGAGGGCGTGGAACGCAGTTACCTGATGGACTGCATTGCCGGACGGGTCACGGCCGTGGGCCGGAGCGCCCGATCCGGAGAGCCGATCGAGGAGTTTCGCCACGACGCTCCGGTTCACCAAGGTGACAGCGGCGGTCCGGTGGTGGCTCTCGACGGCCGACTGATTGGAATCAATTACGCGACGGTGCGGCTGGTCCTGCTTCCTCCCCTGTCGGTCCGGGTCGGCGTCAATGCCAGCCGTCCCGCGCTTGGCTGGCTCCAGGCGATGATCGACGAGGACGACGTCCGGTTTCGGGATGTGGCGAGACGTCACGACGCCCAGGGGCCGAGTTCGGGCGCGGGCGAAGGAGAGGCGGTGCAACCGGATTGATGCACGCGAGAGCGGTCTCACCTACGCCGCCGTCAGCGCCGCAGCAGCCAGACGAGACCGGCCGTGCCCCCGAGGCAGAGTACAGCAGCCGCGCCGAGGCAGCCCTTGCCCTTGGGTTTGACCACGAGCGAGGTGGAGGTGTCACCTCCGGGGGCTTCGGCCATGGCCTCGATCGCTTCCTTTGATTCCTTCAGTCCCATGCCCGTGAGTTCACGGTGAAGCTTGATCGCCTCGATTTTCTGGCCTTTGGCGATCAATGATTGAATCGCGGCGAGCTTTTCGGAAGAGAGGGGCTGTGACATGAGAGAGGGTGGCAATCGGACGTGCGTGCGCGATCGAGAAAAGCAGGAGGCGTGAGGTCGTTGGGCTTCCGTCAGGCTATGGATTTCTGGGCTGGCGTATCCACTCGAGCGCTTCCGCCTGTGAGGAGAAGACCCTGAGCTCGATCATCGGGTGGTCATTGAGCATCTGGTACATGCGGGCCAGGCCATAGTGCAGCGGCGTTGCTCCGACGACGGCGGAGCGCACCTTGTTCTTGATGACCGACTGGCGCCGTCGGTTCGCGAGGGCTGAGATCGCCCCGTAGTCCAACTCCGCGACCGAGGCACCGGAAAGGTCGGTCAGGCGGTCGGGGACGACCGCCTGCGCGCGCTCCAGGGCGTTGATTTCCTCGCCCATCCGCGCCAGATCGGCGCTGGTGAACGTGCCGTGAAAATCACAGCGGAGGAGATCGCCATCCATGCGGAGGTGGTAGGGCATACGCGAAGAGCGAATCGATGCGTTCGCACGACTGGACTGGCCCATCGGTATTCACCGTGACCTTGGGTTCCAATCCCAATCGCATGGGTGGCGGGCCCCCGTCGAGGTTTGCCATCAAGCCTGTGGAAGCTCCCCGGGGCGCGGGCGCTGAATTTTATGCAATTTACTTGAGATAACCTAGGGGTAGGTGGAGCGATCGTCGTCGGTCCAGAGTGTGCGATCCGGTCCCGCCGAGCGGACTTCCATGCGGTTGGCGCTCTCGGCGTGGAAGAAAAAGGGGGTGCCCCACCGATCGCAGAGTTCGCCCTTGGGGTTGATGGCGGGGTGATCCGGCGGGAGCAGCACGAGAGAGAGCCGATTGCGGCCGGTGAGCGCCGCGGTGATTTCCGGATTGGATCCGGTGGGGTTTCCTTCGCGAAGAAAGTTGGAGCGAAATCCCTCGATCAGACCGGCGACAATCCGCAGGTCCCGTTCCACGGTGCCGGTCGGTGCATTCAGGCCATCGGCGAGGGTGGAGCGCTCCTCCCCGGCGGAGGCATCAGCGGGCTTGGCCGGAGGCGGGCTGACCCGGTCGGGCGGACTGGGGAGACGAAGGGTGCCACTGGAAGTGATCGAGTCCCGACTCGGTCGCAGGAGCAGCACCAGTGCGAGAAAACCCAGAGCCACGGCGGCATAGATGACGGCGGGTTTCATCGGAGGATCGGGGGTGGAATCTGCGGGGCGCCGGCCGACCGGCCGTGTATCGACATGGCAGCTCCTCGACGTCCCTCAGCCGGATGCATTCAGGTGCTCGACTCCTCGTATCTCACTCCGGATTCGTGTCCATTCGTGTCGATTCGTGGTTTCTCGTCGGCATGATTCTGGCCTAGGCGAGGAAACCGAGATTGGGCTTGGCGAATCGACCGATGTTGGGAAAGGCGACCGGGAGGTTGGACTCGCTCACGCCAAACCACCGCGCGAGCGTGGCGCCGTACTCGTCGACACTGGTGGTGGGGATCCAGCGGCCCAGGCCCGTGTCGTCCGGGCCATTGACGACCGGGCTGGGCATCTTCCCGTAGATGTCACCGCCCTTGACGCCGCCGCCCAAGACGAGGTGGTGTCCACCCCAGCCGTGGTCGGAGCCGTCGCCGTTGGAGGTGAACGTGCGGCCGAAGTCCGAGGCGGTGAAGGTGGTCACCTGGTTGGCGCAGCCCAGTTCAACCGTGGCATTGTAGAAGGCGTTCATCGCCTGGCTCACCTGCTGCAGCAAGCCGGCGTGCGCGCCGAGACTGACGTCGGCGTCGACCTGGTCCGCATGGGTATCCCATCCGCCAACACGGGCGAAAAAGACCTGGCGCTTGAGCTTCAGGCTTCCGGCGGCGGAGATGAGGTAGGCGATCGATTTGAGCTGGTTGCCCAGGGTGGTGGCGGGGAATGAGGTCGATATCGTGCCGGTGGAGGCAAGTGCCGCGGCAAGGGCGTCGCTGTTGCCGATGGCGTTGGTCGAAAGCGTGCCGAAGGCGGCGCCGAAGAGATTCGACTGACTGGCGGCAAAGAGGTCCTTCTGCGCCTGGTAGCGGTTGGCGTTGTTGCCCCCGGAGGTGCGGGCGAAGGCGACCGGGCCACCCTTCGGGCTGCTGGTGCTGGCAGGCTGGACGGACAGCTGCGAGATGAGATTTCCGACCTGAAAGGAGTTCACGCCGTTCAGCGTCATCGACATGGATACGGCGCTGTTTGTATTGAGCGAATTGACCAGGTCGGCCATGCGACCGCCCCAGCCGGTTTTGAACGGCTGGTCGGGGATGCTGCTCTGCCACTGGGCCTGCTGGTCGTTGTGCGAGAAGAGCTGGGGAGGCAACTTTACGCTCTGGGCCTTGTACTGGCTCACCGTGGTCGGTTCGACCAGCGTGCCCACGTTGGCGAGGATTGCGAGTTTGCCCGCGTCGAAGAGGTTCTTCAGCTCGCCGGTGGCGGGATGCAGGCCGAAGAGGCGGCCGTCGGAGGTCTTCGGTGCCAGCGCCAGCAGCGTGGACTGCGGCAGGGCCAGGGCGGTGCGCGCGCTGGCATAGGCCGCGTAACCAGTACTGTCATACGGAACGATCAGGTTTGACGAGTCGTTGCCTCCGTTGAGGAAGATGCAGACGAGGGCCCGGTAGTCGGAGGCGACGTCCGCGGCGGTGCCGGGCAGGTTGTTGCCCGAGGGAATGCTGGCGGCGGCGGCGGTGGCCCGCAGGGCGGAGAGCGCGGACATCATGCCGGTCGCGCCGACGGCGGCGCAGCATTGACCGATGAACTGGCGGCGGGGGAGGACATTCATGGCGGAGAGGGAGGCGGGGGTGGAGAGGATTACCGCTGGGTGGCGCCGTCGGGACTCGTGGCGATGAGCAGGAGGGCGGTTTGGGCACGCTCGAGTGGCGTGGCGGCGGCGCTCAGGGCGCCGAGGGAGGTGGTGACACGGGAGCGGGTCGCCGGGGTGAGCTGCCCTCCGGTCATGACCAGGGAGAGGTGGTCGAGCAGGGCGGAGGGTGTCCCGACGAGGGCTTGTTCCGCCGAAAGGTTGAGCGTGAACGTGGATTGTCCGGCCACGGTGTTGGGATTCGAAGTGGCGAAGATCAAGCCGCCGAGGAAATTGGGCACCAGGATTGCCGTCGTGTCGTCGGTGATTTGAAATTCAGGCGCCACCAGGCCGGCAGCCGCCAGCGTGCCGGGCTGGACGTATCCGGGTTCGAAGAAGTTGAAGACGCTCGGGGATTTCTGGGGTGCCTGGTAGAGGTTGTCGTAGGCATTGATCAGATTGTTTCGTCCGCTGAGCGTGGTGGCGCC
>JAEUGZ010000639.1 GCA_016794725.1 Opitutaceae bacterium | reverse complement strand
GCGCGGCGACCTCAAGCTATTCAACGATCGTTTGTGGCTTGTGGGTGGTTTTCGCTATGAACACACGGCGGATGAAGGCACTGGCCCGCTCAATGATCCCTCGGCCGTCTATGCCAAGGATGCGAACGGGAACTACCGACTCGACGCGAGCGGGCAGCGGATCTTTCTGACCAACGATGCGTTCGAGCGCATCAAGCTGCAGTATCGCGAACGCGGGGCCACCTCTGACCGCGACTATGACGGGTGGTTTCCGAGTCTCAACGCGAGCTACACCCTCCGCGACAATCTCGTCGCTCGCGTGGGTTACGCACGTACGTTGAGTCGCCCGAATCTGAACTTCATCCTGCCGGGAGTCACCTATTCCGCGGTGACGGCGAATCCCCAGACCATCACCGTCGTCAACACCGGATTGAAGCCCTGGACCGCCGACAATTTCGATGTGACCCTCGAGAGCTACCTCGTCAAGGGAGGCTCGGGCGCCGTATCGGTGTTTCGCAAGGACATCGAGGACTTCTTCACCAGCGTCGTCACCCCGGCCACGCCGGAACTGCTGGAACTGTACGGTGTCGATTCCACCGCCAGCCTGGCGGACTACCAGATCGTGACCCGGGGCAATGGTGGTTACGCGCGCATCCAGGGCATGGAATTCAGCTACCGGCAGTCGTTCCTCTTTCTTCCGTCCTGGGCGCGTGGACTGCAGGCGTTTGTGAGCTACACGACACTTTCGCTCGATGGTTCGGCGACCTCGGATTTCACTGGCTTTAACCCCCGCACTCTGAGCTGGGGCGTCAACTTCACCCGTCCCCGGTTGGTCGTGAAGTTCAATATGGCGTTGCAGGGCGAGACCCGCCGGTCGCCGGTCAACCCCTCCGCCGCCATCCCGGCAGGCACCTACCTCTGGCAGGGTGAGAAACGGCGATCGTTCCTCAGTGCGGAGTACCGGATTTCACGGAAGCTGAGCCTCTTTGGCTCGGTCAACGACTTCCTTGAAGGAGGCTTCGACGAGATCCAGAAGCGGCACACCGGTGGCGGCACTCCCGGGTATGCGCAGTACCAGCGCATCCAGGAGTGGGGCATGACGGCGTCGCTTGGGGTCAAGGGTGACTTCTGAGCCGGAACCCTGCAGTTGAACCACGAATTGACACGAATCGGCACGAATGAAGACGGGGACCGAGAGTTACGAGGGATTGGTTCACTCTTTGGTGAAGTAAATTCAGGTGCTCGACTCCTCGTATCTCATTCCGGATTCGTGTCCATTCGTGGATTCTCGTTTGAATGGTTGCGGCTGAGCAGAGTGATGGTTCGAAGCTGAGGAAACGATTCCCTCGAGTGGAACCCCTTTTCATGAAGTGCTTTTCGCCCTTTCGCCTTGCGATGTCTTTCTCCGTGGTCACGGCCCTTGCGGCTGCGTTCCCTCCATCTGTCGCACCCCGTGGATTAGGCGACCTCACGGGCGATTGGCAGCTGTTGGTGGATGACCACCTGGTGGAGTCGAAGCAGGGCATCGAGCGTCGCTACCACGCGTTCTCGAAACATCCCGCCAATCCCGTGCTCACGGCGACCGAGCCCTGGGAGGGCCGTAGTGTTTATGTCTACGGCTCGGTGCTTCCGAGTGAAACGGGTCGCGGCTATCGGGCGTGGTACCATGGTGCCAACAGCAGGGACACCTACTTCAGCGCCTATGCCACGAGTGAGGACGGACTGACTTGGAGCAAGCGGCCCCTCGGCCAGGTCGAATGGAACGGTTCGAGGGAAAACAATCTCATCCTCCAACGCACGCACGAGGACCATCTTCCGCAGGTACTGCACACGCCATGGGATCCGGATCCGAAACGCAGGTATCGCATGCTCAATTACGACTATGCCCGCACGCCGCCGCTGCATGTCGAGTCAGGATACTGGGGTGCGTACAGTCCTGACGGAATTGTCTGGACCGATGCGCCCAGCAATCCGGTGCTGCGTGACCAGGGGGACGTGGCCAGCTTCAACTGGGACCCTCATACGACCCGCTATGTCGGCTACACCAAGGTCCGCAACGTCCCGGTGCGGGGTGCGCTGCGGCGCTCGATCGGTTTTACCGCCACCCACGACTTTGAGTCGTGGCCGTCCTCGCAGCTCATCCTTGTTCCGGACGAGTTCGACGACCGCTGGGTCACAAAGCCGCTCCAGCGAACTGATTTTTATGGCCTGTCGGCCTTTGCCTACGAGTCGATGTACCTCGGTTTCCTCTGGGTGTTCCGCATCACGGACGGTCGCAACGACGGAACGATTCACTGTGAACTGGTCAGCAGCCGGGATGGTGTGACGTGGCTCCGACCTGAAGGAGATCGCGCGCCGCTGCTCCCGGTAGGCAAGGATGGGGCCTGGGATGACGGCCAGGTCGTTACACCCAACCATCCCATCGTGGAAGGTGACCGCATCACCCTGTTCTATGGTGGCCTCGACGCCACTCACCAGCCCCCCCCTGGGAGTCCGCCTCGCCGCGACGGCATAGGGATGGCCCACCTGCGCAAGGATGGCTTTGCCTCCCTGAACGCGGGTCCGCAGGCGGGGGAGATCGTCACCCGCCGTCTCCGTGGATTGACCGGATCCCTGCATGTCAATGCCGACACGGCGGGAGGTGAGCTGCGAGTCGAGGTCCTTGATGAGCAGGGCCAGGTGGTACTCGGATACAGCCGTCAGGAGTGTCGTGCCGTGGTCGGGGACGGATGTGAGCTGCCGGTGACGTGGATACGCCACGAGACACTGCCGCCGAGCCTTGGCTCGTTGCGGTTGCGTTTTGTGCTGCGGGAGGGAGCCCTTTACTCTTTTCGCGCAGGGGGGGCGATTGCGCTGGCCGAACCACCGAAACCGAAGGAACTCAAGGTGGAGTTTGCGGAAGCAACTGCTGACTACCGCCTTGTCGGATCCGCCCGACGCGATCGGGGGATGGGGGGGCGCGCAGTCGTGGTCTTCCCATCGGAAGCCGGCAAGGGCCCTGGGGCAGTGGAATTGATTGGTACCGCTCACCTGGGCGCGCGCTTTACGTTGTCGGTGCGGGCGCAGCTGCAAGGGCGAAACACCCAGCGGCTGTTCAGCACGTATCGAGGCAGCGGAGAGTTTTCGGCCGGTGAGCTGGTCTTCGATGTGCATCCACGGAGCGGCGTGCTCCGGCTCGTCGTCAATGGACAGCGGGTGTATGGACGTCCGCGTTACCTGAAACCGGACGAGGCGCATGACTTTGCCGCCGTCTATGATCGGGGCCTGATCATGCTTTCGGTCGACGGTGTCGAGGTGGCGCGCTCGCGGGTCCGCTTCGGAACCGTTCACTTGTATGACCGTTCCGGCGCGGCCGAGTACTTTGACCGTCCCGATGCATTGCCCGACGTAGGCCTTCACCTCGCCTCGGACCTGCGGGTCGGTGCAGATATGGAGAAATCGGAGGCTCAGCTTGAGGGCACGATTTCGAAGGTGGGGGTGTCCTGGGACGCTTCTGTGGCGGTGCCTGGAGCCGGAGACGGCAAGTGAGCCCTCTCGCCGAGACCCGGCGAGAAATGGCGCAGCCCGTGCAGCACGGAGTGCTTTGAGCGTGCCCTGCGGCGCACGCATTCGAGCACGAGGTATCAGGCCGCGGACTCGGCCCGGCGGGTGACGAGTTGTGCCTGGATTTCCTCCACGCGTGCCCGGGTCAAGGGGTAAAGGCGGAGGAGCAGGATGGCGCTGGCGGTGCCGATGGCGGGGATGGCGCAAAAGAGGAGGCGCATGCCGGTGACCGTGCCAGGAGCCTGATTTCCAGTGAGGGTGGCGTCGAAACCGGTCACGTTCAGGACGAGGCCGGCGAAGATGAAGGACAGCGACACTCCCATCTTGGTGATCCAGGTGTTGGCGGCCGAGATCAGCGCCTCACGCCGGCGTCCCGTCAGGAGTTCATCGTAGTCGACAATGTCCGCCGTCATCGAATTCACCAGGATCAGGTAGGCGGCCAGCCCGGGCGCGTGCAGGAGAGCGGTGGCCAGCTGGAGGTAGGGGAGCGACGGCGTGTAGAGCACCCATTTCAGCACGGCGGAAATGCTGACCATGCCAAGGGAGAGCATGATCGCACGGTGCTTTCCGACCCGGTTCGACAGCCACAGCATCATCGGAATCGAGAGCATGGCGAGGAGGTTGAAGAGCGTGCCCCAGATCCCCATCATCGTGGCCGCCGCCAGTTTGTCGCCCCCGAAGACGTGGTAAATGTTGATGTAAAGTCCGAGACTGGAGACGGTGTAGAGCGAGGTCATGGTCACCAGGCAGGCGAGGGAGAAGAGTAGCAGCACGCGGTTGCTCATGACGGCCTTCATTGCGTGCAGGAAGGGCTCCGGCTTCTGCCGCCGCACCGCGGACGTTTCGGGCGGTTCCTTCAAGGTCAGTGCGGGG
>JAEUGZ010000638.1 GCA_016794725.1 Opitutaceae bacterium | reverse complement strand
TCCGACGCGTTCATGCAGCGCATCCTCGAGGCCTTCAACTCGTTCGAGGGGCCGTTGATCTACACGCCGGGCGACAATGAATGGACCGACGTGCACCGGGAAAACAATGGCAGCCAGGACCCCGCAGTCTGGCTTGCCAAGATTCGGGCGCTCTACTTCGCCGAGGAACGCAGCCTGGGCAAAACACCCCTCGCCCTTGTCACCCAGCGCACGCAGCCCGGTTTCGCCAAATTCGTCGAAAACGCCCGCTGGACCGTGGGCGGGGTTGTATTCACCACGGTCCACATGGTGGGCAGCAACAATAACTACCAACCCAAGGTGCCCGGCGCCGTCGAGGAGTTCATCGAACGCCAGGCCGCCAACATCGCCTGGATGAAGGCCGCTTTCGCCGAGGCGAAAAAAACACAGGCACCGGGAATCGCATTCTTCTTCCAGGCCGACGCGTTTTATCAGGACTACGGCAAGAATGGCCGTGACCCCGGGTTCAAGGACTTCCTCGACGCTCTGGAGGAGCAGTGCCTGTTCTTTCAAAAGCCCGTGCTGCTGGTGCACGCCGATGAACACCGCTTCCGCCTCGATGTCGCCCACCGCTTCGAACGCAGCTCGGCGCCCGTTACCAATGTCACGCGAGTCGAAACCTTCGGCGACGGCGACCTGCACGGCACCCTGGTTTTGGTCGACACCGCCTCGCCCCAGGTCTTCCTGCCGGCTCCCCTGATCATTCCCGGCAATCCGCTGCCTCCCCTGCCCACCTCGCCATACTCGCACTGATCCGCCCCCGGGGCCGGCCGTTGCCATAGGTTTCGAGCGAGCTCCCGTCTCCGGTGGAGGTGGGGTCGCCGACCCCGCGGGGATTGGCGGCGCGTGAAGAATTCAGACCACGGAGGCGGGACCTGACGGTCCCGTCGCGGTCTCACCAAGACCACCTCCACCGGAACCGCTGCGATTTCCCTATGCGCGGCCGCGGGATTCGTGGTCCCCCCCCCTGCCGAACCCCGCTCAGGGAGCGACCCTCGCGAATTTCTCCATGGCCGCGCGCTCTGCCTGTTCCGCCGCCTTGAACCGCTCGACCGTGTTTTCCAGAATTGCCGCCGACATCTCGAGGGCCGCGGCCTGAAGCTCGCGGACATAGGCCTCCGCCGCGGCCCGTTTCTTTTCCGTCCGGAACCCCGGTTCGTACGAGAGCGACGCCAACCGCGACGCCCACTCCGCATAAAAGGGGGCGAGCCCTCCCTTGAGCCAGAGCGCGTAGTCCATCATGGACGCCGGCGTGCGCGCCGTCTTCACACGGCGGGTCTCCCGCTCCTCCAGCTTGGTCCGTTGTGCGGTGAAAAAGGTGCTGCGCACCTCTGCCCAGGCCATTTCCTCACGCACATGGTAGTCGAAGCGCGGCGCGGCCATCACACCCGCCACGACCATCAGCCCCACCGCCGCCAGCCCCAGGGCCAGCACCCGCGCCGCCTGACGGCGGCGCACGTCAAGATCGAGGGGACGCATCACGAGCCACCCGAGGATCACCCCTGACAGCAGGCCGCCGACATGGGCCGCGTTGTCAATGCCGCGGTTCGCCAGGCCAAAAGCCACGTTGTATCCAACAAACCACAGCGTGCTGGAAACCACCGGTGAAAACACCCGACGGGGCACCGCTCCCCGGGCGCGCAGCATCGCGCCCAGCAGCGCTCCGTAGAGCCCGAACACCGCACCCGAGGCCCCGGCGCTCCACACCCGGTCGCCATTCCACGCCAGGCTGGCCCAGCCCCCTCCCAGTCCGGAGCCAAGGTAAACAATCAGGAACGGCAGGCGTCCAAGCAGGCGCTCCAGCACGAGTCCGATGTTGAGCAGGGCCCAGAGGTTGAGCACGAGGTGGAGCAGTCCATAGTGCAGGAACTGGCTGGTCAGCAGGCGCCACCACTCACCGTCGGTCGTCGCCGCCGCGTTGCTCGCCCCGAGCCGCATGTAGGGCGTCAGATTCGAGCTGATCCAGCCGGTGCCAAAGAACGTCGCCAGCACCAGGAACACCGCAATGTTGATCGCAGTGATGACCACGGTCGGTGACGTCCACGGCCGGCCGGCCGCGGGCAGGCGGTGGAACGCCTCACCAAAGCTTTCCTCATCATCGTAGTCCGCATCCACCGCCGCCGGCAGCAACTGCGCCACCAGTTGCGCCTCGTCCTCGGTCTCGAGGCTGAACAGGCAGAGCTGGCTCTTCTTTCCCGAACCGCCGGTGAACGCCCAAAACTGCACCACGCGCCCGCGGCAGCGCACATTCAGGATGTCGACCGTGCGCAGCACCAGATCCCGGTCCCGCCGCCACCAACCCCGGCGCCGGCCCTGCAGGGTGATCTCGCTGCCGATCAGGTCGATCTGGAGCGATCCGCGACCGCGAAACCAGGGATTCCGCCACGACCGGTCCTCCGCCTCATAGGCCACCGCAAAGGTGCGGGCTCCAGGCGAAAACGGGTGCGCTGCAGGATCGTCCATGCCCCATCCACGACGACGCCGCGACCCCGGCATCGCAAGGAGGAAAGTCCCGGCCCCTCCCCTCCCCGACGGGAGCCCCAGGCTTTCCCCCTACGCACTCGCTTCGGCAGAGTGCCCTTTGGGCGAAATCATTTCGGCAATCGGAGGATCAATGGAGGGCGTCGCTCCGCCGACGCCGGGGGACGGTCCTTGCGCAACCACGGTCGAACGTTATCGGTGATCGCAACGCGCAACCGGCGTCGTCGGAGCGACGCCCTCCATCGGAGGTTTTTCTGCCACCGTTGATTGAACCGAGGGGAATCCGGTCGTCTCCAAAGTTATCGACTTTGGGGCGTTCCCTCACCCTCAGCCCCCACGTCCCACCCGCCTTGCGCCAGGCAGTGGCAGCGTGGTGCGAATCACCGGTCTCGGAGAGTACACCCGGTTCGCGGCCGGCCCGGTGGCACCACGCAGGCGCTGGCGCACAATGTCCACCGCCCCGAGGATCAGTTCCTTCCACGGAATGGCCACGGTGGTGAGATGCAGGTCCTCCGCCACGGGCGCATCGTCAAACCCCACCACGGCCGGGCGCGCCACCCCCGCGCCGTCATACGCGGCCAAAAGAGCCTCCGCGAGCCGGTCGTTGCAGCAAAACAAGCCCGCGTATCCACGCCGCACCAGACGCGGCGCCACGCGTCGTGCGTCCTCGGTGAACCAGCCGCCCGCCCAGACCACCTCCGCCTTCCGCACCTGGCTCTGAAACCCTTCGACCCGCCGCCGGCACCGGGGATCGTCACGCGGTCCCGCGAGGATCGCGAGGCTCCGGGCGGGGGCCACGGATCGCAACAGCTCTCCCGCCACCACCCCGCCGGAAAAATCATCGGTCGACACGCTGTCAATGTAGCTGGCCGCAATCCCCGGCGACGGCTGGTCGTTGAGCATAATCGAGAAGCGTCGCTCACGCGCCGCCTCCGCCGCCTGCTCCGGCGCCTCCCACACCACCGGTAGCCAGTCCGGTTGAGACGCCGTCTCCCCCGCCCACACCACGCGCACGGGCACGGAGGCAGCCTCCAGTTCAGCCCGCACGCCCTCGAGCAGTCTCGCCCCAAAACTGCCCTCGCGACGGGCCCGCGCGTGAAACACCAGCTCCACGCCCTGCAGGGGACGCCAGGTTCCGGCCACATACGTGCCCGACGCCTGGCGTCGCTCCAGCCAGCCTTCACGCTCCAGTTCGGCATTGAGGCGGTGGGCCGTCTGGTAGCTCAGACCAAAGTGTTCCGCCAGCGCCCGGTTGGAGAAAAACCGCTGCCCCGGGGGATGGCCCCCCTGCTTCAGTCGCGCAATCAACTTCTCCTTCACGAGGGCGACGGCGGCGCTGCGCGGGCGGGGCATGGTGTCCGCGTTATCATATCAGTTTCGCCGAAAGTCGATCTCGTAATGGTTGGCAACGCGCCCCGGAGCTGGCGTGCTGTCACCATGACCACCCCGTCTCTTGCCGGAAAAGTCATCGCCGTCATTGGCGGCACGACCGGTCTCGGTTTCTCCGCCGCCAAGGCCTTCGTCAACGCCGGTGCCCGGGTCGTGGTCGTGGGTCGCTCCGCTGACAGCGCCGCGGTCGCCGGGGCTGAACTCGGCGCGGCGGCCCAGGTGGTGGTGGGCGATGCCGCCCAATCCGACACCTCGCAACGCGCCGTGGCCCGCGCCGTCGAGATCTTCGGCCGGTTGGACGGGCTCTATCATGTGGCCGGCGGCAGCGGGCGGCGGATGGGCGACGGCCCGCTACACGAACTGACCGACGAAGGCTGGCACGCCACGGTCGAGCTCAACCTGACTTCGCTCGTCTACTCCAATCGCGCCGCGGTGCGCCAATTCCTCACCCAGGGGGGCGGTGGTGTCCTGCTCAACATGGGCTCGGTCCTGGGCCGCTCGCCCTCTCCCCACTTCTTCGCCACGCACGGCTACGCCGCCACCAAATCAGCGGTGATCGGATTCACCCGGTCAATCGCCTCCTACTACGCGGGCTCCAACATCCGCGCCAATGTCATCGCTCCCGCGCTGGTCGAGACACCGATGGCCCGGCGCGCCGCGGGTGACGAGACGATCCTCTCCTTCATCCGCACGAAACAGCCGCTCGACGGGGGCCGCATCGGACACCCGGCCGACTGCGACGGCGCGGCCATTTACTTTCTCTCCGACGCGTCGGCCTTTGTCACCGGCCAGGTGCTCGCCGTCGACGGGGGCTGGTCTGTATCCGAAGGACAAATTCCATGACCGCGGCGGCGACACCCTACCTCATTGGTGTCGACCTCGGCGGCACCCGCATCAAGGTTCTCGCCTTGTCCGAGGACGGCTCCGAACGGGAACGCCGGGTCGCCGGGTCCGACGGCCCGGACTGGGCCGCCCGCGTCCGGTCACTGGTGGACGACCTGCACGCACGGCACGGCCCCTCGCTCGGCATCGGGATTGCCGCCCCGGGTCTCGCCGACCCGACCGGTCGCTGCATCGCCCACATGCCGGGTCGGCTGCCAGGCCTGGAGGGACTCGACTGGACCGGGCACCTGGCCTCCCCGCGTCCCGTTCCCGTGCTCAATGACGCCCAGGCCGCGTTACTCGGCGAGGTCTGGCGCGGGGCCGCGGTGGGACAGCGCAATGTGTTGCTGGTCACACTCGGCACCGGCGTGGGCGGTGCAGTCATGTGCGACGGACACCTCCTCCGAGGACACCTCGGCCGCGCTGGTCATGTCGGACACATCACCCTCGACGCGTCAGGCCCGCCCGACATCGTGCGCACGCCAGGCAGCCTCGAAGATGCAGTGGGCAATCACACGCTGGGTGCACGCTCGTCGGGACGCTACCACGACACCGCCGCCCTTGCGACCGACGTCGTCCGTGGCCTGCCGCTCGCCGTCGACCTCTGGACGCGGATGGTGCGCGACCTTGCGGCCGGGCTCGTCTCGTTGATCAACGTCGTCGATCCCGAAGTCATTCTCCTCGGTGGTGGCATCTCGCAGGCCGGCGACACCCTGCTCCGCCCGCTCGCCCTGGCATTGGACCAGGTTGAGTGGCGCCCGGCCGGGCGATGCGTCCGGCTCGCCACCACCCGCCTGGGAGACGTCTCGGGCGCCTACGGTGCCGCGCGCCAGGCCCAGCTCCTCCTTTCCTCACCCATTTCATGAGCTCTCCCACGGACGACTACCTCTCCCGCTGCCGCGAATTGATCGATCTCGTCGCGGCCCAATCCGACGCCCTCCGCACCGCCGCCGATTGGTTCTCCCAGACCATTCTCGCCGGACGCATGGTGCACGTGTTCGGTTCGGGACACTCGCGGATTATGGTCGAGGAGATGTGGCCGCGCTACGGCTCCTTTCCCGGGTTCAATCCCATCGTCGAGCTCTCACTCTCCTTCCACAATCTGGTGGTCGGCGCCAACGGCCAGCGTCAGGCCATGTTCCTCGAGAATGTCTCCGGACTCGCGGCGCGCATCCTGCGTAACTTCGAGTTGTCCGCCACCGACACAGCCCTCGTCATCTCCTCCAGCGGATGCAACGTCGTGCCGATTGAAATGGCCGAGGGTTTTCGCGCCCAGAAGATCAAGGTGGTGGCCATCGTCAGCCGCCGTCACCTCGAGGCCTCCACCTCGCGCCACGCCCGCGGCATCAAGCTCTCAGACGTGGCCGACCTGGTGCTCGATACGGGAGCGCCGGTGGGCGACGCGATGGTGCGCGTGCCCGGGTTGGATACGCCGGTAGCCCCAGGCTCGACGGTGGGAGGGTGCCTGCTGGTCAATTCCCTCAAGGCCGAGATCGCCGCCCGCCTCACCGCCGCGGGCCATCCGCCCAAGGTCCTCAGCAGCGCCGCCATTGTCGGCGCCGAGCGTGCCGTCTCCCTCTTCGAATCGGCCTACGACGAACACGCCCACCGTCTCGCCCGCCTCTACGCCACCGTGGGAACCAACCGCTAACGCCAAGGACGATCCGGTTGGACCACGAATGGACACGAATTTACACGAATGAAGACCCAGGTGGAGAGATGCATCGGCCCGAACCGCAGCAAAGTGAGCCTGAATCGGGTGATGTTCCCATCCATCCCCCTTCTGAATTCGTGTCCATTCGTGTCCATTCGTGGTCTCTCCTCTGCATCGGTCCGGCCTAGGGAGTAGTCACTCCACTGAGCATCCACATCGGGTCCCGCTCCACCATGTCGCCCCTCGTCCACACCCGCATTCCCTCGCTCCCGGCCGTCGATGTGCTGGTGGTCGGGGGCGGAACGGCGGGCTGCTGCGCCGCCCTCGCGGCGCGCGAGTCGGGTCGGACGTCGGTGCTGCTCGTCGAGCGGCAGGGTTTTCTCGGGGGAACCAGCACCGGGGTTTTGGATACGTTCTACGGGTTCTTTACCCCGGGCGACTCGCCTCGGAAAGTCGCGGGCGGCATACCTGATCGGGTCGTCAACGCCCTCGACCA
>JAEUGZ010000589.1 GCA_016794725.1 Opitutaceae bacterium | reverse complement strand
GAGTCCGCCGTGCGCCGCTACTTCGCGCTCGACCAGGACTGGGAGCAACGGATGAACACCCTGCCCTGGCGCAGCGATGCCCATCTGGCGCGCTGCCAAAATGCGTTTCCTGCCCTGCGACTGCTGAAGCAGCCGTTCGGGGAGACGCTGCTCGGGTTTCTCTGCAGCGCCACCAAGCAGATCCTGCAGATCAAGCAAATGGTGCATCTGCTGGCGGAACGTCACGGCGCCGTCCTCGCACCGGGTATCCACCGTTTACCCACGTGGAACGAGCTCGCCGCCGTGCCGGAGGCGGACCTGCGCCGCTGCCTGCTCGGTTTCCGGGCCCGCTACATCCGGGAAACGGCGCTGCGGCTGCAAGCGGAACCCGGCTGGCTGGAAACCACCGAGGCCGCCCCGTATCCCCTCGCCAAGGCCAGGCTCTGCTCGCTGCCAGGGGTCGGCGAAAAGGTGGCCGACTGCGTGCTGCTCTTTGGTGCCGGGCGCCTGGAGGCGTTTCCCGTCGACGTCTGGGTGCTGCGCGCTCTCGCCGATCGCTACGGGCTTCACGGCTGGAAACCCGAACAGGTCGCACACTTCGGTCGCACCCACTTTGGGTCGTACGCCGGCCTGGCCCAGCAATTCGTCTTCGCCTGGGAGCGCCGCCACGGCAAGGCCCACCCACCCGAACCCACCGGCCGCGGCGCCTAGCCCAGACTATCCGACCAAGAACCGCGATTCAACCACGGATGGACACAGATTCACACGGATACAAACGAGGTAGGAAAGCGCTGGCGTTCAGTTCACGGACGATAGCCCTCATACACTCCGGATCCGTGTTTATCGGTGTCCATCCGTGGTGTTTATCCTCAAGGGCCCCTAGCGGGCCCGCTGGATCAGCTCGACCTCATAGCCCTCGGGCGCATCGATGAACGCGATGATTGAACCGCTGCCCGTCTTGGTCGGACCGTCGCTCAGCGGGTAACCCTTGGCCGCTGCCGCTGCGGCAAACGCCGTGAGGTCGTCGACCTCAAACGCCAGGTGCATCAGATCCGGCTGAACCTGCACCGACGGCGCACCGGGCGGCATCTGGCAGATCTCAATTTCCTCGGCACTGTTCGGAGTCTGCAGGAACGCCAGCTGCGCTCCGCGGGGCGAGGTGTGGCGTCGGGACAAGGTCAATCCCAGTGCTTCCTGATAAAAGCGGAGCGTGCGCTCGAGGTCATTCACCCGCATGCGGGTGTGGAGGAGTTTGGTCACGGGCATGACTCCAGCAAATCCGAGCCGGTTCGCATCGCAAGCCTCGGCGCTCCTGGGTCAGCGACCCGAACCGGCAAGCGACTCCAGCACCCGGGTGGTCAGCAGCGAGAACTTGCCGCCGTTGCGCTGGGCCACCGCGGTCAGGCGCTCCACCGGTTCCTTTGGGCTCTCGTCGGGCCCGACAAACAGAAAGGTGTGGATGCAGGCTTTCTGACGCAGGAGTCCGTTCTGCAACCTCGCCAGGTGGGTCAGCACATCCGTGAACTCCACTTTCTCGTGGGCACTGACCCCGAGCTCCCAGATGGGTTTGCCCTGCGCATCCGCCCACCCGGTGGTGTCCAGGGTGATGGAAAAACCCGCCCGTTTCAGCTCGGCCTGAAAGTCGGGTTGAAAGATGCGCTTCGTGTCCGCCACGATGAAGGGGCTCTTCCCCTGCGCCTGAAGCTGGGCGTTCACGGCCTGGAGTTCCTTCCGGGCCTGCGCCAACGCCGCTGTCCGCGCCTGTGCAATGCCCTCGGGATCAATGCCCTGACGCTTGAGTCGCTCCTTCGCCAGATCATTGCGGCGCTCCAGGGTCTCGCGCCGGGCTTCGGAGCGTTTGCGCAGGGCCGACGCCGCGCTGCCGGTGACGAGGAACAGGGTCTCGGGTTTGAGTTCCAGCGCCGCCTGGGTGGCTCGAACCCAGGGCGGCGGCATCAGCGAAGCATCCAGGCTCAAGCCATGCACATTGCGCTCCTGCCACGGAGTAAACGCTGTCGCCGAATGCGTGCCCAGGCGGTCCGGTCGGGCGTTGACGGGCCGGATCCACCCAAAGAAGGCCTCCTTCGCCGCCACGGTGGCCGGCATGAGTTGCGGCGCGAACAGGTTGATGTCCCCGGCCGCTCCACCGAACAACACCACCCCAAATTCGGATCCCGGCGGCAATTCACCGACCAAGCGGATCATTTCCTCCCGAATCACGGCAAACGCCTTGAATCCCCCCTTGCGGATATCCATGAGGTCGCGACTGACATCGACCACAAAGACGACCTTGTTCACGCGAGGACTGGTCAATCCGAGGAAGCGCAGGGAGACGAGGCCTTGGCCGGCCGATCCGGCCCCGCCCGCCCCGGCGGCAATCCCCAGTCCCCGTCCCAGGCCCACCCCCGCCGCTGCACCCCCCGCGGCCCCGCCGAACAGGCTGGGTCCCGTCGTCGGCAACTCTGACAGGGGAGCCAGCGCGAGGGCGCTCGCGGCGGTCGAGAGGATGCGCTGGGCGGATACAGGCGAAACCGCCGCCGCTCCCCCGCCCTGACGGGCCACGCGCAGGCGATGCTCCACCGCGCGCGGAACGCTCGTCGACTCCCGCGCGGGCGGAGCCTCAAATCCTCGCCTCTTCGCGAGCACGGTCTCCCGCACCACATACACACCGGCCAGGGCCACCACCACTGCGTGCACCGCCACACTGATCAGGAGCGGCGCGCCGCCCGTCCAGGCTCGTTTTCCCGACAGCCGTTTCATCCTTCGTCCTCCGTCGTCGTAAAGGTCACCTG
Organism: Opitutaceae bacterium; assembly: GCA_016794725.1. Taxonomy (GTDB): domain Bacteria; phylum Verrucomicrobiota; class Verrucomicrobiia; order Opitutales; family Opitutaceae; genus UBA6669. The sequence continues at coordinate 5,093 of JAEUGZ010000589.1, read as the reverse complement.
GCGAATGCCGGTCGCCGCCAGGACGTTAAGCACCGCCACCGTGCGGCCGTAAAGCGAATCGGGATGACTGATCACCGTGACCACCACGGTCACCTTCGCCGCATCGGCCGACTGCTTGAGCCGCAGCAAGGTGTCGTGCAATTGCACCAATTGAGGCGAATCGACCGAGTCGTAGCTTTCCTCGTTCAAGCTCACCTCACCCGCCGCCTCGATCCGAATGATCTGCTCGTCCACGAGCGGGGTCGGACCACTCGCCACCGCCACTCCCGGCAGGGTCGTGCGCAGGTCATGCTCGATCCGAATCTGCGCCGCCAGCGCCATGAAGAAGACGAGGATGACAAACACCACGTCGATCATCGGCGCGATCTGGAAACCGACCTCGGAGTGACCGGACTGCAACGGGAGTTTCATCAGCCACCACCCCTTTCAGTGCCTGGCAAAACGAACCGGTCGGCACCACGAACCGGGACCACGAATCGACACAAATGGACACGAATGGAATGACACGGGCATACAACTCTACCTCCGGCCCGACGAGAGGAGCGAGCAGGCGGCAATTCGTCCGGAGCATCTTCGCCCTCCGAACATTCGTGTTCATTCGTGTCCATTCGTGGTTACTCAGGATTGCTCGGATCGTTGTGCGCCTTGTCGCTCTCGCTTCAGCGCACCACCGCCGCAAAGGTCACCTCCGCCACTCCGGCGGCGGCCGCCGCCGCGACCACCGATTGCACGTGACGCACCGGCGCCGCGTGATCGCTCCGGATCAGCACTCGCGCCGCAGGCTGGGTCTTCAGTCGGTGTTCGAGGATGCCGCGCACCTCAGCTGTCTCGACGCGGGTCTCTTCGAAGGTCATCACTGCCGCTCCACGCTCCGGGTGCCAGGCGATGTTGAAGACCAGTTCGCCCTGCGAGTCCTCTTTCTTCTCGGCGTCGGGCGCCACGGGCAGCGCGATGGTCGGATCGTACCGCGTCACCGCCGTGGAGGCGATGCTCATGAAGAAAATGAGCAGCACCAGGAGCACGTCGATCATCGGCGCGATCTGGAACTCAGGTTCGCCGTCGGCGCCACCACCAAGATTGGCCATGGGAGGGAGGAGTCAGGGTGTGAACGGGAAAGCGACGCACGCTCATGCGGCGGGCGACGGGAGCGGCGTCCCTCCTGATTCCGCGATTTTCTCCTGGGGACGCGCCGCGCACGGCTCCGCTCCGCGGATTCCCACGCGGGCCAGATCCTCATAGGGGAACGCACGGAACAACTCCGTGACCGTGGATGCGACCGCGTGCAGACCCTGGCCCACACGATTGCGCAGCAGGTAATAGAAGACAAAGGCGGGAATGGCCACGATCAGTCCACCCGCCGTGGCGTGGAGCACATGGCCGATCGCACCGGAAAGTTTCGAGGGATCCGATGCCCCCGCCTGCCCCATCAGCGCAAAGGCATCGATCATGCCCAGCACCGTACCCGTCAACCCCACCATCGGTGCGATCACCCCAATGACCGAGAGGTAGGCAATCCGCGTCTGAAGTCTTGCCATGCCTCCGTTCAAGGCATGACCGGCCGCCTCCTCACTGGCGCGTCTCCCATCCGCCGCATGTCGCAGCGCCGCCCGCACGACGTCGTGGAGCAACCCGGGGCGTGTGCCGCAGTCGTCGAACGCCCCCTGATAGTCGCCCCGCTGGAACCGACTTCGCAGCCGATCCACATCGGTGGAAGGCAGCAGCTGCTTCGGTGCACTGCGAAGGTAGACATCGACGACGAACCAGACGATGAGCAGCGAGCATCCGACCAGAAACCAGATTGCCGGCAGATTCAGCTCCTGCAGCAGGGTCTTCTTCACCACCGTCGCAGGGCCGCCGGCACCTTGAGCCGAGGCGAGGAGGGGCAGGAGGCCCGGACTGGCAAATCCCAGGGCGGCCCTACACGCAGAGGCCATGGTTTTCGTTGGCACCAAGAGGGGTACGTTCACTGTGACTGATTCTCGGATACGTTGTATGTTCATAAGCAAGGCGACTAGGAATTCATTGCGTCCGTCTGCCCGTGGGTACGGACGGCACGACCTCCGGCTGTTCGGAGATCTTGCGGGGGGCGCCAGGGAGCGTCCGCGGCGTGGCCGCCTCGCCAGCAGGCAACCCTCCGGTCACAGTTTCGGACTTGAATTCGTTCCGGGCCACCGCGGCCTCCCGCGATCCGCCAAACTCGTCGGTCAAGGCAAAGACCGCACGCTCCTCACGTGCGTTATCTCGGAGGCCACGATAGGCGCGTGCTGACAGGAGGAGGACGCGAGGCATCAGGTCCGTCCGGTTTCCGTGGAACGCCGGGATCCGCAGCACGCAGTCCAGCGCGCGCTCCCACGCGCCCGCATCCAGCCACAGGTCCGCCAGGAGGAGCGCCGCCTCGCATTCCACGCCCGGAGTTGGATCGTCCCGCAGCACCGACTCCAAGGCGGTACGAGCCGCGTCCTTCCGGCCCGTTCGCGCGTCCACGATCGCAACCGCGACACTGACCTGGGTGAGTTGGCGGGGGGTGAGCGAACCCGCGCTCCGAAGTGCCGCCGCCGCCTTTTGCACCTCGGCATCGCGCCCCATTGCAGCCAGGGCACGGAGGATCACGACCTCGGCGTCCGCCCACCAGGAGCCGGGCGTGCGCGGGAAGGGGGCAAAGCGGCGGGATACTGTTTCGGCATCGACCCTCGCCTCCGCGGCCCGTCCCGCCTCCAGGGCACGCCGAGCTCGAATCAACTCCTCGGGCTCCGCAGCTTCAATCGCCGTGACCAGTGCCAGCGGCAGGGCAACCTCAGCCGCACGCTCACCGGGAGCCGCGACTTCCAGCACGAGCTTTCCCTCCCGGATCACCGTGGTCGCGGCATCCATGGTACGACCATCCCGCAATCGGTAGAGGTCAGCTCGCGCCGGGACCGACACCCGCAGCATCAGCGCCACTCCGCAAAATCGGGCGGCCCGCAACGCCCACGCACGATCACGGAAATCGATTCCGGTCATACCGACGACCCTTTCCGTTCCAGTCGTCGCACATGCTGGCGAGCTTGCTCCGCCTCCTCCGTCTGCCTCAGGCGTTCATCGCGCAAAAGTTCATGGTAAGTGCGAAGTGCCTCATCCGCCTGTCCGAGTTGCTCAAACACCTCCCCGCTGCGGAGGTAGGCCCGGGCCACCCAGGGCGTGAACTTGCGGTATCCAAGATAGACCCGTTGAAAGAATCCCTGAGCCTGCGCGAGAAACTCCGGCTCGCGCCGCCTCGCCTGAATTTCCCCCAGAGCCAGCACACTCTCCGCCGTGGCCTCGCCGCGCCACGCGCGATTGGTGGCGAGTTGCTCGTACACGGTCCGCGCCTCGTCCCACCGCTCCAGCGCCAGCAGGCATCGCGCCCGGCCGAGGGTGGCTTCCTTGAGCTTGAAACGGGCACCGGCCTGGTCGATCGCCGCCTCGTAATGCGTGAGCGCCTGCTCAGCCCGGCCGTCATCCATCGCCAGATCGCCCAGTCCGACGTAGGCAAAGTCGGCAAAGGGTGATCGCGGCGCCGTGGCCACCAAGCGTTCGTAGGCGGCCCGGGCGCGGGCTGCGTCGCCTCCCGCACGGAGCGCATCACCCACTCGGCCGAGCAGGCCGGCCGGCAGCGACTCTGGCGGGCATTCGCGGGCGATCCGGGCGAGGAGCGCTGCGCCTTCTTCGGACCGGCGCGCCAGCACCGCGCGCTCCGCGTCGACAAACCAGGCGCGGGCCCGCGCCGTCGGATGACTGCGCTGCTCGGGCGCAAGGAGCCAGGTCTCCGCCGTACCCGCAACGCCTGCCCCGGGCACAGGCCGATGGGCGACGCGGGCCAACTCGAGCAGCACGCGTTCTACGTCCTCCCGGGACGGATCCGTCAGGTGGCGTCGGACGAGCGACACCATGCCGGTGACAGCTCCTTCGGGATCCCCGCCCTGAAGCCGCAGACGTCCTATCCAATAGGCGGCCTGAACCACCAACGGCGAATCGGGGGCCCGGGTGACGGTGGTTTCCCAGCGCCGGGCCGCGGGCTCAAACTCCCGACGCGCCACCTGCAGGCGCGTGAGTTCATCCAGGACGTACCCGCGCGCCTCGAGGTTCAACTCCAGGGCCAGCGCCTGTTCGTAGGCGGCGATTGCCTCGTCCTCGCGTCGCAGTGCGATCGATACATCGCCGAGCAGCGAAAGCACTTCGCCGCGCTGGGCATGATCGTCCGGATGGCGACGCAGCCAGTCTCCCATGACCTCCAGGGCGGGTTCGAAGGCGCCAAGGGCATAGTGTGCCGCCGCCTCGCGGTACTGGGCATCGGAATCAAAGCGTCCCTGGGGAAACCGCTCCCGATACGCGGCGAGTTCCGCGAGCGCGCGCTGCGGCTGTCCGAGCAGGAGTCCAGCCATGGCGCACAGGTAGGTGGCCTCCTCGACAAAGCGGCCCTCCGGGTAATCCGCGAGCGACCGTTCGGCGGACCGGCGCGCGTCGTCGTGGCGTCCGACCGCCACCAGCGCCTGTGCCTGGAGGATCAAGACGGTTTCCGCCAACTCGGCCGAGGGCGAGCGCTGCAGGGCCTGGTCGAGCCACTTCAGCTGTGCGTCCCGATCGCCGCGCGCTCCCGCCGCCTGCGCCGCCAGGGTCAACGCCTGGGCGGCGTGCGGGCTCGCCGGGTAGGTCTCCAGAAATCGCTTCACCCCGGCGTCGAGGCGGTCGACGCGTCCGGCTTCGACCAACGAACGGATCCACAGGGCAAAACCCGCCTCGCGCTCCGGGGAGTTGGGATGTCGATCGATCAGCCGCTCCAGCACCAGCCCGGCCTCCCAAACCAGGCCGCGGGCGTAAAAGGCGCGTCCGCGTCGCGCCAGCAGCAGGGCATCGAAGTCCTCAAGGCGGGAAAGATCCGTCAGCGCCCGGGCACCTTGCGCGCGACGCTGCTCAAGCCGGCGGACACTCTCAAAGTCCAGCACCTGGTTTCCTGCGAGGGACCGCAGCATGGCGAGCGATTTTTCCAGGTGACGATCCCGGTCGGCGTGACGACGCAGAAGCTCCTCGCGGGTCGGGAGGGATTGATACAACGCGAGCGCCGCCCCGGGGTCTTC
>JAEUGZ010000573.1 GCA_016794725.1 Opitutaceae bacterium | reverse complement strand
GATGTGTGAGGTCCCAATTGCTCCCCACCATGCTAACCGGCCGCCCAACCCCCGGCACGAGGGTTGTGGCTACCTCGCGGACTCGAGGCAGCTGGCGGTCGGGGCGCACGATGCGAAACTCCAGATCGAACGACTCCCCCTGTTGCAGCGAGCGTCCCATTTCACTGCGCAGGCGTTCGCGGTCCTCGCGGTGCAGACGCTCCATCAAGACGTCCACGTTTCCGGTGTATTCCGACACCTCCAGCCCGTACATCCGGCACATGGTCTCATCGCAGTGCATGACCCGGCTCGAGAGGGTGTAGTCCCAGATCCCGAGTTGAGCGGCCTGGGTGGCAAGGGCGAGGCGGCCGGACGTGATCCGGAGTTTTTCCTCGGTCGCCTTCAGTTCGGTGATGTCGGAGTAGATGGCGACGTACTGGAGGGGCCTGCCGTCGGCGTCGAGGAACGGCTGGAGGGTGGCGTCGACCCAGAAGAACTCACCCGATTTCTTGCGATTGCGCAGGGTACCGTTCCATACCCGGCCCTGGAGGAGGGTGTTCCAGAGATCGGCGATGAACGCCTTGGAGTGCAGGCCGGAGTTGACGATGCGGGGCTCCTGCCCGATCAGTTCCTCGCGGGTGTATCCGGAAATGGCACAGAAGCGGTCGTTGACAAAGATGATCCGCCCGGCGGGGTCGGTGATGGTGACGAGCGAATGCTGGTCGAGGGCCACCCGGAGATCGGCCAGTTCGCGGTGAGCGGCCTCGATTTTGAGTTCGGCCTGGCGTTCGAGGGAGACGTCGCGGAACACCAGGACCGCGCCGAGGATGCGACCGGAGGCGTCCCGGATCGGTGCGGCGCTGTCGGCGATGCTCCGTTCGGTGCCATCCTGGGCGATCAACACGGTGTGGTTGGCCAGTTCCTGGATCTGGCCGGTGGCGATGACGGAAGCGACGGGAACGACGGCGGGTTGACGCGTTTTCTCGTTGAGGATGCGAAATACGTCCGTGATCGGACGACCTTGGGCCTCGCTCAAGGTCCAGCCGGTGAGCTGTTCGGCGATCCGGTTCATGCGCGTGATGCGTGCCTCGGCGTCGGTGGCCAGCACCCCGTCGCCGATCGACAGGAGCGTGGTGTCGAGGTTGCGTTCGCTGACGCGGAGCGCGTCGATGGCCCGCCTGCGGGCGCGGTAGACCCCAAAGCTGATGGCGGCGAGGCCGAGCAGTCCGGTGCTTCCGGCGAGGAAAATGGAGCGCAGGCCGGCAAAGAGCGCGTCCCACTCGGGGGCGACGATCTGCGAAGCCACGAGCAGGTAGTCATCGTCCGAAACCACCCGGGGGGCATCGAGGGGAACCAGGTCGCGGGCGGTGATGCGGTGCCACGTGAAGAGTCCCCCGGCGTGACGGGCCTGGCCGGAAGTCTTCTCCTGGATCTGGGTCCAAAGTTCCGGATGGTTCAGGGCGAGGTTGGACGCTTTGCGCTCCGGCAGCAGAAATCCCCACTCCTCCTCAGGTCGGGCGGCGCTGATCCAATCACCCTGGGCGTTGAGCAGGCGGAATCGGTGGGAGAACGGAGGTGTGAACCCACGCAGGCGCTGGATCAGGTTTCCTCCTAGGTAGTTGATAATGGTGATGCCACGGGGCCGGTTGCCGCCATCAAAGACCGGCACCGCGAAGCGCAAGGTGGGTTTGAACGGGATCTCGATGACCCCGTTGTCCATGTTGAGGTCGAAGGCGGAGACGTAGACCTCGGTGGGAGCGAGCCCGGCGGCACGGTGCACAAAGGGTCGCCCTGATTTGTTCTGCAATTCGCCGATCGGAACGATGACGCCCCCGTGGTTGACGCGCAGCACCTCGTGGCCGAGTTCGTCGATGTAGCGGACCTTGTCGAAATCCGGATGGAGCCGGCTGACAAAGGCGATGCGCTGTTCCGCCTGACTCCGGTGGGCCGGTGTCGGTTCGCTGAGAAAATTCCGCAGGGAGTCGCTGTCCGTCAGCATGCGCAGGGTGTTGACGGTGGTGTGCAGCTCGGTCTGGGCGACGCGGGCGAGCAGGCTGACGCGCAGGGACTCCCGGTCCCGGGTCGCCTGTTCGATCTGCCGAGTCTCACGGGCGTAAAGAAAGCACCCCAAGGCGATTCCGGTGCCGAAGAGCAGGAGGAGGGGGATGCCGAAGCCCGTTGGGGTGCGGAAACGTGCGTCGGGGGTTGAGGTCATGCCGGAACACCGATCCTAGCAGGAAGTTGCCCAAGTTCAACTGCCGGCGCAGCCACCCTCACCCCCGAGGGGGGAAAGAGGGGTCAGCCGGGGCGACCTTCCAGGGCAGCACGCAAGGCTTCAGTGAGCTGGTTGAGCTCGAAGGGTTTTGGCAGGAACGAGAAGTGACTCCGGAGGCTGACCTCCCCCGGATTCAGATCGGTGCTGTAGCCGCTGGTGAGCAGCACTTTGAGCCCCGGCTTGAGTTCGGTCAGCCGCGCGGCCAGCTCGACTCCGGTCATGCCGCCGGGCATGGCGACATCGGTGAAGAGCAGATCAATCTCGCCCGCGTGTTCGCGCCACACCCGCAGGGCATCGTGGCCGTTGACGGCGGGCAGCACGGTGTACCCAAGTCGTTTGAGGACGCGGAGGTTGAGCGAGCGCACGACGTCCTCGTCCTCGACCAGGAGAATGGTCTCGGTGCCCCCTCGCCGGGTCGGAGGCGCCACGGGCGGCGCCGGTTCGGGGAGGGCGGCGACGACCTCCGGCAGGAAGATCCGGAATGTGCTGCCGACCCCCACCGTGCTCTCCACGGTGATCCAACCCTGGTGCTGGTGGATGATGCCGTGCACCGACGCGAGCCCGAGCCCGGTGCCTTTGCCGACGTCCTTGGTGGTGAAGAAGGGTTCGAAAATGTGCGCCAGCACCTCGGGCGGCATGCCGCACCCCGTGTCGGACACCCGGACACAGACAAAGCGGCCGGCGCGCGCGCCATGGTGCTGGCGCGTCTCCGCTTCCTCCACCGTCACCCGCCGGGTCTCGATGGTGAGGACCCCGCCCTGGGGCATGGCATCGCGGGCGTTCAGGCAGAGGTTGGTCACCACCTGGTCGAGCAAGGTGGAGTCAGCCTCCACCCAGAGACTGGGGTCGAGCCGCACCCACTTCACGGTGATATGCTCCCCGAGCAGCCGGTGCAGCATCTGCAACAGGTGATCGAGGGAGACATTCAAGTCGAACGGGCGCGTGCGGATGGCCTGCCGGCGGGCGAACATGAGGAGTTGCTCGGTCAGCCGGGCGGCGCGCCGGGCGAGGACTTCGATCTGGTTGACCGGCAGCCCGAGGTCACCGGGGACCGCAAAATCGATCTTCAACAGCTCCACATTGAGCATGATTCCCAACAGGATGTTGTTGAAGTCATGGGCGATCCCGCCGGCGAGCTGACCGACCACCTCCATCTTTTGCGACTGGCGCAGCTGCTCCTCGAGCAGGACCCGCGCGGTGACATCCTGAACGGTCGAGACAATGAGTTTTTGCTCGGGCAGCGGGATGTTGATCGAGGTGATGAAGCGGCGCTTGCCGGAGGACTGATGGATGGCGACGCCTTCCCAGCGCATGCGGGACGCGATCCCGGAGGCGAGCGCCTCCATGATCGGTACACGTCGCTCCGCCCGCTCGACCGGATCGGTGAAGACACGTTCAAAAAAGTCGTCCACCGTGCGGAGCGATCCCCGGGGAACGTCGTAGATTTCCTCAAAACGGGCGCTGACGTACCGCGCCTGCCCGGTTTCGGGATGGAAGACAGCGAATCCGTTCGGTGCATTCTCCAGCACCGTCTCGACGAAGCGCGTCTGTTCGCGCAGGCCCCGTTCGGCCGCCACCTTGTCGGTGATGTCCCGGGCGAAGAAGCAGATCAGCTCCCGGTCGGCGAGGGCGAGATGATGGGCATGGATTTCCGCCTCGAAGACGCTTTCGTCGCGCCGGCGGAGGCGGGTGACAAATGTAAGCGTGCCCGCCTCCCGGAGCTCCCGCCGGTACTGCGGCCAGCGTTCGGCGGTCGCATGGGTATCGACTTCACCGATATTCAGGCGGAGGAGCGCATCACGGTCGTAACCCAGCGAGGAGGCGGCGAACGCGTTGACGTCGGCAAAACTGCCATCCGGGTGGGTCCAGAAGATCGCGAGGGTGGCGTGATCGATGGTGTAGCGGGCCAGGCGCTCCGCGTCCTCGGCCCGCTTCCGTTCGGAGAGGTCCATGTTGCAGCCCGAAACCCGGACCGGTCGGCCCGAGGCATCACGCATGATGTGTCCCCGGGAGAGCACCGGGACGAAGTGACCCTGTTTGTGCCGCAGGCGAAATTCCACCTCGTAGCTGCTTTGACCCGAGTCGAGCGCGCCAAAGAAAATGCGATTGACCATCCCCAGGTCGTCGGGATGGGTCAGCTTCTGCCACTGGGCGGAATCGGCCGACAGTTCACCCGGCTGGTAGCCGAGCATGTTCCACCAGGGAGGCGAATAGTGCAGGCGGTCCTGAATCAGGTCCCAGTCGAACCAGCCGTCATTGGTTCCTCGCAGGACGAGTTGGAGCCGCAGTTCGCTTTCCCGCAAATTGGATTCGGTCTGGCGGTGCTGGGCGATGACGATGGCGGGCACCAGTCCGAAGAGCGACAGCACGATCAGGGCGGACTCCAGCTCCACGGCCTGGGAGGTTGCGTCGAGGTGGTGGGCCACGACGTGACCGAATCCCAGCGAGGTGAGCGTGGCGGCCGTGAGCGCGGTGCAGAGGCTGATCAGGGTCACCCCCCGCGTGCCGAAGCGCACCCCAGCCCAGACGATGAACGGCAGCACGAGGTAGCGCGGGGCGAGGTCCCCATTGCGACCCCCGACGGAAACAAAGATGACGGCAGCCACCAGGCCGAGGGTCAGCGCGAGCGGCTCGATGACCGCGTCCGGCCTGCGCCAGCGGAACGGGCGGACCAAGGCGTCCCGCCAGGCCACCAGGACCGTGGCCCCGAGCAGCGTGCCGAGGGCATGGCTGATGAACCACGTGG
>JAEUGZ010000525.1 GCA_016794725.1 Opitutaceae bacterium | reverse complement strand
GGTCTTGCTCCATGGGTTGTCGGTTGACCCGGGAGGATCCCGTGACCAAGTAGACCCCGTCATGCCGACCTACTGTAACTCGTCAGGCAGTCATCCCGATCAAGGAATGACACTTCAGGACATGCACGCGACCCAACGCGTGGCCGCGCAGCGCAATGAGATCATCCTCTTTCGTAACACCGGTTGCTGGTCCCGCCCGTACATCGCCAAGGGCCATCCCACCAAACCGTTTCATGTCAAGGGAAAGTCGAGTGACTGGGGTCCCCACGCCGGACTGGTGCCTCTCAATTCGGAGTACAGCAAGGCTTTCAAGGCGACGGACATCGCCAAGGGCATCAAGCTCAACCAACACGCGATCTCGGGAAACTACGCCCGGCCCATCCCGTTTTTCGTCACGGATGACTTCATCCGGCAGCACCTGCTCCAACCGGTCGGCTCCGCCCGCCGCGCGCCGATCGACCGCATGACGGAACCCCGGCCGGGAGTTCGCTACTTCTACTGCACAAAGCCCAACGATGACCCCAACCAGCCGGGCAAACCCTACCTCCTTTTCGGGAAAAAGCACCTGAACGGTTCCTTTGAGGTGTTCGCCTTTCCTCCCGACGCCGCGAATGCACGCGAAAACACCCTGTTCCTCAAGGAGTCGTCCGCCGAGGCCCTGCTGGTCATGACCGTCCCCGGTGCGGACCTGCCCATCACCGGCGACTACGACCTCTTCGCAGTGTGCCCCTCCTGGCAGTCCTACGGGGGACTGGACCGCAAGATGGATCCCACCCTGGACGATCCTCGCATCGCCGCCTCGCAGGCCCGAACCCAGACCAAGGCCACCCAGGGCGACCCCCGGGCCCAGGCCAGCCTGAAGCTCCTCGAACAGGCCCGGACTCCGGAAGATCCCGACCGCGGCAACCTCACCGGTCGCATCAACCAGGTGATCGCCGCCCTGGTCGGCGCCATGGGCGGCACCTACCCCCGCGTCCACCACAACGCGGAGTCGGGGCGGCCCTTCGCCCCCGGTGCCGAGGACGGTTTCCCCCTCACCACGTTTCATCCGAAGCCCGGCATCGCCGGATATCCCTTCGTCAACGCCACCATCGATGATCTGACCGATTTCCGGACCTACTTCACTCGTCTCTACCAGGGCGGATACTACCCTCCGCGCAACCGGTCATGGGACATGAGGTCGCTCCACCCCAATCTGCCCTGAGACCGCAGCCGGCCTTGCCGGTGATTCGCTTGTACGACTGATGCAACTACACGTGCGTGATCAATTCCAGTCGGATGGACAGGAATCCTCTTACTTGCGCGTCGCTTGCCTGAGTCCCGAGGGAAGATCGAGGTCGAGCGCCACCGTCGCCTCGCTCAGCAGAAGTCGTCGTTGTGCGGGGGACAGGCCCGGCTCAAGCGTCGCATCAAAATAGAGCTGCTGGGCCTCGGCGCGATCCCGCTGCAGGGCGACCAGTGAGGCGTTCTTCAGCACCAGGCCCACCTCCTCGGGCTCCATCGGGGCCAGGGTTGCGGCAGCGTCCTTTCGCAGCGCCTGGAAGCGTTCATTGATTTCCAGGAGCCTCCGGGAGTAGGCCCGGCCGATGTCCGCCAGTTCCTTCTTCACACTCTCGACCGGTCCCGTCCGGTTGCCCGTTTCGCCTCGTCGGCCGTTGCGCGGCCAGACTGAAAACTCGAGCCCGGCCGAGCTCACGCGAAAGGCGACGAACAGGGAGGGCTCGCGGCGGCGGATCGCATTGACCTCGGCGGCGGTCGACTGGCGGAGCTGGCGGGTCTCGCTCACAATCGCCTGCAGCCGTTCGGCGAGGATCGGTGAAAGGGGACTGGTGGCCGGGATGGCGAGCCGTCTCATCTCGGGAAGGCCATTGAGCTCGCGCCGCAGCGCCTCGGCGCGCGTATCCAGTTCTCTCACCGCGTCGGCCTGACCCTCGAAATACGCCCGCAGCTTCCGCACCCGCAGGGTTGCGAAGATCGAGCGGTCCGAATCGAGCAGGGCTTCGTACAGCCCCCGCTTGAGGTCCGCCTTGAGCGATTCATAGGCGGCAATCTTTCCGGCCAGTTCCAGAGAGAGTTCCGGGGGCAGCAGGAGCCGGGCGGGTTCCGGATTGAAGGAAAGCCAGGTGGGATTGGCCGTCAGGGTCGTGGGTGCTCCATACAGCTCCACGTCGCGCGCCAGTTCGAGCAGCAGGTGACGCTGCCACACCTCCAGACCATCCACAAAGTAGGCCACGTCGCGCACCAGCAGGGACAGGTCCCGGTTGGAATAGCCATCGGTATCGTCCAGGCGCACGCGACCCATGCGGGTCGCCCCCCAGGCCTGCTCGCTGTTCGACAGTCGCGCACGCTGGTGCTCCGCCTCGTCCTCCAGGCGGACCAATCGCTCCGCTTGAACACGGGCGCACGCTCGCAGCCGACGCTCGCGCTCTTCCGCCGGCAGGGCCCGAACCTGCTCCAGTTCGGCCCTGAGTTCGCGGACCAGGGTGTCACGCTGGACCCGATACCGCTCCACCGCGTCCGGAACATCGCGATAACCGCCCGCCTCGCTCACACGCAGCGCGAGGGGAGGGTAGAAAAACTCACCGACGAACTCCGCCGCCTCTGCCTCCGCCGGGTAGTACGCGCCGCGTCCCCCGGAGCCCAAGGTCGGGCCCTCCGAGCCAAACCGACGCGGCACGAGGGTGCCCAGCGGCGGCAGTTCGGGCGGAAGGTAGACCGGCACCCGCTCGAACGACCGGCCGCTCGTCATCGGCAGACCGTCGAACCCCGAAGACAACGGCAACGGCGAGGTGGAGCTGTCCTGTGCCGGCAAGAACGAAGGCGACCCCAGGAGAAGCCCGGCGAGAAGGAGGGATCCGCGCCACGCCCAGGACACGCTTCGAATGGAACAAACCTGCATCATGAGGCTGCCCGCACTTGCGTCGCGGACAGTCACCACCCTGGAGTCACACCCCGACCAGGGCGAGTGAGAACCGCCCCGAGGACCCTACCCGTCCACCTCACCCCGCCCCAGCTGAATTTCTATCCCGGGGGACGCCACACCACGCCCTGGGCGCGCTGCTGGCGGTAGGCCGAGGGGCTGCTTCCGACATACAGTTTGAAATTCCGGCTGAAAAGCGCGAGCGAGCCAAAGCCGGAGGCGGATGCAATCTCTGTCAGGGTGCGCTCGGAATTGATCAGAAGGGTCTTCGCCATTTCCAGGCGCACGGTGCGCAGGTAGTCGAATACGGTCTGGCCGGTGACCCGCCGGAACACCCGCGCCAGGTGCTCCTCGCTCTTCTTCACCGACCAGGCCACCTCACCCAGCGTCAGATCACGGGCGTGATTGCGAATCAGGTATTCCTTGGCCTGAACCACCACCGCACCCGCCCCGGATCCGGTCGCCGACGCCAGCGGGGCGGAGACCGGTTCATGCAGCCGCCGGGCCACATGCACCACCAGGTTGGTGCACAGGGCCCGCACGCGGTGTCGGATGCCCGGCCCGTGGTGTTCGGCCTCGTGGCGGATCGCACGGAGGATCTCCTGCATCGCGGCCGTCTGCGCCCCCCGCAAGTAGCGGATATGCCGGAAGTGATGCTGCACAAACGCCGTCAGATCCACCTCGGGGTCTCCGGGCTCTTCCGAGGGCACGGGCCCCACTCCCTTCGCCGGCAGCGGCGGCAGGGAAAAGAGG
>JAEUGZ010000049.1 GCA_016794725.1 Opitutaceae bacterium | reverse complement strand
CCGGCCGGTGTGGTCAACCTCATTTCCGCGCGACCAACCTGGAGGCCGCAGCATCAGGTCCGCCTCTCCTTCGGCAGTTTCGAACACCACCGCGCCTACGTTCAGACCTCCGGACCGATCATCGACGACAAACTGGCCTACATGGCGTTCGCTTCGTACACCGATGAGAAGGGATGGGCGGACCATATGATGCGCCGCATCAAGATCGCCGGCGGCGCGGTCACCTGGCAGCCGCTCCCCAAGCTCAAATTCACACTCGACGCACGCCGCACCGACAAGGTCCGCATCGAATCCGCCCTCCTGCCCTTCAGCCACCCGGCCTTTGTGGCCGCCGTGCAGGCGGGCCAGGTCGCCCCGCTCACCACGGCGCGCGCCTGGCTCAATGCCAACCCGCTCTACGGAGTGAATACCGGGCAGAACGTCATTCTGGTCGACCACCTGGTCTTCAAGAATCGCGAACAGAATCCCTTCAACGGCAATTACCCACAGACCGAGAACCGCCAGACGATTCAGGCGGAAATGACCTACGCTCACAGCAAGGCGGTGAATTTTCGCCTCGCCGCCTTCGACAACGAGGCCGACCGCACGGGAGGGTTCTATACCAGCTTCCGTCCGGTGGCCGGCTACAATCGGGACCTGATCTTCGCCGCCGCGGAACATCGCTTCAACTACACCTTCTCCGATACGGCCCGTTCTGGACTCAAGGCGGACCTCAACCTGAACTTCTCCTTCCTCGGCGTGCATCACGCCATGCTCGTCGGCTACGAGCACGGAAAACGGGAATCGGGCACGTCCAGCATCAATACCCTCGCCACGGTCTACAATCCCCGGACCGATCCCGAGCGCGACGCCCTGGCCGAGCTCCGCGCCCGCAACCCGGCCTGGTTTCCGCCCATCCTGGACTACGGTCGGCTCGCCTCGGACAGCTACTACGTCGCGAACCAGATGAGCGTGCTCGACGGCCGGCTTCGTCTCCTCGCCGGTGCCCGGCGGATGGACCTCAAGGTCTACTCGCCCGGCGCCACGGCCGGGAGCGGCCGCACCAACGAGCAGTCGAAAACCACGCCACAGGCCGGATTGCTCTACCGTCCGTCCGATCTCGGCGCCCTCTACGTCAACTACAGCGAATCCTTCGAATCCCAACTGGTGGTCGACGCCCTCGGTGGCGTTTCCGGCCCCATCACCGGCGACGGAATCGAAGCCGGTATCAAGACCGACTGGATGGACGGCCGCATCTCCGGCACGCTCGGCGTCTACCGGATCGAACGCGCCAATATCGCCCGTCGCGACACGCCGCGGGAGCGCGAACTGAACATCACCCCGCTCTGGATCATGGGCGGCGTGCAACGTACCGAGGGCCTCGACCTCGACGTGACCTGGACCCCGAAGCCCAACCTTCAGTTCATCTTCACTTATGCCCACATGTGGTTTGCCGAGACCGTGGCCGACCAGCAGACCCCCCAACAGGTGGGAGTCCGACTCCGTCATACGCCCGAACACGCCCTCGGCCTGTTTGGAAAATACACCTTCACCCGGGGCCCGCTCGCGGGCGTTTACGTTGGCGCCAGCGGGTTGTACCGCAGCACGTTCAATTTCCACGACAGCTGGGACGTGCCCGCAACCGTCGACAACTTTCGCCAGCTCGATCTGCTGGCCGGATACCGTCTGCCCCTCAGGGACGGACGCGAGCTGACGCTGTCGCTCAACGTCAACAACGTGACCAACGAGCGTTTCCTCGACTTCCAGTATCTCTGGAATGAGCCGGTCAACGCTCGTTTCAACATCGCCTACCGCTTCTGAAGCGACAACCGGATGAAACGTCGCACCTTCCTCGCCCACGGCGCCGCGGCCTTGACCGCCGGAGCAATTCCCGCCCTCCGCGCGGTGGCCCGCGCAGCGACCGCCCCCCCGGATTTTTTCGCGCGCTTTCCAGCGTGCACGGAATTTGAGGGCCGCGTGCCGATCATCCGGATCGCAACAGGTCGGATCATCCACCGGTTCTTCGACACCTCGCCGATCAGTCCTTCCGGTCGCTTCGTCGGGCTCTTCCGATTGCCCAACGAAAACCGCCCGCCGCAACCGGGTGAGGCCGGCGAGGTGGTGCTGGTGGATCTCACCACCGGACGCGAGCGCACCGTCGCGCAGTCGCGCGGTTGGGAGACCCAGATGGGAGCCAACGTCCAGTGGGGCGCGACCGACTCCGATCTCTTCTTCAACGACGTCCACCCGGCCACGTGGACTCCGTTCGCCGTCCACTTCAACCCCGCCACGGGCGGCTCGCGACGACTCGAAGGCACGGTATTCACGGTCTCACCCGACGGCCGCTCCCTGACTTCCTACAACCTGGTGTCGTCGCGACGCATCCAGGTCGGTTATGGCGTCGTCCTGCCCGAGGAGAAAACCCCGCGGAACCGGGGCCCCGTCGCGGACGACGGCCTGTTTATCACCGACATCGCCTCCGGTCGCAGCCGGCTGATCGCCTCGATCCGCGACATCTACGAACGCGCCGTCCCGAGCCTGCGCATCCCCGAACCCGAGAAGTTCGAATACTACTGTTTCCAGATTCGATGGAATCCCCAGGGAACCCGGCTGATGGCGTTCCTGCGCTGGTCAGACCCGACGCAAACCGGCCCGCGCACCGGACCACGTCTGCTCACGCTCGTGACCATGAAACCCGACGGCTCGGACATCCGACTTGCCGTGACACCCGAACAGTACGCCCGCGGAGGCCATCACCCGATGTGGGCACCCGACGGACAAAACCTGACCATCAACCTCAATATCCGCGACGGCACAAAGGACCTCGACCTCGTCAGCGTCCGCTACGATGGCGCCAACCTGCACTCGATCCACCCCATTGGCTCGGGACATCCCTCGATGCATCCCACGAAGCCGTTTGTCATCACCGACGCCTATCCGCGCGAACCCGTCACGCGCGGAGACGGCACCGCGCCCCTCCGTCTCATCGACCTGCGTGATCGCACCGAGGTCGCGCTGGCGCAGGTGCTGCTCACCCGCAGCGAGACACCGCGACTCACCGCCGAACACCGCATCGACGCGCATCCGGTCTGGGATCGCACCGGACGTTTTGTTGTGTTCAACGGCGTTCACAACGACACCCGCTCCGTCTACGTTGCCGATGTCGGTCCCTACCTCGATCAGGCCATGGGCCGCGCCTAGTTCACTCCCTGCCTCCCGTTCCCCATGCTGACTCGCCGTCGTTTCCTGCTTCGCTCTGCCACCGCCGCCGCATTGACGGCCCTGCCTGCCTCCCGCCTCGCGGCCCAGTCCACCGCCGCCCGGCCGCCGCGCATTCTGCTCCGCGGCTCCTGGCAAAGCGTGAACATCGGCGACATCGGCCACACCCCGGGGGCCCTGCGCCTGATCGAACGCCACTTCCCGGAGTCCGAGGTCATCCTCTGGCCGGGCACCCTCGGCCATGGCTCCCGCGAGTTTTTGCTCAAGGCCTTTCCTCGCCTCCGGATTGCGGAGGGCGCTTCGGGCTCCGACGGAAAACCCGTGCTGGGCCCCGACGGGCGGCCTACGTCCAAGGCTCTGACCGAAGCGTGGGCCGAGGCTGACATCATGATCCATGGCTCCGGCTCCGGATTCGGTGCCCGGGCCCACCTCGCGGCGTGGCATCGCGCGACCGGCAAGCCCTTCGGTGTCTTCGGAGTCAGCACCGACCCGATCTCCGGCTTCGGCGACGGTCGCGATCCCGAGGGAGGAACCCTCCAGAGCATCCGTCAACGCATCGAGCAACTGCCCCGCACCCACCTCGACGCCGAGACCCGCTGGATCATCGATCACGCGTCCTTCATGTTCACCCGGGAGACCCTTTCCCGCGACTACCTCCGTCTCCAAGGTGTAACAACACCGATCCTCGAGTTTGGACCGGATGCGCAATTCGGCATGCACCTGCGCGATGACCCACGGGGTGACGCCTATCGCAAGTCCCAACGCCTCGAAGAGGGAAAGTTCATCTGTGTCATCCCTCGGCTGCGGTACACCCCCTACTACCAGATTCGAAACGAGGCGCGGATGGCGTCTGATCATGTCAAGGACGCCATCAATGCGCGGACGACCGAGCAGGATCACGCCAAGCTCCGCGCCATGATCGTAGCCTATGTTCGGCAGACCGGAAACCGAGTGATGGCCTGCGCTGAAATGACCTACCAGGTTCCGATGGCCAAGGAGGTACTCGTGGATCCGCTGCCCGCGGACGTGAAGAAAAACGTGGTCTGGCGCGACACCTACTGGCTGCCCGACGAGGCGGCATCCATTTACTCGAAGGCGCAGGCGGTCATCAGTGTGGAATGCCATTCGCCGATCATCGCGCTCGCCAACGGCACGCCGGCCTTCTACGTGCGGCAGCCCACCGACACCTGCAAAGGTCAGATGTATCGGGATATTGGAGTGGACAACTGGTTCTTCGAAGTCGACGAAACCAACGGGGACCAGCTCTGGTCGCGGCTCGAAGCCATTCACCGCGATCCGGCCGGTGCCCGCACCTACGTCGCCAACGCAATGAAACGGGTCCACCGGCTGCAAAAACGCATGGTGGACGCCCTGCGAGAATCGATCGCGTAGCGAGCTCATTCTTCCCTTCCGGCACCCTCGACTCCCGGCCCGAAAGCTGTCTAAGTGCAGATCGGCGGTCCCTATCGTATTCACGACGTTCCGAGCTGCGCACTGGACGTCCTCGCCGTCACACTTGATCAGCACGTATTCCGATAGGAGGGTCTGGACCATCCAAAGGGCCTCCTCCCGCGGCACATGTGCTCACCTGCTCCGGTTCAACCGAGTCCGCATCTGATCCAGTCAACGCCCAAGGCTGCAGACGGACGCCGCCTCACGGGTTGGTTCAGGCACGCCGGGCGCATCAATCAGCCCAGCGACGAGTTCGTTCACTTTCGCGGCCAAGGCGACTTGCGCCGCTTTGTCATTCACGGCGCTGAACCCCTGATACTAGACATCACCAATCTTTGAGTCCAGCGGCCGTAGGTCGTCGTCAGCGCCACCATCGCTTCGGCAGATAGAGAATCCAGCGGTTGCCGCCTGAAGAGTGCGAACCACAGCTCCCTTCTCTTGCCGTCACGTTGCCTCAGCGCTTCCAGGACTTGACCAGAGTCCGAATGACTATGCCGTCGTTGTGTTCTGGCCGAGGCACCGGCGCCTCATGCGCGTCGAGGAGTTACTTCCACGGTTGGTGGCCCATATAGGAGCCGTTGTTGCCTCGTCGGCAGGCCGGAAGGCCGGCGGAAGGCGGACAAGCATCTTCTCAAGACGCCTGGGCTCCTGCTTGGCACCTGACCTCTGTTCTAGAGCCAGCTCCGGAATGGACAGGGTCTCGGTCGAATCCATGCCCTGCGCTGATGGCGGCGGCGCGCAGCGTCAGAAAGCAAAAATCAGGTCCCGCGAGATCGTGGCATGCTCTCCTTCAGGTCCGGTATCACCGGGCCGAGGCATGCCACGTGCGGGGTTCGACCCGTGAAAGCGTCCGAAGCATTTCCATTTAACCGTGACTGAGTTGAGCGACATTCGCCTACAGCGTCTTCTTGACCTGCAGGTACACAAAACGCTGACGCGGGTCGTTGTAGCGACTGTAGAGGCCAGTGCTGTCGGTGAAGAGTGGAGGATCTCGATCTAGAACGTTCAGCACACCCAACCGGAACTCCGTGGCGTTGAAGACCTCCTTCCAGCGGTTGCCGCGCAGAGCGCCCGCGGGAAATTTGTAGCCGATCTGCAGGTCAAAAAGCAGCGAGTGCGGAATCTTGCGCCCATCGATACCCGTTGCCGTCGGCAACGCAGGCGTCGGCTGGGTGGTGGAACCATAATAGGAGTTGATGTAGTTGGCGGTTACACCGGCCATCCAGCGGTCCTTTTCCCAAAACACACTCGAATTACCGCGCCAGCGCATCGGTTGGTTCTGCACATCCACCTGGTTGACGGCCGGACTCGAATTGCGCACCCGCGTGCGATGCGAGTTGTACTGCGTCACATTGGTATTCCACGTGAGCCGACCGTAACGCTCCGCATTCAACGGCAACCGGTAGGTAATGCGATAGTCAAACCCATCCTGCTCCACCGCGGCCAAGTTGATTCGGGTGAGGTTGAGCACGGTGATGGCTCCCCCGGTATAACCACTGCTAATGTCAGCCGCCGTCAGCGGCGCCCGCTCTGCCCGCCCGGGATAGTCCTGAGGAAAGCTCAACACATCGGCCAAGGTGGGAGTTGCCGGAGTATCAAAGCGCTTGGTCATGAAATAATTCACATTGACCGTGAGACCATCAAGAACCCGGGGCTTGAGGACAAAGCCGAAGTTGCGCGTCCGCGCGAACTCAGTGCGCAGGTACTCGGGATTTCCGCCGGTGATGTACGTCGGGATTGTAACCAACTGCGAGGTGTTTCCGCGCATGGGATCGGCAAAGGTCTGGTTGACATTGGTGGCGATGACCGGGTCCGTCAGATGCGTTCGATCCAGCGGCACGAAGCCTTCGGTCAGGGACGCCCGCAACATGATGGACTTGCCGATCCACGAAGATCCGGACACGGTGTTAGAGACCGTGTTGCGCGCATGATTGCTTTGGTCCCACCGCCGGCTGGCGCCAATCTCGAACGACTCGACAAAGGGGATGGGCTTAAACCGCTTTCCAATGATGGGGACGGTGGTTTCGAGATAAGCGCCAAGGATCGTATCGGAGAGTGGAGTACGGGATGGGGCACCCACCGTGAATCCCGTCAGCTGCAGCATCCGTTCGCTGCCGGGGATATACTGGAAGCCGTGCCGTTGATCGAAGCGCAGGTCCGCTCCGGGGGAAACCCGCAGGGGTCCGCCCGGCAACTGCCAGACGTCTCCGACGACACGGGCGGCCACCTGCGCATTGCGATTATAGTGGGCATTCTGACGATTGTAATAGAACAGACTGTCATGATCCACGCGGCTGATGGGGTACAGATCGTGGTCCATCAAGGGATTGTAGGTGTTCCAACGCGTCGCGAGCGGAGCCGCTCCCGCACCCGTCAATGTGACGGTCTGGAGCAACGACTGAAGGTAGTTTGATGGATTGTACGCATCCGAATAGAGACGCTGGTACTGGGCGGACCCGTCGAGGGTCCATTCCCAGTCTTCGTTGATCTTGCCCTTCAAACCCAACGTGAGCCGGGCGTCGTTTCGTTCCTGCAGCGAACTCGGGTCCGTGATGTCGGGGGTGTCCATCATCACCACGATAGGAACCCCGGCGAAACCCGGGGTAACACCCGTCCGAAACGGGTTGAACGGGTGGTTTGCCGCGAGCGAAAGGGAGAAAGATTGCGGAAACTCGTAGTTCTGGCGTTGATAGGAGGCGTTCGCCTCCGCGTAGAACGACAAACGATCCGGAATGAAATCGTGTTCCACCTGCAGCTGGACCGAGTAGTTGTCCTGGGGTCGATAGAGAATCGATCGATTGTAGCGCGGCTCAAGATTGGCCGACCCGGCAGTCGTATTGAAGGATGCCGGAGTCAGCGCATTGGCCTGGGCAGACGTCAGTCCGGCTGGAATTGCAGCGTATCGGGCGTTCGGATTGCCAGGGATCCCCAGCCCGCCCGTAGGATTGGAGGCGACGATCGTGCCAGGCATACCCGCATACGCACGCAGCGTGAAGGTTTCGTAGAGCGAAACGCCAGTGGTCGATCGATAGGTGGTCGTGGGACCATACTTGTCATACGCCCTTTGCAGGTAGTCCCGCTGATTCATGAACACAGGACGCCGGGTGTTATAATCGAGGGTTGCGGTCAGCCGCGTTTTACCGCCGTTCAATGTCCGCCCTTCAAGCAACGTGGTCCGAAACTCCGTTCCACCACCCGCGGTCGCCGTACCGAAATAGGTACTGATGTCTCGTCCCGAGAAATTCTTCCGGAGGATAATGTTCACGGCTCCCCCAACTGCGCCACCTCCATAGATGGCCGCGGCGGCTGCTGGCAAAATCTCAATCCGTTCGATGGACCCGATCGGAATGCGACTGATGTCCGGTCCGCCAACATTGCTGCCCTGCCCAAGTCGACGTCCATTGATCAGGACAATGGTTTGAGTGGTTCCGAACCCACGGAGATTGATCGCCGCCGTGGAATAGGTTTGCCCTCCTGTCACCTGGGTGTTGCCAACTGCGCTTTGCAGTACGTTGCCATAGTTGGTGGCCTCGGGAACATTTCGAAAGAGCTCTTCCATGCTCGTGGCTCCCATTCGATCAATATCGACCCGCGAAATGACATTGTACGGCATGGCTGCCTCTTCGGTGGCCTCGAAGATCGACTTCGTATTCAAGCCATCAACCTTCGAGGACGTCACCTCCAATGCACTCAACTGTACACGCTCGTTGAGTGCAGGTTTGACACCAGCGGACGGAGCGGGCGACGCCGCTGATGCAGTTGGGGCGGGGTTCACCGCCTGAGCCATAACCAACGATTCAGCAGAAACTAAAGTTCCGGCAAGTGCGATATATAGCAAACGCGAGGCAAATAGAGTGCAATGCATAGAGGTGAGTGGTTGATGGTGGTTCACAGGTACAACCCGGTTGTCATGAGCCACTGGGACCGAAGGACTGCTAAGCAAAGCACATTCCTGTATACCAGAATCCACCCCCAAAAATGCCATTTATACCGATCGACCTATCTAGCCGGGAGAACATTCACGAAAAGGGTGAATGGCTCACCGTCCACGGCAACAAACTGGTCAAAACTGTGCGCCGAAACGCGCACATCCCCACAGTCTGCCGCCGTCAAAGGAAGTTCACGGTTACCTACGAACCGTGAGGCAAGAGACACGCATCGTTCGAGTCCGGACGTCTGCACCGTTCCACCGAGCTGACTCGGTTACGCGCCTTGCCCGCACACGACCGACTGGACTATAGGTCCTTCCGCGCCCTTGCCCACTCCGCTTCGATGCGCGCTCCCTCCGCGGCCAGGGATCCCTTCGCCTCCTTCTCGATCATCGCTTCAATCGATTCGATGGTCACTGGATCGCTGCCGGGAGTACTCAGCATCGACCGATAAGCTTTGATCACCGAGAGCCAGCCACGGTGCACGGATCCGGTGGACTTGCCCAGGAGCTGGTCGTTTTGGAAGGAAGCAATGAAGACCAGCTCCAGAAAGGGCTCAATCATGCTGCACGGTCCGTAGTTGGGAACCCACGCCATTGCCGCCGCCGGTGGCCGCACCCGCTGACTCGTCTCCGTCTTTTCGAAGGCGATGTAGACCTTCATCGCCACCCCTAACTCCTCACTCGTCGTGGGCGGAGTCTCAAAGGAAAGAATTCTCAGCGCTGACATCAGAGCCGGGTCGACCGGCGCCTTCGCCTCAAACGCAATGGCCGGCTTCAGACTGACGCCGGCCATCCCGATCAGAGCCAATGCGAGCCACGGTCTCATTTCCGCAGCCTGCCGGGATGCCTCTCCTGACTCAAGTCCAACTCGATCGCCGCTCCACCACCCCCCTTCCAGGCCCGCGCGCAATCGCAAGCCAAGTCGCAAATTAACGTTGGCCGCACTTACCTCGCACCGTGGCGCGTGGATCCGGGTCGCTTCGCCATCGCCTGGGTGATCGCCCTGCGAATCTTGCGTTCGGCGAAGGGCGAGAACCTCCGTCCCGTGCGGACCTGAAAACGCTCCACGGCTGCCATGAGGCCCGTCATTCCCGCCTGCACCAACTCCACCACCGTCCAACCGGGGCGAACATACTCGGGCGCCGTCAAAGCCACCAGCGAAAGACTGCTTTCCACGATCTCCGCCGCGGCCTGCAACGCCTTGCGGATTCCCTGTTCGGCCGCCGCCGCGGACTCGAGCATCTCGCGGGTCGATCTGCCGTGCCTGCCCTCGATCTGCCTGAGTCTCTCCTCGAGGACCGGAACCTCGATGCGCGCATCCGGTTTCGGCTTCAGGCGCTTCGCGCGTTCAACCTGATCCTGAAGCTCCTGGATCTCAGCGTGGAGCGTGCGTTGTTCCCTCAGCGCACTTTCCAGGGCTCTCCATCGGAAGCGGAACTTTGCACCTTCGGCCCGCAGCGCCTGCCTTAGCATTTCGTATCGCTCGCGAGCCTCCTTCCGGGGCGCCCGAGAGCCTTGCGCGTCCATGGCGTTCCACGATTCAATAACGGATCGCTCGAGGCGCAGGAGAGTCCTGATACGCCTCGGAAGGTCTCGGAAATACGCGGTGCGTGATCGAACCCTCCTGCGATCTACGA
>JAEUGZ010000496.1 GCA_016794725.1 Opitutaceae bacterium | reverse complement strand
CGGTCCCCGGAACTTCGGCGGCGTCACGGTCGTTGGTTGGGAACGGGTCGGCAACTACGCGATCCGCTTTGATTTCAGCGACGGTCACCGGACCGGGCTGTACAGTTACGACTACCTGCGGGATCTGGCGAACCGACATCCTTAGGACGGGCGTCCCCGCCCGTCCCTGCCTTGGTTTCGGTTTCCTTCCCTCGTCACGCTTCCTCCCATGAATTTTCCGTCCCGCACCACCACCGCCGAAATTGAACTCGGCACCACTCTCCAGCCCAAGTTCGGGCCCGATGGCCTGATCCCCTGCATCACGCAGGACGTCTCCACCGGCGACGTCCTCATGTTTGCGTTCATGAACGCCGAATCCCTCGCCCACACCCTTCGCACCGGCAAGGCGACCTACTGGAGTCGCTCGCGCGGCAAGCTCTGGATCAAAGGCGAGGAGTCGGGCAATATCCAGTCCGTGCGCGAGCTGCGCACCGACTGCGACCAGGACGTCCTGTTGCTGAAGGTGGAGCAAACCGGCTCGGCCAACGCGTCCTGCCACAATGGTTACAAGAGTTGTTTCTACCGCCGGCTGGCCGACCTGCCCTCCGCCGCCGCCGGGACCGGGTTTGCGCTCGAGTACACGGCCGAACGACTGTTCGATCCAGCGACCGTGTACAAGAAGAAGGCGACGTGACGTCCTGACCGGCGTCAGACGACATTCCCCGGGGCGAGCCCGCGCTCGCTCTGGGCCGCAAACGTCGTCACGCGCTGGAACTCGGCCGAACCCGCTGCCGGGTGCTGCGCCAGCTTTTCCATCGCCTGGCTGCGGTTCAGTCCGTCCCGAAACATGATTCGGTACACCTGCTTCACTCGATCCATCTGTTCCGGCGTAAAGCCCTTTCGCTCGAGCCCCACCTTGTTCAGGGAACGAATCACGGCGGGCTGGCCGTCGGCGATGAAGTAGGGAGCGACGTCCTGCACCACCTTTGCAAAGGCGCTGACCATGGCATAAGCGCCAATGCGGCAAAACTGGTGGACCCCCGCTCCTCCGCCAATGGTGACGTGGTCTTCCACCGTCACATGCCCGGCCAGCATGATCGAATTGCTCATCACGATGTGATTCCCCAGCACGCAATCGTGGGCGACGTGGCAGTAGGCCAGCAACGTATTGTCGTCACCGATCACGGTTACATCACCATCCGAGGTGGCGGCATGCACGGTGACACACTCACGAAACACATTGCGGGCACCCATGCGAACCCCGGGGCGGCCTCCCTTGTATTTCAAGTCCTGCGTCTTGGCTCCCAGGTTGGCGTGGGGATAGACCTCGCAATCGGGTCCAAGCACCGTCCATCCCTCGACGGCGCAATGGTGATGAAGCCGCGTCCGGTCCCCGAGCGTGACTTCGGGTCCGACATAAACGAAAGGCCCGACTTCAACATCCACGCCCAGCTGGGCGGAAGACTCAACGATCGCACTGGGGTGGATGCGGGTCGCCATGGAGATCAGGTCACTTCCGCTTCGTCCACAATGGCGAACATGAGCTCAGCCGACGACACCACCGCGCCGTCCACGGTGCAGGTGACTTCGGCGGAGGCGAGTTTGGTGCCACGCGTTTTGGTCAGTTTTGCCGACACGACCAGGCGATCGCCGGGGCGCACCGGTTTGCGAAACTTCACTTTGTCCGCGCTCATGAAGAGCGAGGTCTTCCCCTCAACCGAGCCCCGTCGCAGCATCAAAATACCAGCGGCCTGGGCCATGCACTCCAGCTGCAGCACCCCGGGCATCACCGGATTGCCCGGAAAATGTCCCTGGAAATAGGGCTCGTTGATACTGACGTTCTTGATCGCAGTGAGTTCGTCCTCGCCTTTGAACTCCGTGACCCGGTCGATCATGACGAACGGATAGCGGTGCGGCAGCGTTTCCAGGATGCGCCGGATGTCGAGGGACGTCTCATGGGCCAGCACCATGGTCTTTGCCTCGGGCGACTTCTTCCTGGCTGGAGACTTCTGGGCCTCCTGGCGGCGGTCAAAGAGAACCCGGGTGATCTCCGCATTCAGCTGATGCCCCGGACAGGTGGCGACAATGTGCGCTTTGAGCGGCACGCCGAGCAGCACGATGTCGCCGATGATATCGAGAATCTTGTGACGGACGAATTCGTCCTTAAAACGCAGCGGCTCCTTTGAAAGGATGTTGCCACCCTTGATGACGATGGCGGCGTCCAGGCTGCCACCGCGAATTTTGCCGAGCTTCAACAGCTCCTCGATGTCCTCATAGATCGTGAAGGTGCGCGCCGACGCCAGCTGGCTGATGTAAGTCTCGGGATCAACGGTGATCGAGAGGTGCTGCGTGTGATAGCCTCGGTCGTCCGTCGAGGTGCAGGTGATTTTCAGGCCATCGTAGGGCAGGGCGATGATGGACCGGTTGCCCTTCATCACGGAAACCGGAGCATCCAATTCGAAGTAGACGCGTTCCTTGTCCTGTTCGACCGGCTCGCCCTCAAGAATCATGTTCACGAACGGACGGGCGGAACCATCCATGATCGGCGGTTCCGACGAATCCATTTCGATCAGAACATTGTCGATGCCGCAGCCGTGCAAGGCACTGAGCACGTGTTCGACCAGATGAACCTTGGCATGACCGTCCTGCACCGTGGTATTGCGGACCAGATCTCCCACCAACTCAATCCTCGGCCGGACTTCAGGGTGCCCGTGCAGATCCGTCCGTCGAAAAACCAGCCCATGGCCGGCCGGCGCGGGGTGAAAGGTCATGTGGACCGGATTGCCCGTGTGGAGGCCCGTGCCTTTGATCGAGACGGCGCGCGCAAGCGTGCGTTGTTTCATCATGGAGTAGGGTTGAGCGTCTCAGAGTCGAAGCTGTGAGCGCAAGCGCGGACCTGATTCCAAAAGGACAAACCGGCTCTGGGCGTCGCAAAACGAATGAAAACCGGCGTCGCCCGTTTCTCGCGTCGGGACATTCTCATGACACCGCAGCTCCAGGCCAGTCCATTGTCCGGCGCGAAAGTCCAGTTGGCTGCCTTCCATTTTCACCCGCGTCCCCGATATCGGTGCAGACGGCCGGTGCGGGGTGGCACCTCCAGCCGGTCCATGACGTCCAAGCAGCGCGGTCCGGAAGGGACGGACTGGAATCGGAGGCCGAGGTCGAATTCTTGACACGCGCCACCCCAGCTGATTATTCCCCTCACCTTTACCGCTCTCGAATTCGTCTCATTCCGACCATGCCCGCAGCCAACGACATCCGCAAAGGCCAAGTCATCAAGTTCAATGGCGAGCCTCACCTCGTCATGGAAACCCAGCACCGCACCCCCGGAAACCTGCGGGCGTTCGTGCAGATCAAAATGCGCAATTTGCGTTACGGCAAGGCTTTGGACCAGCGTTTCGCTTCCACCGAGGCAATTGAAGTGCTTCCGACGGATCGCCGGACATTGGAGTTCAGCTATGCGGATCGCGGCACCTTTGCCTTCATCGATCCGGAGACGTTCGACCAGATTGAACTCACGGCCGAGACCCTGGGTGACGTGAAGAACTACCTGACGCCGGGCGGTAAGGTGGACGTGCTCTTCGTCGATGAAAAGGCTCTTTCGGTTGATCTTCCTTCCACGGTGACCCTCAAGATCACGGAAAGCGCCGACGGCGTGAAGGGCGATACGGCGAGCAACGTGCAAAAGCCCGCCACGCTCGAAACCGGTCTCGTGGTTCAGGTCCCGCTCTTCATCAAGGAAGGTGAACAGATCCGGGTCAGCACGATCGACGGTACCTACCTCGGCCGCGCCTGAGCCGTTTCTTTGTCACACGCTCACCCGCGGCCAATGCCGCGGGTTTTTTTGCGACCC
>JAEUGZ010000482.1 GCA_016794725.1 Opitutaceae bacterium | reverse complement strand
CGCTTCCTGCCCAAGTGCCTCGCTGGCCTTCAACGGCAGACCCTGTCGAATCTGGAGATCGTGCTCACCGATGATGGTTCGACAGATGGCAGCCCTGACATCATCCGTGATTACGCGCGCCGGGATCCACGCATCAAGCCGAACTACTTTCCAACCAACCTTGGAGTGACCAAGGCTTGTGAAGACATCTTCAGCCGGGCCACGGGTAAGTATCTCTATTGTGCGGCGGCCGATGATTTTGTTATCAGTGAACATTTTTTCAAGAATGCCGTCACTGCGCTGGAGGCGGATCCGCGACCGGCGGGCTTTTATGGTGTCACAGCCATTCTCCAGGCTGAGACCGAAAAAATAGTCATGACCTGTGGGACGGCTGAGGTGAACGGTTACAATGCACCGCTGCAATGCGCCACAGGCTTCATCAATTGTCGTTCGGTGGTGACGACCCCCAGTGCGATCTGGCGGCGTGATTTGTACATGAAACACGGCGGAACGGAGATGGACCAGCTGTTTCCAAAACTGGGTCCGCAGGTTGATTTCTTCTTGAGCCATCTTTTGGCGTTTCTATATGGCATGTATTACGAGAAAACCGCTTTTGCCTGCCAGCGCGTCTTTGCCGCCAAGACGAACTATAGCGCCAACATGAATCTTTGGGAGACGGCCCAACGCTACGCTGAGCTGGAGAAGGGCTTGCGGGCCACCGGCCTGACCTATTCCGGCATCGAGAATGACTGGATGCGCTGGCGCGCATTCTGGATGGTGGATACAATCAAGAAGAGCGGCGTGAACGTCTAGGATTCGATTCCCGGTCCCATTCCATTCCACTTTCTTTTTCTCAGACTATGAAGACTCAGGCTGCCGACATGGCGACGCTCCATGAAGTGATCTATCCGGCACTCACTGGAAATCGCCGCTTCCTAGACTTTTCGCCCAACAGCGTCCATTTCGCCCACAGCGAGACGGCCGTGTTCCAGTCGCTCCTCTCAAACTTACGACCGGCGTGTTCCATTGAGGTAGGGACTGAAACCGGCGCCACGCTGGCGCTGATTGCGCGTCACTCCACCCGGACCATCTCGATCGACATCGACCCGGGGGTGAAGAGTCGTCTGCAGGACAAGTTTGAGAATGTTGAATTCATCACGGGGAGTTCCCACGATGTTCTGCCGGTGCTGCTGAGCCGATTGACCGGAGAGGGTGTCACCCCGGATTTCATTTTTGTCGATGGCGACCACTCGGCGGCGGGCGTGCTCAAAGACCTTGAGTTCATCCTCAAACTCACCCCGACGAAACAGATGATCGTGCTCATGCACGACACCTTCAATCCAGGCTGTCGTCAGGGGATCCTGGCCGCGTCCTGGACACGCAATCCGCACTGTCATTTTGTCGATCTGGACTTCTGCCCCGGCGTGCTGCATCCAGACGACTCCTGCACGCGGCAGATGTGGGGCGGGTTGGGTCTGGCGGTCTTCCTCCCGCAGGTCAGAAAGCACACCCTCGAAGTCAAGCAGACGCACCGGCTGACTTTTGAAGCCGCGTTTCTTCAATCCGTTTACAATCGCGCGCCGCGCAGTCGGTAGTTGCGACGAATTCTGGTCAGTTTGCTCACGAAAACCCCGATGACCACGCTCCTGCAGCCCGTCGTGGAGGTGTCACGTCCGGAGGCATCCGGTGTTGCTCGTCCGGAGCCATTCCCAGAAGGCACGCTCCAGGCCGCACTGGGTGGGGGAGCGATGGCGGATCAAGACCTGTTCTGCGAATTCCTGCAAGGCGGCGTCCACACGACCCTTCGTTATGGCGACCTGCGGCGCGGCGCCGAGCGTTATGCCGGCTTTTTTCAGGGCCGCGGAGTCAGGCGGGGCGAGGTGGTGCTGATCGTGCTCAAGCACTCCCCCGATCTCTTTTCCGCTTTCCTGGGCGCGATGTTGATCGGCGCGGTGCCCTCGTTCATGCCGTTTCCCACGAGCAAGCAGGAACCACGTTTGTATTGGAGCTCGCACCAAAAGTTGCTGGATCGCATGGCGACCGGGACTTTGCTGACCTACGGAGAGAACCTCACTGCGGTCGCCGAGTGCACGCGCCATGAGGGCTGGCGATTGTTGGGCGCGGAGCAGGCCATCGACGCCCAGCTCCCCTTCGTCCCAGCGAGCGTGAGTCCCGATCAGGTCGCATTCTTGCAGCACAGTTCCGGCACAACGGGACTGAAGAAAGGGGTGGCGCTGACCCATCGCGCCGTCCTTCGCCAGGTGCGGAGTTACGCAGAGCGGCTTCAGCTCAGGCCGGGCGATCGTGTGGTTTCCTGGCTGCCGTTGTATCACGACATGGGATTGATCGCTTGCTTTTTGCTGCCCTTGATCACTCGCGTGCCCGTCGTGATGATGGATCCATTCGAGTGGGTCGTGAGTCCAGGACGACTGTTCGAAGCGATCCAGCGCTTCCGCGGCACGCATTGCTGGCAGCCGAACTTCGCTTTCCATCATCTGTGTCGCACGGTGCGTCCCTCACCGGCGCTCGACCTGTCATCCATGCGGGCGTGGATCAATTGCTCCGAACCGTGCCGCGCCGAATCGTTCGACCTGTTCGCCCGACGCTTCGCTGGCGCCGGGGTCAGGGCCGAACACCTGCAGGTTTGCTATGCGATGGCTGAAACGGTATTTGCCGTGACTCAGACGGAATCCGATCTCCCAGTTCGGCGTCTCTGTGTCGAGCCTGACGCACTGCGTGTGGGATGCGCCGTGCCGGTCGAATCGGACGCGGCGCCGTCCACGGTGGTGCTGTCGACTGGAACCCCAATTTCGGGTTTGAGCGTGCAAATCCGCGATGACCAGGGGCTGCCCGTCACCGAAGGTCGGATTGGCGAGATCTGCATCGCCGGGGACTGCCTGTTTGACGGCTATTTCCTCCTGCCCGAGGAGACTCACCGCAAATTGCGGGCGGGCTGGTACCACTCGGGTGACCTGGGGTTTTTGCACGACGGATTGCTCTATGTTACGGGTCGAAAAAACGATCTCATCATTGTGCATGGGAGAAACTACTACGCCCACGAACTTGAGTTCCTCGTGAATCAGGTGCCCGGTGTTCAGCCGGGCCGCACCGTGGCAGTTGGGTACTTTCGATCGGACGTTGGAAGCGAAGAGGTCGTGATAATCGCGGAGGCGCCGACGATTGCCGATTCCACCCGGAACGACCTGTCGCAGCAGATCAAGCAGGCTTTACTGGATCAAGCCGGACTCCTCGTGTTTGACGTCCACGTGGTTGGAGCCGGGTGGCTGAACAAGACGACGAGTGGCAAGATCAGCCGGGTTGAGAACCTGGCCAAGTACCAAGCCGAGCGGGCTCAGGCCGCCTAGCCGCTGACCTTCAATTCAATCACGGATGGACACGGACGAACACGGATCGACCGAACGAAAAGGCCGGAACGGCGCCGAACGAGGTCAGAGCGATGCTCTTGAACCGCGAAGGGAAACGATTCGCCGCCACGTTTCATCCCCGTCACTCAGCATCCGAGTCCATCGGTGTCCATCCGTGGTTGGTCACTCGTTCGGATTTTAGGTTTCTCCATTCTCGATTGCTCGCCTCATGATGAACTCCGACGAAATCCTGGAAAAGACCGCTGCGATCATCCGCGACACGGTGCGTTGCGGCCCGGTGCCCATCTCCCGAGCGACCCGGGCCATGGACGTACGTGGGTGGGATTCACTTTCGCATACCATGATACTGATTCAGCTTGAGGATGGTTTCGGAATCTCCCTGCCGATGGATCGTGTCCTGAGACTTGGTACCGTGGGCGACCTGGTTGAGCTCATCGCGGAACTTACCGCTGACCGCTAGCGAGCGGGCCGCTGTCACCCGTCGAGTCCGAGACGTCGTCAAATTGAGAAAACCATGAGCGCACCCAAACCGAGAATTCTCGTCTATGGCAACTGCCAGGGTGGCTGGCTGGCCGGTGCGCTTCGGCAGAAACCCGAGATTTCGGCGGAGTATGAGATCATCTATCTCTCCGACTACGGTGGTGGTCCCCCGCCTGAACATCCCGTGCATCAACCAGGATTCTATGGAACCCTGGCGGTCGTGATCTGGCAGACCGCGGCCGCCTGCAAGCCTCCCGCCTTCCTGAGTTCTCTTCCGGCGAGATGTCGGCAGATTCGATATCCCACGCTGTGGATGAAGCTGCTGTGGCCGACCTATGCGGTTGATCCGCGCAACTTACCGGAAAAGGATTTTCCCTGGGGACGTTATCCCTATGGGGACCGCTTGGTGATGCGCCTGCTGGATGAGGGCGTGCCGCTCTCGGATCTGTTTAAGCGTTATGTGGAGACGGACCTTAACTCGATTGTGAACCTCGACCGCTTCAGCAAGATGGCGCTGGCTGAGCTTCAGTTCAATGATCAGCAGTCGGATATTGCGGTGGCGCCCTTCATCGAATCCCACTTTCGTACCCGCAAGCTGTTTGGTACCGTGAATCATCCCACCTACCTAATGCTCCGCGTCATCTATCAGGGCGTAGTGGCGGCACTAGTTCAACGCGGGGGAACGGGAGAAGCGTTTTCACCTCCGTCTCAGGTGGCATTGCTGGGTGCGGAGGAGACGCCGCTGCATCCCCAGATCATTTCTCATTTCAAGCTCACGTGGGCGACTCCCGGCATGCGCTGGCTCTACCGCTCCAGCTTGATGACGTTGGAGGAATATCTGCCGGCGTACGGTGCTTTTACGCCTATTCCCCTGGGTGCCTCGCCTCAATTGTGGTTGTCCCGGGCTCAGCAGGCGGCAGCGCGTGACTGTATGGAGGAAGCGGAGATACTGTTGCTGGAAGCCGCGGCCCAGTTTCCGGATGTGATGGAATTTCTGCAGTACCTGGGAGCACTCAAGGCCAGGCAGGGCAAGCTTGCCGAGGCGGAGCGGGTGCTTCGCTACATGCTCACGCGGTATCGGCCGACCGCACCCGTGCTGTGTGACCTTGGAATCATCATGTTTCGCCAGCGAATTCCGACCGAGGCGATTGCGATGTTTCAAGAGGCACTGCGTCTCGATCCGAACCACGCCGCTGCCCGAAACAATCTGCAGTTGGCCCAGCGGGCCGCGCAATTGAGCCCGGCAAAGACCAACGGCCGATAGGGTTCGTTGCGGTGGAACGTTCGCTCGGCCGACAAGCGCGCCCGGTCAAGGGCGGGCCTGCGGGAGCGCTATCCGGGGCCTGAAGGGCCTCAGCTCGCCTGCCGGATCTCGGCGGGAGCGAGGTGGGAGGCAACCAGTGCGAGTGTGCGATCGACCATCATGGATTCCTGGAACATGCGTTCCGCCCGTTCGCGACCGCGGCGGCCTTGATCGGCGCGGAGAGCGTGATCCTGGGACCAGGATTCAATCGTCTCGGCCAGCTGACGGATGACGCCGTCCGCGTCTTTGAGGGGATTGGGTAGGAGTTTTCCGGTGTCACCCAATTCCTCCGGTGTGCCGCTGACCGCAGTGGCAATCACTGGAATGCCCTTGGCCATGGCTTCCATGACGGACAATGGCATGCCCTCGAGTTCGGACGGAAGGAGGAAAAGGTCGGCGGCATCGTACCAATCCGCGATGTCCCAGCGGTGGCCGAGGAAACGCACGTGATCGCTCAGACCGAGGTCAGCCACCGCCTGGGTGAGTGCTGCCCGTTGGTCGCCGTCACCGGCCCAGACGAAGCAGAGGTTCTGCAATGCACCTTTCTTCTTCAGGAGTTTCATCGCCTCTAGCTGGTAGGCGAAGCCCTTGATTTTCGTGAGGCGCGCCGCCGTGAAGCAGACGACGGTCTGTTCTGAAATGCGCTGTTCCGCCCGGAGCCGCTGACGGACCGCCGGGTCGGCCGGCTGGAAGAACCGGGGCGGGCGTCCGTTGTGGATGACCATGCCCTGGTCCTTGGGCGTGCCGAAGTGCTGGCGGAGGAGTTGTAGATTGTTTTCGGAAACCGCCACCACCGCCCGCGCCGCTGCGTGCTGGCGCGAGAGGGCCGGCAGGTAGGCCGCGAAGTTCTTGGCGAGGTATTCGCCGACAAAGTGGACGACCGTGAGGTACGGAATACCGTGATCGAGCGCGGTCTGCCGCGCCGCAAGATTCGAAACGGGACAGCAGTCGGCGAAAATCACCAGGTCCGGTCGGTCAGCGCGGAAGAGAGATTCCGCGTGCGAGCGGTCTTCGAGCGTGCGGCCGAATTGTTTGCCGGTGTCGTAGTCGAGCCACTGGTGGCGGACGCCGGCGGCTTCCTGCTCCTTTATGAGGGGATTGTCGCACCGTGATTGAACACTGGTGACACGATAACCCTGCTTCGCGAGGGCGAGCAGAATATTGTGATTCCACTGGGCGACGCCGCCAAACTCAGGATCGTCCGAGTAGAGGAGAATGTGCTTCGGCAGACCGAATGCGTCGTTCGGAAGCCCAAGCCCTCCGGCGAACAATTCACCCGGAGGCGTTGCCAGCAGCACGCGGGGATCGTTGGGAGCAAGCTCACGTGCGCAGTCCAGCGCTTCACGCGCAAGGTCGGCCATGCCGGCTCCGGTGGCCAGTTCTACGAGCATGATCCAGGAGTCCGGACGGGTGGCGTCGAGGCGCAAACTGGCTTCGAGCGACTGGATCGCGGGTTGAATTTGCTTGGAGGCGCGAAAGGCCTTGGCCAGGTCGTACCAAAGTGTGGGATTGCCTTCGTCCTGCTGCACGGCCGACATCAGGTAGTCTGCGGCGCGCGCGGAACGGTCCACCGCGAGCAGTTCGACGCCGCGAGCGTGACGGCCGATGGCATCGATCGGGCTGGGTTGGTGGGCGAGGATGGGGGAGCGAAGGGCGCGAAACGCATCGGCACCCTGGTCGGCTAGCGCGTCGTACGCCGTTTCCAACAGGTCGCCAAAGGTGTCGCTTGCCGCCAGCGTATCGAGGAAGAGAGGCGCCCGTTCCATGCGTGATGCGATGGTCTGGCGCAATTCGGTGCGCCAGGCGACGTCGGTGGCGAGACGCTGGGCGGTCTGCAGGTAGTCGGCTTCGGAGTTCGTGATCAGGGGTTCCAGTCCAAGCTGACGCATCAGTGCCGCGCCCATGCGCGACCGGAAAGTGGCGCCTTCCCAGGTCAACGTCGGGATGCCGAGTTCCAGAGGGTCGACGAGCGAGTTCACGCCGCCGAAGGGAAAGGTGTCCAGGTAGATGTCGCCCACGCTGAGCAGGGCCTTGACATCGCTGCGCGACGGGAACCGCTCGGTCGATACCCGGAGGCGGCCGGCGTCGACTCCGTGTTGTGCGAGCACCTGGTCAAATCCAGCACAGAATCGCTGAATCGGATACGAGGAGGACCAGTTTGGATTGAAGGGATGCACCAGCAGGTAGGATCCGGGCACCTGGGCGATCAGCCGGGCCCAGGCATGCTGCATTTCCGGGATGATCTTGAAGTAGTTGGCGGCGGTGACAAAGACGACCGCATCATCCGGCAGACCGAGCGCGGCCCGAGTCCATTCCGTGGTGGGTGCCTCCTGATCAGCCTGATAGTTAAAGGCGTGGGCGGGACCGGGGAGCAGGGCGAGCCGTTCGGAAAAGTGCTCGGCGGCATCGACGGTCTCGGTCAGCTGACCGGAGACGTAGAGGTCGACGTGCGGTAGGCCGGAAGTGATACAGGAGGAGTTGTTGACGACTTGGAGCGGCGCACTGCGATAGAGGGCCAGCCGCGTCACTTCGTTGAAGACGGCGGTCACGTTCGTGCCGAAGACAATCACATCCAGGCGTGCGTCGCGCAACGTGTTCAACTGAGCGGCGGCATCGGAAGGCAGCAGGTGGAACTCCTGCGCGCGCTGGCGACAGTAGGCCTCCAGCGGTGTGTCCGTCAGCCGATGGGCGAAGAGCACCACCTCAAAGCGGTCCGCATCGAGTTGCTCGAACGTGGGAAGGGTCGTGTACGTCTCGGTCTGGGAACCAAAGTGGCGGTTGACGAAGCCCACGCGAAGGCGTCGGCCGAATCTTGGTTCCGCCACCGCGACGTAGGTGTCGCGGTGCGAACCGATCGCGCGGGCGAAGAGCCGACCGCGCAGTTCGGCGTGTGTGCGGAGACTCCCTTCCGAGAAGTAGAGTGGGATGGCGTTGGCCGTTCGCAGGTAGGCATCGAGCGCGGAACGGACCGTGCCCGAACCGCTGTTGCGTTGCACCCAGGAAACCAGTTCCTCAAGGCGCTTCAAAGTGTGGGCGGCAAACTTTTCCGCCTGGCCCGGTTCGCAGAATCCCTGGGGGGCGGTGAACAGCCAGGCAGTGACGTCACCCCAAAGGTCGTCCGGCACTTGGGCAAGAAGGGGAGCGGCGGGCCACTGCCAGCCTGGAACCAGCAGCATGGCGGCGAGCAGTCCCGATCCAGCAGGCGCGGATGAGGCGAGCTGGGTGGCGAGGGCGATGTCGTCCGGAAGGGCGGCGGAGTCCTGGACCCCGGACTCGGTCACTTCGCGAATTAGGGCGCGCGCCGCGTCGCTAAGGTCACCCCGGGACCGCTTGCGGGGCAATTTGGCGATCTCA
>JAEUGZ010000432.1 GCA_016794725.1 Opitutaceae bacterium | reverse complement strand
CGGGGCAGGGCGTTGCATGGGCCGAGACGGGTTTGGCATCCGAATGGGCAATTGGCGGAGGAGGAGCGGTATCAGGGTGGAAAACGGGATGGCGAATGTCGCCAATGGGCGACAGACGGAAGGTTGTTGGGAAGTTTTGTGATGACTGGGGGTACGGGAATCCAACGACGTTGGTTTGAGGAGGGTCGGTTGCAGTTGGAGATTTCCACGGTCGACGGAAAGTTTACCGGCCGGCGACGCAGGTGGCTGCGGGATGGGCGACTGGCGTTTGAGGCTTATTCGATAGGCAACCGGTCGGTCGCGAAGGCGGCGTACCTGCGGGCGGTGCGGCGCGATTCGGAGTTGCCGCGGTTCGAGGAGGACGGGTTAAGAGCGTTGCCGGCGCGGGTAGCCCAGGAAGAGGACTACCGGATGCATGTGGAATGGCTCTTGGGGCGGCCGGACTCTCAGGAGGCGCTTGCCTGGGTGGAGAATGGCGGGAAGGGGAATCATCACCTGGGACGCTTGTCAGGGCGAAGCGCTCTGAAGCTGGTGCGAAGTTTGCGTGAACTCGGTGCTGGCAGCCTTACCTGCGCGGGCGTCATTTCCGGGAAGAAGGGCGAGGAGTATGCCACCTCCCTGGTGGTTGAATTACCGGAATCGGCTAAAGAGCGGATAGAGATCCATAGGCATCTCTGCAATCTGCCTCATTCAGTTCGGGCCGCGGTGTTGCCGGACTGGTGGTGCAAGGCGCCTTACCTACTCGTGGCTCTGGGATAGGTTTTTTTCCTGCCCTTACTGCGAGTCGGGCAGATGCTGCTTTGCAGCATCAAATCGGGTTCGGAATAAGTCGCAGCTTCTCAATGGTGCCCTCGCGAGCGACCACGAGGCGGCCGTGGTGTTGGTGATTCTGGAGGATGGATTCGGCGACGGCATCGCCCACGAATTTCTCGATGGCCCCGCGCATGGGCCGAGCGCCCAAGCGGGGGTGAAATCCTTTGCGCACCAGAAAGGGCAGGACCTCCGTATCGGGAGTGATGTCGAAGCCACGGGATTTTAGGAACCGCAATTCGCCATCCAGGAATTTCCGGGCGATGGCGACCTGGATGTCGTAGGGCAGGGGGTGGAAGACCAGGACCTCGTCGATGCGGGCGAAGAGTTCGGGCCGCAGGGTGTGTTGGGCTTTGGTGGCGACGAAGCGTTCGAGGGTGGCGGGGCTTGAATATTGCAGGCTCATGATTTCGAGGCCGCCGATGTTCGAGGTGAGGGCGATGTAGAAATCGCTGAAATCGAGGGTCTGGCCGGAGGCGGTGGTGATGCGGGCGGCGTCGAGGAGTTGGAGAGAGAGATCGAGGACTCGCGGGTGAGCCTTCTCGATTTCATCGAGGAGCAGTGTGCCCGAGGCGACTCTTTTGCGTTCTGCCCCGAGGTATCCGTCTTCGCCGAGCTGTGAGCCAATAAGGATCCCGAGCGAGGCCTGGGTTTGGAACTCGGACATGTCGAGGCGGATGATGGCGTCTTTCCCAAAGAGGTGCTGGGTGAAGACGAGGATCGACTCGGTCTTCCCGGTGCCGGTGGGACCCAGGAGTAAAAAAGTGCCGCGAGGACGGCCCGGTTTGCGCAGGCCCAATTGACCGCGGCGCAGCACCGAGAGGATGCGGGTGGTGGCATGGGACTGCCCAAGAATCTGGACTGGCAACAAAGTCCCAAGTTCACGAATGGCTTCCAAAGAATGGGGATTCATCACGCGCCTCATGATTACGGAGGACGCGAGAGAGCGATTGTGCGCGGCGCGCACAATCAACTGTGACTTTCAGCGTAGAACGCACCCCGACAAAGGCACCACTGGGGCTCGTGTAAGACTTGCGACAAGGGACAACCCTGGCGTCGCAAGCGGGCGGGCCAAGTGGTGGATGACCAAAAAAAACCAAGCACTCAGGCAACTATGAGAAAACTGATTCGAAGCGTGCGGCGAGGGGCGGAAGGAGTCGCGGTGGCGATGCGGATGAACCCGCGACTGCGGCAGATGGCGGTGTTGGTGGCGTTGGTACAGGCCAACGCCATGTCGGCGATGGCACAGGCGTTCAGTTCCACGGAATTGAAGACAGGCATCAGCAACAGCCTGGCGGTGGTGATGATGTTCGGGTTCGTCCTGGGGATCGCGGCGGTGATTGCCGGTGGATTTGCGATCCGGCGCGGGGACGTGGATACCGGGAAACTGTCGATCATTGGAGGGGCGATCATTGCGGCCGCGCCGGCGGTGGCGTTTGCGTTCTTCAAGATCTTCGGTCTGGACAGCAACGCGACGGTGGCTGTGGGGAAATTCTAAAATCCCCGGAGGGTAACTTTGAGGCCATCGCCATCCGGACATGAAGGCTGAACTCCGGCTCACCGACACGAACGCCGCGACCGATTCTGGCGGGCGCACGTGGGGATTAGAGGGCAACCTCTTCTGGTACCTGATCGGCGGGTTGGGGATTTCGATCACGGTCTTCTTTGTCTTGTGCGTGGGGATGGGGCAGAGCCTGGTTCTCTCTGGTGGGATCGGGCTCGTGCCTCTTTGCCTGGCTCTGGGCTACATCTTCCTCTTCCGGGCCGGGAAACCACCCGGGTACGACCGCGACGTGGCGGAACACCTGATCACGGGCGACGGGTTCGCGCCGGTGAGTCGTCTGTGGATGAGGCATCCCCTGGGGGAGGAGGGCCAATGATCTCCGGGCCACCAGACGGCTACTTCGTGCGGGACATGATCCTCTTCGGGCACCTGCGCCGGGGTGGGTACGTGGGCAAAGGGTTCATGGTGGAGGCGCCGGACCTATCGAATAGTCCGGTGTCGGACCTCAACTTGTTCCAGGACCAACTATGCCTGCTCCTGGCGTCCTTGCCAGAGAACCAGCGGTTGCAGGTGCAATATTATTGCGACTCGAATTACCGCGAGGAATTGCTCCGGTACCAAAGGGAGACCGAGACTTTTCCCAATGCGTGGACCCGCCGGGTGCGCAAT
>JAEUGZ010000408.1 GCA_016794725.1 Opitutaceae bacterium | reverse complement strand
CAGCAATGGGCAAAACCGCCAGAATGAAGGCGAGGAAACGAGCAGAGGTGGTGGTGATCACGGTGGGGAGAACGACCATTTCGGAAAAGAGGAGCCGCGAGTTCAAAGGACATTCGCAGGCTCCGAAAAAAAACACCCCCTCGGTTACCC
Source organism: Opitutaceae bacterium (assembly GCA_016794725.1). Classification (GTDB taxonomy): domain Bacteria; phylum Verrucomicrobiota; class Verrucomicrobiia; order Opitutales; family Opitutaceae; genus UBA6669. Next base: position 10,138 of record JAEUGZ010000408.1, on the reverse strand, counting down.
GGCCGCCCCGGGCCAAAGGCTCAATGCGCGTGAATGAAAACGTTTCAACCTAAGCCCGGTCAATCAGTAGCATAACCACGAATGGACACGAACGAACACGAATTCGGAGTCAGGTTGAAAGCGAACACCGCTCGACTTCTATCCACGGCGAAGTGGCTCGGAGCGCTATCGCTTTCTATTGCCCGTCTTCATTCATGTCCATTCGTGGTCCAACTGCAGGAAGGTGCGGTCTGCGAATCCGGAGCGGCAGGTTGGGCGTTGAAGCCGGCGCGACCCGTGCTTGTCTACGGACATGCACTCGGCTCCTACCCTCGGGGTAATCGGTCTCGGATCCATGGGCCGCGGCGCCGCCCTTTCGGCATTGCGTCGTGGGGTCGCCACCTGGGGCTATGATGTCAATCCGGCCGCCTCGGACGCGATCGTCGAAGCGGGTGGAAAACGGGCGGGATCCCCGGCCGAACTGGCCCGGGCGTGCACCGCAGTGCTCATCCTGGTGGTCAACGCGGAACAGACTGAGGACGTGCTCTTTCGATCCGACGGGCTCGTCGCCCACCTGAGGCCTGGTTCGGTGGTCATCGCCTCCGCCACCGTCGATCCCGCGTACCCTCCCGACTGGGCCGCCCGATTGGAAGCGGCCGGTCTCTGGCTGATCGACGCGCCCGTATCCGGAGGTGCGGTCAAGGCGGCGGCCGGGGAGATGACCATCATGGCATCGGGTCGTCCCGAGGCCTTCGCCGCCGCCGGAACCCTGCTTGATGCCATTGCCGGCAAGGTCTATCGTCTCGGTGATCGCGCCGGCATCGGTTCCACCATCAAAATGGTCAATCAGCACCTCGCCGGTGTCCACATCGCCGCCGCTTGCGAGGCCATGGCGCTGGGCATCAAGGCCGGGGCCGATCCGCGGCAGCTCTATGAGGTGATCTGCAACTCCGCGGGCATGAGCTGGATGTTCGCAAATCGAGTGCCGCACATCCTCGCCGGTGACTACACTCCCCTTTCGACCGTGAACATCTTCGTCAAGGACCTCGGCATCGTGCTCGATGCCGCCCGCGACCTGAAGATTCCCCTGCCCCTCGCCGCCGCCGCCCATCAACTCTATCTCGGCGCCGCCGGCGCCGGTCACGGCAGGGAGGACGACAGCGCGGTGATCAAGTTGTACGCCGCGCAGTCCGGAATCACCTTGCCCGGCGCCACCCCGGGAAAGGCCTCCTGAGCCCGATCCGCAGTTCCATTGGAGGTGGGGTCGCCGACCCAAAGGCGTAATCCTTAGAAACTGGGGGAGCCCTCAGTTCGACCGATGATATGCAGACAAGCATTGGTTCGGGTGGAGGGCGTCGCTCCGACGACGCCGGGGGACGAACCCTGCGCCTCTACGTCCGTACGTTCTTGGTGAACGCCACGCGCAACCGGCGTCGACGGAGCGACGCCCTCCATCAATCCAACGCACACCGAGGGGGAGTCCACATCGGCATTCCCCAAAGCTAACGCTTATAGGGTCGCCGACCCCGCGACGTTCCTCCGGCCCGCCCGTCCGCGACCGGATTCGCTCGGTCTCGCCCTTTCGGCTGGCCGGGATATCCGCCCGGACTCGACCTTCCGCCGCGGCTGCACTTTCTTGCGTTCTGAGCGCGCGCACGTTTGCACCGCGCCGATCGGTCGTTAAACCGGGGAACGATGCCGGTCCTGTGCCCCACCTCGATCTCTGTGCTCCTGCTGGTCACGCTTGGGCTTGCCCCGCAATCGATCGCCGGGCCGGGTGCTCCGGTGGATTTCACCCGGGACATCAAACCGATCCTGTCCGACACGTGCTACCATTGCCACGGCCCCGACGCCGGTTCGCGCAAATCCGGCCTGCGGCTGGACCGTCAGGCCGACGCCCTGGCCGGCGGCAAATCCGGCTTGGCCGCGATTGTGCCCGGGCAGCCGGACGCCAGTGAACTGATCGCACGCATTTTCAGCTCGGATCCGGACGAGATCATGCCCGCGCCCGATTCGCATCGCACCCTCACCGCGAACCAAAAGGAGCTGCTGCGGCGGTGGATCGCCGAAGGGGCCGGGTGGAAGGAGCACTGGGCCTACGTGCCGCCGACGCGACCTTCCCTGCCAGCCCAGGCAGCCGCAACCGATCGCGCACCAGCACCCGCGCATCCGATCGACGCGTTCATCCACGCCCGCCTCGCCGAGGCCCGCATCACCCCGTCGCCCGAAGCGCCGCGCCGCGTGCTGCTGCGCCGTCTTGCCCTGGATTTGACCGGGCTGCCGCCGACGCCGGCGGAGGTCGACGCGTTCGAGCGCGATCCCCGGCCCGATGCCTACGAACGCCAGGTGGACCGCCTGCTCGCGTCTCCCCATCACGGAGAACGTTGGGCCCGACCGTGGCTCGACGTTGCCCGCTATGCCGATTCAAACGGTTACTCGGTCGATGCCCCCCGGCAAATTTGGAAGTACCGCGACTGGGTGGTCGCCGCGCTCAATCGCGATCTCCCCTACGATCAATTTGTGATTGAGCAGTTGGCGGGTGACCTGCTGCCGAACGCCACGGTCGACCAGAAAGTCGCCACCGGTTTCAACCGCAACACCCAGATCAATCAGGAAGGCGGCATCGACCCCGAACAGTTCCGCATCGAGTCGGTGATGGATCGCGTCGCCACGTTTGGCAGCGCCTTCCTCGGCCTCACCCTGGCGTGCTCGCAATGCCACGACCACAAGTTCGACCCACTTCCCCAGCGCGACTACTACCGACTTTTCGCCTTTTTCAACAGCACCGTGGATGACGGCCACGGGAAGAGCACCCCCGGCGCCACCCTTGCCTTTGAGGGCGAAGTCAGCGGTACCGAGGCCGCGAAGGCGGCGGCCGACGAGGCCCGGCTCGACCTTGAGGCATTTCTGGACGCGCGCGGAGGCGACTTCGCCCGCTGGCGGGTGGAAATTCATCCCGATGCCCGCGCCCAATTGAGCCCTGCCCTGCGCGCCGCCCTCGACATTCCCTGGGCGCAACAGACGCTGGCTCAGCGTCGCTCGGTCTACGGTTACTTTGTGCGTGACCACGCCGACTTCCAGCAGCGGGTCGAAAAACTCAACGCCCTCGAGCGGCTTGAGGGCAAGGCGGTCACCACGCTGGTCATGTCCGAATTGCCCGAGCCGCGGGCCACCACCGTGTTCGTCAAGGGCGACTTCACCCGGCCCGGCGACCCCGTTTCCCCAGGCACGCCGGCCATCCTCCCCCCGCTGGCTGCCGAGAAACCAACCCGACTCGATCTGGCACGCTGGCTCTTTCAACCCGACCAGCCGCTGACCGCGCGGGTCATGGTCAACCGGATCTGGCAGGTCTACTTCGGACGGGGTCTGGTCGAGACGGAAAACGACTTCGGCTCGCAAGGCTCAGCTCCCAGTCATCCGGAACTGCTCGACTGGCTGGCCACTGAGTTTGCCGCCGGCGGATGGAGCATGAAGGCCTTGCACCGCCTGATCGTCACCTCGGCCACCTATCGGCAGCAGTCCCTGGCTCGACCCGATCTGGAGCTCAGCGACCCGCTTAATCATCTGCTTTCCCGGCAGACCCGGTTGCGGCTCGACGCCGAGTTGGTTCGCGACGTCGCCCTCGTCGCCAGCGGTCTGCTCGCCCCGCGGCTCGGAGGACCTCCGGTGTTTCCACCGCAGCCCGACGGCGTCATGAACCTGGGTCAGTCCCGGCGGGCCTGGATCCCCAGCACCGGGGACGACCGCCACCGGCGCGGGCTCTACACCCATTTCTGGCGGGCCACGCCCCATCCCGCCGCGGCGGTCTTCGACGCGCCCGACGCCTTCAGCGCCTGCACGCGTCGCATCCGTTCCAATACACCGCTGCAGGCCCTCACCCTCCTGAACGACCAGCAATTCATCGAGTTCGCCGAGGCCCTCGCCGCGCGCGTGCTGCAGGAGGGCGGGAACGATGACACGGGACGCCTGGACCTCGCGTTCCGGCTCTGTCTCTCCCGCCCGCCCACAGCCACCGAACGCTCCCGGCTGCTCGAGCTCCTCCGCCAGATCCAGTCGCCCCAGAACGGCGAACCCGCCGGCAGTGCCCGCGAAGCCTGGATTGCGGTGGCCCGGGTGCTGCTCAATCTCGACGAAACCATCACCCGCGCCTGACCATGCCGCCCCCGCTTTCCATCGATCCGGCGCTTCACCTGTCGCAGCTCACCCGACGCCACTTCTTCAGCCGCTGTGCTCTGGGGCTCGGTGGCATCGCCTTCGCCTCCCTGCTCGATGAGCGCCGCCTGCACGGCGCCACGGCTCCCTTCGCCGATCCTCTCGCCCCCAAGGCACCTCACTTCGCGCCGCGCGCCAAGAACGTCATCTACCTGTTCATGGCCGGCGGCCCCAGCCAGCTCGACCTCTTTGACTACAAGCCGCGGCTGATCGAACTGAATGGCAAACCCGTGCCGCCGTCACTCATCGAGGGCAAGCGTTTCGCCTTCATGGGTACCAGCCATGGCAACCAGTTGCTCGGGACCCGCCGCACGTTCGCCCGCCATGGACGCAGCGGCGCGTGGGTGTCCGACTTGTTTCCCCACACCGCGCGAATCGTCGACGATCTCACCATCGTCCAGTCATGCGCCGCAGACCTGTTCAACCATGCTCCGGCGAAGCTCTTCATGAACACGGGCTCCGGGCAGTTCGGGCGTCCGAGCATGGGGGCGTGGGTGACCTACGGGCTCGGCAGCGAGGCGAACAACCTGCCGGGTTTCGTCGTGCTGCAATCGGGACCCCGCGGTCCACGCGGCGGGGCCGTCAATTGGGGGACCGGATTCCTGCCCACCACGTATCAGGGCGTGCCCTTCCGGGGACAAGGCGACCCGATCCTCAACCTGACCAACCCCGCCGGCATCTCCGCCCTGCGCCAGCGTCAGACGCTGGATGCGTTGCGCGACCTCAATCTCCAACAGGCCGTGGCCACCGGCGACGCCGAAATTCACACGCGCATCGCCGCCTACGAAATGGCCAGCCGCATGCAGGCCAGCGCCCCGGAGCTGGTCGATCTCAGCCGCGAGAGCCCGGCCACACTCCAGCGCTACGGGGTGGAAAAAGGGACGCCGTCGTTTGCCCGCAACTGCCTCATTGCCCGCCGTCTGGTCGAGCGCGGCTCGCGGTTCGTCCAGTTGTATCACACCAATTGGGACAGCCATGGCGGCCCCGGCGAAAACCTCGAGTCCGACTTCGAGGCGCGCTGCCGCGAGGTCGACCAGGCCCAGGCCGCGCTGGTGACCGACCTGAAGGAGCGCGGCATGCTCAAGGACACCCTGGTGATTTGGGGCGGCGAATTCGGGCGCACGCCCATGGGGGAAAACCGCGACACCACCGGCCGGAACCATCACATCGACGCCTTCACCATGTGGTTCGCCGGCGGCGGCACCAAGGCCGGCACCATCATCGGCGAAACCGACGAGTTGGGATTTAACGCCATCACCGAACGCGCCCACGTGCACGACCTGCACGCCACCATCCTCCACCTCCTCGGCCTGGATCACAAAAAGCTCACCTTCCGATTTCAAGGTCGTGACTTTCGACTCACCGACGTGCATGGGAACATCCTCACCTCGTTGCTCGCGTGAGTTCTCTCCCGCCGGTCGAATGCCTCCCGAAACCACGAGTGACTCCACGCCTCCGGGCTCTCCGTATTCCCGGGAGGAACGCTCACCGGACGGACGCTGGCTCGTCGTCTACGACTACATGGACGGCGAGCGCTCGCCGTTGATCGTGTCTCCTCGGGTGATCGAGATCAGCACGGGCAAGATCTTTATCGACCTCTGGCGATCCTGCCTCGACGGCTCCGTGCACAGCTTCACACCCACGGGCTTTTCCATCGGGGTTCAGGATCCCTTCGGTCCGGCGCAAGTGCAGGTATCGGTGGATACGGCCGATTCGATCTTCACGGTCGTGGATCTCGCCCTGCCACCGAGACCTCTCGCCGCTCTGGAAAAGACCCTGCACGCAATCACCGAGGCGAAGCGACACGAATACCGGCTGCAACATCCCCCCACGCCACCGCCCGAGACTCCCTCACTCGGCCGGCGCTTCCTGCGCTGGCTCACGGACAGCTGACCCTGAGGGGCTGGCAGGCCTCCCCACCTCCGTCTCAAGCCACCATGAACCGTACAACCCCGATTTAACAACGGATACGGACGAATCTTGCAAAGCCCGGCATTCACCTTGCAGGTGAGGAACCAAACCTGCTTCGTATCCGCGTTCATCGGTGTCCATCCGTGGTTTACCCATGGATCGAATCGCTCCAACTGAGGAACCTAGAATGAAAGCTTACCTCGTCACTACCGGTAGTCTCTTTCTGCTCATCACCGCCGCCCATGTCTGGCGCATGATTGCCGAGGCACGCAGCCTGGCCACAGATCCCTGGTACATCGGCCTCACCCTGCTCGCCCTCGGCCTCGGTGTCTGGGCCTTTCGACTCCTGCGTTCCCTGCCCAAAGCGTAGCCGGCTGCGAATCAAAGATCCCCTGCGCGAGGACAACGACGACCCACCGTCGAGTTCCTGTTCGGGCGGTGCACTTGGCTACCGGTTCCGCCCCTCAAGAAATGCCCGCATGCCTGCCGCGGCATCCGGATGCCGGCGGCAGCGGGCGTAAGCGTCGAGCGTGCGCCCAAGATCTCCGCCGACTCCGGCGGGCCCCAGATCTGCGAGCAACCGTTTCGTTTCCGCAAACGCCAGCGCAGGCAGTCGGAGGACGTCATTGACCGCGCGCGCCCCCTCGCTCGGGAGCTGGTTCTCCGCCACCGCACGATCGACGAGTCCCAGTTCCAGCGCCTGGGCCGCGGTCCAGGTTTCCCCTTGCAGCGCCAATCGCCGGGCGCCCAACCGCCCCACCCGCGCCACCACGGCATCGAGTGTGTAGGCGGGGGGCCACCCGAGTTTGACCTCGGGAAGACCGAAGGTGGCGGAGTGACTCGCGACCAAAAGGTCGGCGGCCAGCGCGAGCATCAATCCACCCCCGAAGCACGGGCCTTGCACCTGCGCGATAACGGGGTGCGGCAGGGCCGCCAGGCGCCGGCAGACCTGTCCCCGGCGTCCGGCCAGGGCAATGCTGGCGTCCGCGTCGAGCGCGGCATTTTCCTTGATGTCCTCCCCAGCACAAAATGCGCGCCCTTCGCCGGAAAGGACCACCACGCGGACCGGACAGGTGGGATGCTCAAGGTAGGCAAGCCAGGCCTCCAGGTCGCCGGTCATGCTCCGGTCCATGGCATTCAGGCTGCCTGGACGATTCAAGACCAGACGCGCCACGCCGGCCTCCACCCCACCCCGAACCGCAACGGTGGCGGGAACGGCGGGTAACGTCGGAGTCAGACCCTCTGTCCTCGGACTTGTCCGTTTGGCGAGCGCGTCCTCGAATTTGGAGAGCGACACCACCGCGCGTCGATGGCGGCCATTCCCGATTTCACCCGCGGCATCGAACGCCAGGAGTTCAAAGTCGAACTGCCGCCCCTGCACCGCCACCAGCCGGGCTGTCGCCTCGACCCATCCCCCGCGCGGGGTGGGCGCCGTGTGCGTGATCTCCACGCTGACCCCGACGGAGTCTTCCTCCGCCTCGAGGTGCGGCGCAAGGAGGTCCTTGGCCGCCAGCTCGAGCAGGAGGATCAACGAAGGCGTTGAAAACACCTCAACCGGTGCGTCCGCCCGCGGCCCCAGGGCAATCGTCTGATCCGGGCGCACCTCGATCCGGCGACGGGCTTCGCTCGGCACGGAAGGGATGGATTTCATGGCGGAGTCAGGCAGGGATCGCGGTAACCGCGACGCTCCTCTCCACCCAACCCGCGGACCCGCTTCGAGGCAAGCTCCGGGGCCTCCGCCGGTTCACGCCAGCACCACGCGATAGCGCAAGGCCACGGCGGCAATCACCTCGCGACCGTCGCCAACCCCGTCAGGCAGGAGCACCTCCGGATGGGATTCAACGATCGTGGCCGCAACAGCGGCTCGATGAAAATAAACGAGATGATAAAGTCCGCGCAGCTCGCCCAGGTGACGAAGCAGGGTGCTACGATCCGCGTCGTCCACCAGCTCGACACGCTCCGAATAGTGAATCGTGAAGAACGCCTCATGGTCAGCCCACGACTCATCGTGAGGGGCGGAGGCATGCAACTCGGTTTCATCCCAGGAGATGGCCGCCGCCACCGAGAACGCCTCGGCCAGCGCCCGGTAGAGCTCACGCTTCTCGCCCGCAGTCAGTGCCATCAGATTCACCGGAGGAGGTGTGGCAACGGCATGCATGGCGAGTGCCCCTGACATCGTCACAATCCCCTAAAACTCGCGGCACCGCTCCACGGGAATCCACCCTAGGCAACGGGCGCAGCTGCCATTCTCTGGCCGAATCGCATGCTTCAAAGTGGATGCGGCTTCAGCCGCAGAGCCTAGACGCCTAAAGCCCGCGCCACCTTCTCAGCACCACACTCTCTCTCTGGATTCGTGACCCTTCGTCCCGCGGCCGCGCCTGCACGTCAATTTAAGGCGAGAGCGGTGGAACCTCCTGTGTCTCAGGTGGAGGTGGCCTCGGTGAGGCCGCGACGGGACCGACCGGTCCCGCCCCCGGTGATCGATTTCTTCATGCGACGCCAATCCTCGCGGGGTCGGCGACCCCACCTCCAACGGACACCACCCTCGGAAGCACTTAGGTTGACGCGCCGGCGTGGCCGCGGGTTTCGTGGTCTCTTGTCTGAATGATTGCAGCTTGCCGAAAGACGGTTCCGGCCGCGCTGGCGGATCACACCGACACTTGCCAACAGTTAGGAAATTTGTGCAGGGTTGATAACCCCGTGAAGCCCGAGTCTCCCCTTGCCTCGAAAGAACCCCCGGTGCGCTGGCGCGAATGGATCAATCTGCGCACGAATCTCTCGTGGATCTACGAGGGGCCGGTGCCGTCCAAGAATCAGCGGGGCAACTACAGCCCTGACCACATGGGGGCGTGGCTGATCAAGCAGGGCACCGTGTTGCTGCGCCAGGAAACCAAGACCGTCGTGGCCAAGGCGGGCGACTGGATGATCCCGTGGCCCGGCTACCGGTACCAGGAGTTCAGTCGCGATGCCGAGATTCTCTCGGTGCGTTTCCGGGCGGCCTGGCCGGACGGAAAGGCCCTCTTCGACCGCGGACTGAGTGTCACATTTTCGGCCGCGGACTTTCCGCGTCTGGAGAGATTGGCGCGCGACCTCCTGCGCAGCACCCGTCCAATCATTCCTTCCGACCCCACTCAACTCGCCCAGGAGGCGGTGCCGTTCGAGCGCTACACCGTGATCAACCTCATGTTTATGCGCTGGCTCGGCCAGCTCTACACCATTCTCTGCAGTCTCGGAATCAAGCCGGCCCGCATCGGTGTGCACGACGAGCGGGTGGTCGCCGCCCTCCAAAAGCTCGATGCCGTCCCCCTCTCCGAACGCCTGCGGGAGCAACGCCTCGCGCAGGAGGCCGGCCTGGGGGTCAGCCAGTTTGTCCGGCTCTTTCGGCACGAACTGGGTGAAACCCCGAAACAGTACTTCGACCAGCGCCGCCGCACCTACTGTCGCGAGATGCTGGCCGGCTCCGCCGTGCCGATCAAGGAGGTCGCCTTCAGCCTGGGATTTCGCCGGCTCTCGGACTTCTCGGCCTGGTTCAAGACCCACTTCGGCCTGTCACCGCGCAGTTTCCGCACCCAGATCCTGCGCGCGCCCCACCTCTGAACGGAGACGGATGAGAGGCACGCAGGGGCTCCCGCCCTGCCTGAACCCACTTTTCCCGGGCCCGCATCGCACCCAAATCCTAAATCGATGCTCAGTTTTCCGTACTGCTTGCCATTGCCGGGCCGTACCGGGGTGACGCAGTGTGTCCCTGCTGCCCCATGGATCACCCCGTCCTCGCATCTCGCCGGCCATCCTGGTTCGGGCTCGCCCGAGCCAGCCTCGCCGCAGCCGCCGGACTGGCGGGGTTCGCCCGCCTCGACGCTCTGGAGGTGTCGCGTCTCTTCGGTGATCACATGGTTCTGCAACGCGGACGGCCCCTGCCGATCTGGGGTTCGCGGGCTGCGCCCGGTGCTCCGGTGTTCGTCGACCTCCGCCGCGCCGACGGATCTCACGTAGCGCAGGCGCGCGGGACCGCCGACGCGCAGGGACACTGGCGGGC
>JAEUGZ010000389.1 GCA_016794725.1 Opitutaceae bacterium | reverse complement strand
GCCCGCCATGGCCCCGACATGAGCTTCCACATTCCGCAGGTAATCCGTCACAAAAGGAATCATGCCACGAAGGTCCTCCAGTGCCTGCGTCACCGGTCCGCCGGTCAGCGCCGCCGAGAGGACGTGCAGCAATGCGAGGGTCGCCAGATAGGTCTTGCAGGACACCGTTGCCTCCTGGCCGGCGTGCAGCAACCACGTGGACGTGGCGTTCCGCCCGAGGGTCGATTCCGGTGCATTCGTCACGCCCAGAATACGGCCGAACTCATGCCGTCGCTTGAGCAGATTGACGATCTCCGCGCTCTCGCCCGATTGGGAAACTGCCACAACCAGGGTGTCCGGGCGGTAGAGCGATTCATAGCCAAGCAGGAGTTCCGAGGTTTCGACCCAGGACGAATTGAGACCGCAGCGATGCAGGGCCAGATGCAGGGGATACTGTGCGTACCACGAGCTCCCCATCCCGGTCAGCACGACACGGCCAAACTCACGGGCCGGCGCCGGCCAGGGGTTGACGGCCCTCTCCAGCCGTTCGACGAGCCGGCGCAGCACCTCCGGCTGCGCCTGCAAATCGTGAAAATAGGGGCCGCGAATGGGGGCCAGAGTCATGGGAAAGGGGACGCGAACACACGTAACTTCTCCCGGAGCATTCCGGTCAACGAACCCCGCCGACCGCGATGAAGCAGGAGCAGAGACGGGCCAGAAAAGGGTCGAATTTCATGCGTGGGCAAGCGCTTGCCTAGCCAGACTGGCCTTTCGGGCAAGCACAAAGCTGTTCAGTCTGAAGCGAAATCAAGCAAGCGCTTGGCGGGGATGGACAATACGGTTCCGGCCAACGGAAAGTCCGCCAAGCCTAGATGCGTCAGCCAGGCTTGGGTGCCGGACCGGTTGATTCCCGTAGCACGAGGGAGGTGGGAAGCAGACACTCGGCCCCAGGAGCACGGGCGTGGTCGAGCATCGCCCGGAGCAAGGTCAGGGCTTGGAGTCCGAGCTGCTCCCGGGGCATGTGCACCGTGGAGAGGGAGGGAGAGGCGAGGGCCGCGAAGGGAATGTCGTCAGCGCCCACCACCGAGAGATCAGCGGGTACTCTCAGACCGTTCTGGGAAAGGGCCCGAATGGCACCGAACGCGGTGATGTCATTGCTGCAGAGTACGGCGGTGGGCAGTTCACCTGACGCCAGCAGGGTCGTCACCGCCGCCGCCCCACTTTCGGCGTCGTTGTTGCCCTCGATCACCGTTACCCGCTGCCGAAGCTGCTTCACCGCCGCCTCCACGGCACGGCGATAGGCGACATGGGAGGCTCGATTTTGGGGTCCGGCGATGAGTGCGAATCGACGGTGACCCAAGGTGTACAGGGCACGCACGGCCTCGGCGGCTCCCGTGGCGTAGTCGAGTCGGAGATTGCTCCGCAGACGCCCAGGGGGCCCACCATCCAAAAAGACCGACGCCACGCCCCGCTCCGCCAGTCGCTCCGCCATGGTGGGATCGACCCGTGACGTCATCACCGCCACCCCCGGGCATTTGTTTTCGATCATTTTGCGGAAGGCCTGGTCCGTGCGCACCGGATCATAGTTGGTCGTGCAAAGCAGAACTTCGTAACCGCTGGCGAGGGCAGCCGTTTCAAACGACCGAATGAGTCCGGGATAGAAGGGGTTCTCAATATTGGAGATGATGAGGCCCAGAAAGTCGCTCCGACCGCGGGCCAGACGGCGGGCATGGGAGTCGCGGTGGAAGTTCAGGTCGCGCAGGGCCTTTTCCACTTTCGCCCGCGTTTCAGGGCCGATCGCCTTGGTACCATTGATCACCCGGGACACGGTCGATTCGGCCACGCCGGAAATCCGTGCCACATCCTTCATCGTTGGTCGGGTGATGGTCTTCATCCTCCGCCCGTCTAGGCTTCATTCCTGCACCGCGCAACCCCAAGGTGTCGCTCCGACGCGGCCTCCGCAACGCGTACACCGAGTCACCCGCACACTCTCGAATCGTTCGCTCACCGACGATTCTGAGTTGGGCCGCGCTGCGCCGCAATGTCTCCCGCCTCAAAATCCGGGCCGCCCAGTCCAAACGCCTGGCGGACATAATTCAGAAGTGCGGCTGCTTCGAGGTCCGACAATGCGGGACCAAAGGCGTGGACTGTATCCTCACCCGGTGTTGGCCTCCCATCCAAGACCACGCGAATCAGCGTCGCCGGATCACCGCCAACCACGGGGTTGTTCCGCAAGGCCGGTTGAAGCGAGGGCACACCGGATCCGTCGGGCATGTGGCACAGGATGCAGTGTCGAACATACAACGCGCGACCCGAGAGGCTGACCCGCGACTCCGACTCCCGTTCACCGGGGGTGGTCGACACCGGGAGCGAGCCCAGATACTCAGCAATTGCGGTGAACTCCGGATCGGTCAGGCCGACGGACTGGGGCTTCATCACACCCGTGCGGAGCGTCTCCACAATCCGTCCGGAGTCCAGTCTGGCGAGGGTTGATACGGGAGGAATTCCAGGCTGTCCGGAACGATGGCAGATGGCGCAGCGCACCTCAAAGACCGCCCTTCCGTTCTCCACACGCGCCGGGTCGACGGGACGTCTCGTCGTGACCATCGGCAACGCACTGAACAGGGGAGGAAACGGGGTTCGGTCGGTCTGCGGCGATGGCAGAAGCCCAAAGGCCTGGATGCGATCCGTGCCCACGATCGCCAAGCCGCGCACCACGGTGGGCTCGTTGTACTTCCCCGAGGTCGCCAGTTCATTCGGCGCGCTCTTCCAAAGCAACGCAAACGTCAGCGCATCGAAAGCGTAGAGCACGGGCCGGGGGGCGTTGGGGCCGACGAGAGGCGTCGTTCGCGGAGCGTTGCTATCCAGCACCCAGACGATCGCATCTTCCCCGCCATGGCTCGTCACGACCGGCGAGCCGGGGTTGTGAAAGGTCTGGGTTTCCTCCAGTTGGTCGATCCTCAGGTGGGCCGGTTTGCCCGGCGACGTCATGATCTCCAGTCGTGCGAGCCCAGGGGGAGTGCTCTTGTCGACCTTGGGTCCGGTCTTGGCGCTCCCGCTGACAAAAATGTAGTGCCTTCCGGCCGCGCTGCGGAAATAGGCCGGTGTGGTGCGACTGCGAGCCTGGTCGTTCATGGCATTCTTGTCCGCGTAAGGGCCAAACACGTTGATCGGACCGCGCCGCCCGAACTGCGGCTGGATCCCAGGCGGCAGAAGCGAGCCGTCGGACCCCGAGTCATCGCTCGGCGGCGGACGCTTCACCAACGAACCGGGGAGATGGGCGCGGTCGAGCAGATAAACGTTGCCCTGCTTGCCACCCACCACGAGCAGCTGCGGCGTGGAAGAATGGGCAGGATCGAGATCGACCACGGTCACACCGCTGCTGCCGAGATCGATATCCATGATCTGGGCTTCCGTGTAGTTGAAGGGCGTATAGGTGCCAGCGAGAGCGAAGCCATCCCGCCGGTCGTCGCGCAAGCGGATGACGGACTGACCCCAGTTGTGTTCACTGTCGGGAAATATGCCAGGCAGGCCGAGCTTCTTGATATAGACCTGGACGCTCGAGCCGGTCGTTACGTGGACATAACCGTCGGCATCGACCGAGGGTCCGCCGGACCCCCAGATGCCGCCCTGGGTTTCCTCGGTGCGGGCCGTGGAGGAGAACGCGGTGGCCACCCCCGCCCTTTCGGTGTCAACCGCCACAATCCAACCCGGATTGGAATCGCCGCCGAAGGTCACATAGAGACGCGATCCGCCGGGACTGAGATTGAGCGCGCCTCGCTGTATCAGGAGTCCGGTGGGAAACCGGACCGAACCATTGCGATTGACCCGGGAGCGTTCATCGCGGCCGCGTCGATCGCCACCGGCCATCCACTGGCTTCCTCGCCACTGCCCAAATCGAGGGCGTGAACGCGGTGGTGGAGGCTGCCCTCCGCGCACACCGCATAGAGCCGCCGCTTCTGCAGATCAACCACCGGGGTGCTGAGCGCTCCGAAGCCACCTGGCTTGGTTTCCGACAGGCGCCGGCGCCAGAGCACCACACCAGGCATGACCGCGCCCGCCTTCGCAGCATTGATGGCATAAACGTAGCCGACATCGCTGGCTGCATAAATCACGGAATAGGTTCCCGCCGGATATTGTCCGGCCGCCATGTTCACACGATCCACGTACAGCGGCGTGGCGAAGAGTCGGGGCGGCTGGCCATCGACCGAATCGAACTGCTGCGTCTGCCACACTTGGCCAAACCTGCCCGCCGACACCGTGCGGGGCATGAGTTCGGTCTCATGCGCATTCCAGCCCGTGCGCTGGGCATCGTGGTGATAGGTGGTTTTATCCAGGGGCCCGGCTACCAACGCGGCTGCCGCGAGCGATCCAGCAGCGATGGCATACCGGTGGAACCGGCGGACGGCAATGCGGTTCATAGGTCGGCGCCGAGGGTACGGCGGAGGAAGGCGACATCGCGCCGGGTGGTTTCCCAGAGGTTCCAGCCCGGCGGCTGCTTGCCGTGGGAGGGGTTGAGGCAGATGACCGGCGCCACTCCGTCCGCCACGGCGGCGCGCATGATTTCCGCAACAGGCCATGAAGCGTCCTCAAGCGCGCTGGCATGGACGAGGGGGCCTCCTTCGGCGTCAGCGCGTCCCCCTTTCAAGTGGATGCACCCGATCAGCGGCCGGAGCGTGCGATAGACATCCATCGTGGGAAACACGCCCATCTGCCAGAGGTTCTGAACATCCCAGGTGTAGCGGACCTTCTCGGCCCGATCGAGCACGCGGAAGAAACGCACCACGCCCTCAGGTTGGTTGAAAATGGAGTCCGGGGTTTCGTTCTCAAGGAGCACGCGTTGGCCAGCCGCGACCATGCGGTCGATCAGGTCGCGATAGACGTTGAAAACCCAGGCATACTCGCGCTCGACGACCGCCATCGCCTGACCATCCGCGGGAAACGGTTTCAGCATGGCCGCAATCAGCCGGATGCGCTCCGGGCGCAAAATCTCCGCGAGTTTGAGTACGTGGTCCAGCGTACGGAGATGTCGGGTGCGAAACGTCTCCTCTCCCTCCGCGAGGTACGAGCTGCACAACGCCGTCGAAAAACAAGCCACCCCGAGCCCATGCTCCCCTGCCAGGTCGGCGGCGCGGCGGGCGTTCTCGAGACTGAGGTTGTTGATTGTCTGCCCCCAGAGGCTGTCCTTGAGATCGAGCCACTTGAGCCCGAGTTCAACGTGACGCCGGCAGCAGACTTCGAAATCCGAACCGGCCATGCCGTTGAGCATGGTCAGTTTCGGAACAGGCGGTCGCGCCGGGGCCGCACCCAGTCGCAGACGGAACGCGAGCGCGGAGGCTCCGAGAGCGACCGTGTTCAAAAAATGGCGACGAGGAAACGGGGGGAGCTTCATCGGAGCAATCAAGGCATCGGGCCGTTCAGTAGCCGACGGCTTCGCGGTAGGCGCTGGAGAAGGAAATCGCGAGGACGGCGTCCTCGGTGCCGATGTTCCTCGCGTTGTGCAGCACGCCCTGCGGGATGCTCACGGTGTCGCCGGCGTTCATCTCGACCGTGACTTCATTCATCGTGTGGCTGATCTTGCCACTCACCACGTGGAGGATCTCATCGCAATTCGGGTGGAAATGGCGCGGATTGGACTGACCCGGTTTGATGATCGCCACCCCGGTGGTCATCGTGCGCGAGTTCCCCATCTCGGCCGAGGTGTACCAGCGGAGGTGTCCCCAGGGCATTTGCACGACGCGATTGTCGGCGTGGCGATTGACCTGGGAGACACCGACGAGGGGGCCGGGGATGGAGATGCCCTTGGCGGGCACTTCGATCTTGGCGGTCCAGGCGATCGCGTTGACGAGGAGTTGGCGGAGATTGGGTTCGTCGAGGGCCTTCGTGTAGTGGGCGCCGGTGAAGCCGAAGGCGCGGCCGCCATCCGCCCGCTCAAACGCCCAGCCCACCGTGTGCGCGCCGCGAGGCGGCGGATTGGCCGCCTGCTTCTTCGCATCGCTCCACTTCGGCGTGAGCGTGGTGCGGAGGATCGGCGTGACCCCGGCACCGGACGCGAAGACGAGGGTCGGATAGAATTCGTCGTCGAGGGCGATGGGGCCGACGCCGGCCGCGACGGGATGCGTGGCGGCGACCAGTTCGAGGGACACTTTCTCCGTGGTGCGGTCAACCATGCCGTCGCGTTTCGCGCCGAGCCAGTCGGTAAGCGGGACGGTCTTGTTGCCGGGCGGCAGCGTCGAGGCCTGGTGGAGTGCGATGAGTCCGGAACCGGCGGCCATGAGCTGCTGCAATTTCGCGATGCGCGCGGGCTCGAGCAGTGGCGGCGGAGTCTCCTGCACGCCGTCGAAGTAAAGGAGCACGGTCGAGGCGCCGTCGAGGACGGTGAGGTCGGCCGGGAAACCGCCGGTGTAGGTGAGGACATCGGCGCTGGCGAACGCGGGCGAAGCCTTCAGCCACGAGGCGATGATCGGAATGCCATTGGGATAGTCATGTTCGCCGGGGCCGTGGCTCTTCGCTCCTCCAATTAGCACAATCTTCCTGGCGAGTGCGGGGGACTTCGTGGCAGTCGCACCCAAATTCGGCGCGGGCGCAGCAGGCTGGGCGGAGACCACAAGGGAGGCGCAGAGAGCGGCGCCGAACGCGGCGAAGGAGCGGAGGAGTGGGATCATGGAGGGGAGGCTGAGGATTGGGCCGGGGGAGGCAGCATCAGAAAAGTGAGGAGGTCCTTCAGGCCCTGCGGGCCGAGTGCCTGGTCAAACCCGGGTGGCATGAGGGAAACCGTCAAGGCGGTCATCGCAACAAGCTCGTGTCTTGGCAGGGAGCGCGGTGTGCCGCCCGCCACCGCGATACGGACGGAGTCGGCATTCTCCTCGAGCAACACGGCTGCTATCTCCTCCCCGTTCGTCAGCTTGAACGTGTAGCCAACGTGGTCCGGATTGATTGTGGCACTGGGAGCGACGATATCCTGCACGACCGAAGCGTAATCGCGGAACTGGAGATTCGAGAGGTCGGGTCCCACGCGCGAACCCTCGCTGTTCAACCCATGGCACATCGCGCACAGGGCAAAAAGCTGTTTGCCCTTGTCCCAGTCGCCGCCGGCAAGTTCGGGAGGCGGTGCGGGTCGGATGGCCGGGGCGGGTGGTTCCGCCCATGGCACCAGCACGCGACGAAGCGGGAGCGCCCGGGGCCGGTCGTCCTCGGCCGTTGTCCAGAACACATGGAGACGCGTTTCGCCGGGGCCGGTCGGCAAGGTCAGTTCCAACGGAACCCACTCGCGCTCACGGGGAATGTGACGCAGCAGTCGCGTGGTATTCCCGGAGGTTTCGATCACGGGCACCCCGGAACCGCCGGAAATTGCCAGCCTGGGCGCGGAGACGCCCGCCGCAACGAAGGCCACCGTGACCTTCTCGGACGGCAGCGTGAAATCGAGACGTTCGCCGGGCTGCACGGCCGGACGCAACATGCTCCAGAGATCGAGCTGGCCGCGGAGGGTGAGCAATCCCGGGCGCGCCAGCAGCGACCACAATCTCGCGTGTTCGGTACTTGCCGCGGTGATTTCCCGCGACACCTGCAGATCAAAATGCGGCAGCCAGCCAACCCAGGTGTCGCGACCATCGGTGGAAGTCCAGACTGCCGCCACGCCACCGAAGTCGCCGCCGACGCTCACCACCGGCAGTTGGAACGACTCGCCGACAACCGGAGCGGGCCGCAACCAGTGCTCGAAATCAAATGAACTGGGGAGCGCCGTTCGGCGGGGCGCCGTTTCGACGATGAGTGTGCGCCGGTCAGCACTCGCCCGCGCTGCAACCACGGGAATGCGATGGCGGGGGGTGCTTTGCTGATCCTTGACGGCACGGTACCCGGGACGAAACGTCTCGAAGCGGTCCCCTTCGCGAACGAAGCTCCCCTCGGACACGGTCAGCCGGGTGGAAAGACTGTCGATCACCGAGTCAGGGACCGGGGCGTCGAACTCGATGCGCCACTCGGTCGGACTCGCGGCATAGGCCACCACGGGCGCCGCCATCGTGGTGTCGCTGCGGGAAATCTTGAAAAGCCGGCCGGTGCCGGTCGCTCCCGTGCCCCAATCGGGCGGCCCGCTGTGCACGCTCACGACGAGGTCGCCACGCGGGGAGACACATTGATCGATGGTGAGCCAGCCAAGCGCGGCCACGATCTGGGTGTGCCCCACGTAGCCGGACGGTGTCTTCACGAGTTTGGTTCGGTAGAGCTTGCCGCGCGCTTCCCCCGCGACCAACGCGTCGCCGCGCCACCATCCCGGCCCAAAGACCGGCCCCTGGTTGACCGGTTCGTTGAAGAAGAGACCGCAGGTGCTCTGGTGCTGGGGGCCGTAGTCAACGACGCTTGGTTCATCGATGACGCGCGGCAGGTGCTTCGGATGTCGCGGGGGAAACCCGTAGTGCCGGCCCCGCTCCAGGTGCAGCAATTCGTCGAAGGGGTTGCCATTGGGCATCCACGTGGCGCCCTCCTGATCCGTGGCAAAGAGATCGCCTGCGCCGTTGAAAGCCATGCCAAATCCAGCGCGAATCCCGGTGGCCACGATCTCGCGCCGCGAAAGGTCGGGGGGCATTCGCAGGAGCGCGCCTCGCTCGCTCGTAATCTGGTAACCGGCGACCCCGTTCTCGAGCAGGTATCCGTTCTGTGAATTGGCGGCACCGAGGCCGAAATAGAGGTTCTGCTCCGCGTCGAGGGCGATGCCCACGGTGTCGGTCGCTCCGCCGGGAAAGCGCTTCGGCATCTCCCAGTCGGTGGCGACCGTGACTTCTTTGTCAGCCCGGTCATCGCCATCGGTGTCGACTTCGAGCACAAGAGCACCTTTGCGCGCGATGAAAACGCCGTTGCCGTGGCGGTATCCGGGGGGCGTGAGCAGGAGATTGAGCGAGAGATGCTGGCGCGGCGGTTCATAGAAGATCTCCGCCTTGTCCTCGAGACCGTCGCCGTCGGAATCGGTCAACAGGAAAACCTTGCCGCTGAAACTGAGGGCGACGAGCTTGCCGTCGGCGCGGTAACGCACTGCGTTGAGATTGGGCAGCGCAAGCGGCAGCGCCCGCACGGTGAAGCCAGGTACCAGCATCTGCACATCTGTGACGCCAGGCCCCCCGGCCGCACCCGGCGGGCGCGATTTTTCAGGCTGCGGGTGGGCACTAAGTGGAAGAGTCAACGACGCGGCCAGGCCAAGGCGATGCGCCTTGTTCCACCACTGAAGCATGTGCGTCCGAGGCATGGCGGCAGCTACGGTCCTTGGTGTGCTCCCACCGTGGTCAGCGCGTGGAAGCAAACCGTGGCAACAAAGAAACGAGTCACTACCCGCATCATGGTTCGGCGTGGGTGGCAGGGATCGTCAAGAGATAGGCCATAAGGTCGCGCAGTTCACCGGCCGTGAGGGCTTTGTCCAGTCCTGCGGGCATAAGTGAAACCGTCATGGGCTCGGTTCGGGCAATGTCCGACTTGTTCAGCTTGGCAACCGCACCGCCGGGCTGCGCAATCTGGAGCTCGTAGGCGGACTCACCCAGACGCGTGCCGACGTAAGTGTCACCCTGCTTCATCGTGATGATGTAGCCAACCCCATCCGGGTTGATCGCGGCATTGGGATCGGCGATGTCACGGAGCACGCTGGCGTAATCGCGATGGACCAGATTGCCGAGTTCGGGGCCGACGCGTTTCCCATCGCCTCTGAACTCGTGGCACGTGGCGCAGGCGGCCTTTCCGAGAAACAGGGCCCGGCCGGCATTCCAGTCGGCTCCGGCCAGCTCCGCGATCGTCCGCGGTGCCAAGTCGCGGATTCCGGGTCGCGCAAATGGCATCAAGAAACGCTTCGTCCCAAGGGCACGGGGGCGCAGATCACGTTCC
>JAEUGZ010000387.1 GCA_016794725.1 Opitutaceae bacterium | reverse complement strand
ATCCCTTCCCGCCACGGCTCAGATCCCTTACGTCTACGTCTATCCCAAGGCGCCGTTCGATATCGCGGCGGCGGAGGTACAAATGACCCCCGGTACGTCGACCCTCCGAGGCACGATTGCGGCAAAGGAGCGAAAAGCGCTGATCAAGGCACTGAATATCAGCAAAACCCATACGGCGGGCCGCGGGACGGTCGTGACCCTCATGCCCTACACCAAACACCTTGAGGAATGGGTGGCCCTCGACAAGAAGATCAGCCGGAAGGCCACGCTCGAAAAGGCGGCACTCAGACCCGAGGCCGCGTCCTATCGCATCCTGACCAAGGTCACCGATGACGGTGGAGCATTCGAGTTCACCCGCCTGCGACCTGGAAAGTACTTTGTTTTTGCCAATGTCAACTTCGTGGAATCCGGCTCCTACCTCGAGCAGACGGGGAGTGTCGACACCTACATCGGCGGCGCCCGGGTCGAGTCGCTTCCCACCTACACGGGCCGAAGCTACGCTGCCGACGTCTCCAAGGCCGTTACTGCCGTGGTGGACATCACCCAGGAGGGCGAAACCGTCACGGTTTCCATCACGGGTCAGTGATGTGCGGTACGCCACTCCTCTTCCTTCGCCACCGACCCCGCTATGAAGTCGTTTCTTCTGCTTCTCCTGCTCGGCACGCTCCTCACCGCTCCCTGCGCGCGCGCCGCGACAGTACGCATTCCGGATCAGAAGCTGCTGCAGCGGCTGATCGCGCTCGGTCATGATAAGAACGGTGACGACAAAATCCAGGAGGAGGAAACCGCCGGTGTCCAACTCCTCAATCTGCGCGGCCTCGGGCTGGTCAATCTGGAGGGCATCCGCGCCTTCAAGGACCTCGTCGAACTCGACGCCTCGCGCAATCCCGAGCTCGTTCGGGTCGACGTCTCTGGCCTGACCAAACTCAAGGAGCTCAATCTGAATTGGAATGGCGGTCTCGCGGAAATCAACCTCTCCGGGGCCGTGAGCTTGGAAGGCCTCTACGCGACGGATGGGCGTCTGCAGTCTCTCTCGCTCAAGGGTGTGACCCGGCTGGTCAACCTCATGGTCTCCGGAAACCAGTTGTCGGAGCTGGACGTTTCCCAGCAGAAACCACTCAACGACCTGCGCTGCGCGCAAAACCGCCTGCGCCGGCTCGACCTGACCGGACTGGCGAGGCTGACCGACGTGTGGGCGGATGGAAATCAGATCGAAGTGCTGTTACTCACAGGAGCAACCCGTCTCCAGTTCCTGGAACTGGCCGGCAACCGCATCAGCACCTGCGACTTCACGCCGCATCCGGATCTGGAGACCGTGGTGTTGACTGCCAATCCGCTGGCCAGCGTGAACGTGCGGGGTCTGCGCAAACTGAAAGGGCTGGTCCTGGCCAGTCCGAGCTCGACCCTCACGACTCTCGACCTCTGCGGCACCTACAGTCTTGAAAAACTGACGTGGTGAACCCACCAACGACCATGTCCCAGGAAACATGGTCGTCCGTCGATCACTACTTTTCCCGAGCCCTCGCCCCCTCGGATGCCATCCTGGACGCAGCGTTGCAGGCCAGCGAGGCCGCCGGGCTGCCGTCGATCCACGTTTCTCCCCTGCAGGGGAAACTCCTGATGTTGCTCGCCCAGGCGCACGGCAGCCGCTCGATCCTCGAGATCGGCACCCTCGGCGGATACAGCACGATCTGGCTCGCGCGGGCGCTGCCCCCCGGGGGACGGTTGATCACGCTGGAGAGTGAGCCTCATCACGCGAGGGTCGCACGGGAGAACATCGACCGCGCCGGATTCGCCACGTCGGTGGAGATCCGGGTCGGACGTGCGATCGAGACCCTGCCCCTGCTGGAGAAGGAAGGGCAGGGCCCCTTCGACTTCATCTTCCTCGACGCCGACAAAGTGAGCTATCCCGATTATCTCGCCTGGTCGCTGCGGCTCGCCCGACCCGGAACCGTGATCGTCGCCGACAATGTGGTGCGCAACGGAGCGGTCGTCGATCCCCAGAGTCCGGACGCCAACGTCCAAGGCGTGCGGCGATTCACCGAACGATTGGCCGCCGAACCCCGCCTCAGTTCCACCGTCCTACAGACCGTCGGCAGCAAAGGTTACGACGGCTTTGCGTTCGCGATCGTCCGTTCCTGATCCCCGCGTGCGACCCGGCCGCAATTGGAAAGAGGAACTTTTTGCTTAAGAGCTAGTTACAGTGAGAGCACCCAGCCAGGATTCCGCCCCCCCAAGTCCGGTCGCACTCCGCGTCCTGAACGTGGTGCCCGGGACAGGACTCGAACCTGCACATCTTTCGATACGGGCTTCTAAGACCCGCGTGTCTGCCATTCCACCACCCGGGCGGGTGCCACAAGAGAATTGAGGACGGTTTCGCATCGGGCGAGTCGGAAGTTTTCTCTGCACCTGGCCCCGCGCTCGAACCCCCGGCATGTTTCCGCCGTCCACCGTCTTGCGTTTTTGAGTTTCGCCCCCCTCGCTGGCCCTCGGGGATCGTTCCCAGCTTCGTCTCGCCTTGGGTCCGGCACCTGCTTCAGTCCTTGGGCTATGAACGGGTTTCTTCGCAGTCTGGGTGTCTCGGCGCTGCTGGTGTTCGGTTGTTTGCCGTTCCTCTCGGCCGAACGCGCCCACGTCACCGTGCTGTCCACCACGGATTTGCACGGACATCTCTATCCAGTCGACTACGGCACCAACCAGCCGTCGGCTGACGGACTGGCCCGGGTCGCCACGCTGATTCGGGCGGCGCGCAAGGGCGCTCCCAAGTTGATCCTGATCGACTGTGGCGATACCATCCAAGGCACGCCGCTCGCCTACTTCCACAACCGGATCAACAATGCACCGGTCGACCCCATGATGCTGGCGATGAACGCCCTCGGATTTACGAGCCTCACGATCGGCAATCACGAGTACAATTTCGGGCTCGCCGTGCTGGAGAAGGCGCGCAAGGAGGCCACTTTCCCCTGGCTCTCTGCCAATATTTACAAAACCGGCACCACTGACCCCGTCTACACGCCCTACCTGGTCCATGAGGTTCAGGGGGTACGCGTCGGTATCCTCGGTCTCACCACCCCTGGAGTGCCGAGTTGGGAAAACGAAGCCAATTATGCGGGACTCACGTTCGCGCAACCAGTCGAGGCGGCGAAACGCTGGGTGGAACTGCTGCGAAAACAGGAACGGGTCGACGTCGTGGTCGTCGCCATGCACATGGGATTGGAGGAAAACCTCTCCAACGGAGTGGTCGCCCCGGGACAGGTGCAGGACGAAAACGCCGCCCTCGCCATCGCCCGAAACGTCCCCGGCATAGATCTGATCTTCATGGGCCACACCCACCGCGAGGTCACGGGCCTTGCGGTCGGAGGCGCGCTGCTTACCCAGGCCGGACGTTGGGGCGACCGTCTCGCCCGCGCCGACATCTACCTGGACCGGGCTAATGCGCAGTCGCGCTGGAACGTGGTCGCCAAGTCGTCCGTCACCGTACCGGTCACCCTTGCCACCACCCCCGATCCGGAAGTCCTCGCCCTGGTCAAACCGTACCACGACGAGACCCAGGCCTGGCTTTCACAACCCCTCGGCCGGAGCGCGCGGAAACTGACGTCCCGGGAAGCCCGCCTGAAGGACACGGCCATCATCGACCTGAT
>JAEUGZ010000373.1 GCA_016794725.1 Opitutaceae bacterium | reverse complement strand
CGATTGCCGGGCTCGCGCAGGTCGGCTCGGATACGATCGCTCCGATAGCCCGCCACGAGAATCGTGCGCTCGCGAAAGGTGGCCTCCTGACGGGCGAACACCCCGACGGCGAGTATCGAATTGTCCCTCACATAGGTCAGCGGATTGAAGTTCGGCCCCCCCTTTTCGGCGACACTCACCGGCTGATAGGGAATCAGGTTGAAGGCGGTATCGACCTGTTTCTGCGCCTGCGAAAGACCGGGATTCGCGGTGTTGAAAGCGGGGGTGGACGTCGTGCTGTATCCGATCCGATTCTGAAATGAGTAGTCGATCGTCAGGAGCGTGCGCTGGCTCGCCCCGGCAAACGCATAGTTGGCGGCGGTCAGGTCAAGGGCGGAATTGCGGTAGTTGAAATCATCCTTCGCATAGGAGATGCTGGTGCGGCCATCAACGATCCGGTTGAGCAACGGATCGTACTGGCTGCCACCGAACGACTGGTAGTTCACGAGGGGCCGGTGGTTGATGCTGGCTGCAAACTTGCCCGAAAGCACTGAATTGAACCGATGCTCAATCGCCAAGGACCCCACGGCATTCCAGCGCGGCTTCTGGTCGATCGGGTTGAGGAGAGTCTTCTTGACGATGTTGAACGCATACCCGCCGGTGTAGCGCCGGTTCGCGAAGTCGTAGTTGAAAGGGAGGCCACCCGCGGCGTTGTTCAACCGGAGCAGGTATCCGGCATCCAGTGTGACATGGGTGTTTTGGCTATGGCGATAGGCGAGTGCCACCGTGGCCGATCGGGTCATCGATGAGAGCCCGGGCACCTCGTAGTGCCGGTGATAGTATTGACCATCGAACCGGTAGAAGAGCCTGGGGGGCCCCTTGCCCGCGCGGAGTGGGCCGGAGGCACTGGCCATGACCTGGGAAAGGTCATAGCTCCCGGCCGAGAAGCTGAGACCGTAGCGCGGCACGGCGGTCGGCCGCTTCGTCGTCACCACCATCGCACCGCTGGGAGAAGTCTGCCCGTAGATGGCCGCGGCCGGTCCCTTGATCACCTCGATGCGATCAAGGCTGGCGCTGTCAATGAGCCCATTGGAGGCGAGCCCGTTGCGGAGATTGTTGGTGCCGCCATTGAAGCCGCGGAGGTTGAGATTTCCACCGTCATCGACACCACTCACGGAACTCATGTAGGAAAGTTCCTCCGTGGCCTCAAAGATCGAGAAATCACGCAGAAACTCCGAAGTCAGCGTACTCACCGCGTAGGGCAGGTCTTTGACCTTCGCGTTCACCCTCGATCCGGTGGTGGATTCCGAGGGCATGTAACTGCCGTCATTCGAGGCACTGACATTGAATTCCTCAAGGGTGACAATCTTGTCCGCCGCACCGTCCGATGCGGACGCGGTACGGGTTTGTGCGATGAGCATCGGGGCCGACCACGCGGCAAGCCCCAGCGCCACGCAGGCGAGGAACGCACCACCGTCCAGCCGCAGAACGGCGAGCAACGAGGTGTCAGAACGCGCGGCGGACACGCCCTGGGGGCGCGGAGCTGACGGGATGAGACGAAACCAGCCGGAGGTATTCATGAGGTGGGGAATGCGTCCCACGCTCGCGGTTTTCGCGTCACGAGCCACCGGACCGACGTGCAACGTTTGCACGCCGCCCGGCACAACGGATCGGTACCTCACGACTCACGCGGGACGCACGCTCCACCCGTCGATCCATTCGCCCTCGATCAGCAGTGCATGTGGCATCTTGGCCACGCCGCGTTCGCCCGAGAAGATCTGGTTGGTGACAAGGTCCACGGCCGCCGCACCGATCACGCGTGGTCGCTGATCCATCCCGGCCGGGGCGTCCGGCCGATCGGCCCGAGACAAGTGAGCAAAGCCGACCTCTTCCGGCACACGGAGCCCGCACTCGCGGACAATGTCAGCCAGTTCATCGTGGAGCCCGATGATCGCATCAGGTCGAAATCGGCGCAGCCAGCGCGCGATGCGTTCCGAGTCCAGGGCGGGCATCACCAGCAGCGGCACGCGAAAGCGGGACTCCGTTTGCTCCTGCCGGTGGCACCAAGTCGCCACCCAGCCGGGCTCGGTCTTTGAAACCTGGGAATCGAGCAGCACCAGTCCCACCCGGCGATAACGACGTTCCTCCAGAACCGTGAGAGCGCGGGCCAGCAGGCGTGCGTGATGACTGCCGGCTTGATGCAGCTTCACCTCCGGCAAGGGCACCCCCACGCAGGCGGTTGAAAATCGCTCCCAGTCCAGCAGGTCGGGGCGCGGTTGCGCGGGACGGGGTCCCACCACCACGCCCACGATGCCCCGCGCATCGAGGATCGCAGACAGCCGCTTGGCGTGCATCCGCGGCTCGCGGGCCCAGATGGTATCGAGCTGGAATCCGAGATCCTGTGCGCGCCGGGAAGCCCCCTCGTGGAAGCGCAGGTAGGTGGAGTTCCGCCGCCACCCCTGCGGAGTGTCATGAAAAGTCAGATAGGCGATGGCACCGAGATGGCCGAGCTGTCCCCGATTGCGCACCCGCCGCATCGTGCCCGAAATGAAGGGATTCGTCTGATAACCCACTCGCCGTGCCGCAGCCTGAACCGCCTGAATCGTCGCTGGCAGAAGGCGGGAGTGTCCATGCAATGCCCGCGAAGCCGTCGAAATGGATACCTTGGCAACCCGGGCAACGGCTTTGAGCGAGGGATTGGGATTCGCCGGCATGGGGCAACGATCATTGGCGCAACAAACGAGTGGGAGGCAACACCACTCTGCCTGGCTTCGAACCAATCCCCGGTGCCGGTGGCAGTCGAGTTCCCGAGGTCGAATCAACTGATGTTCGAGCCTCCGCCGACGCCGGAGCACAGGGCAGCGGTCAACGGGCCGCAGCAGGTCACTTCCTCACGCCACTGCGTTGATGCCCCCGGATTTCGCGGCCTGTTTCACGAGACCCATCGCCACATCGAGTTTCAGGTCCTCGAGCTTCTTGAAGTTAATGCAACTCCGACCAGTCTTCACCTTGCCAAGCCTTGCGGCATTCCGCTCCGCCAGATACCCGTCCTTGTCGCCCGCACAGATGTGGAGACTGTAGGCGCTCTTCCCGGCGGCGAGTCCGATCAGGAACCAGTCGCCTTCGCGGCCGCTGGCCGACTTGTAATGATATTTTCCGTATCCGATGATTGGCGACGATCCCATGCCGGACATCATGGCTGGGGCAAGCTTCGGGACTGCCTTGCGGATTGCCTGGTGCACGGTCGTCATCGTGGCGCGTCGATCGGCAGGAAGAGCGGCGAGGAATTCGCTGACGGTGGGGAGTGTTTTCGGGGGCATGAGGTGAGACTGGTCACCCCAGACGCACCAATCAAATGTGAACCCTGAGACCGCCTCCACAGCGAATCAGCCAAGTGTTTTCCACACGCTTTCCCCGGATAATCCGTGGTCAATGGTGCTCAGGAAGGGACTCGAACCCTTACGCCTTTCGGCACACGCCCCTCAAACGTGTGTGTCTACCAATTCCACCACCTGAGCATCGCTGACTTGAAGGAAGGCGCACTAAGATAAATCAAGCCTCTCCTGTAAAGCCCCATTTTTAACGGCCCGGAAATCCGCTTTGACGTCTCCGGCGCACTCGCGAGATTGATCAGGTTCCTTCGCATGACCCTCGAAGACATCACTCGCGCCCTCCTGACTTCCTATCAGAACGATGGTGGCATCAATCACTTCGATGGTACCAACCTGCCGTCGGAAGAGTCGGTCAACCGGCTCTGCTCCGAATTCATGCATTTACTTTTTCCCGGGTTTTTCGAGCAGAAGCCCCTGACCAAGCAATCCGTTGCGGGGGTGACCTCGCGCCGGATTGAGGACATCCATCTCCACTTGGTCGCAGAGCTGGAAAAGAGCCTTCGCTTCTCAAAGCACCCCACCCCCGGATCCCAAGCTGAGTTGCTGGCCATGGAACTCCTTGGCGGGCTCCCGTCTCTACGGCAGATCGTCAAGACTGACGTCTCCGCTGCCTACGATGGCGATCCCGCCGCCCGCAGCGTCGAGGAGATCATCCTCTCCTACCCCTGTGTGCTCGTGATTTCGCTGCAACGCATTGCGAATCTGTTGTACCGGCAGAACGTCGCACTGCTTCCGCGCATGATCACCGAATACGCCCATGAGCGCACCGGTGCCGACATTCACCCCGGCGCCGAAATTGGAACCCATTTCTTTATCGACCACTGCACCGGGGTTGTCATCGGTGAAACGGCTCGAATCGGGAGTCATGTCAAGATATACCAAGGAGTTACACTTGGCGCGAAATCCTTCGTCACCGATGAACAGGGCCTGCCGATCAAGGGCGTAAAGCGCCACCCCAAACTGGAGGACCACGTGATCGTCTACCCTGGAGCCACCATCCTGGGTGGCGAAACCGTGATCGGCCGGAATTCCATTGTCGGTTCAAACGTCTGGCTCATGCAGTCCATGCCACCCAACAGCATCGCTTACTATCAAGGTGATCAGGCTTCCATCATCCGCCCCCGCAAAGCCCGTGAATCGTTGGTGGAGGAAGCAGGCGACTGGGTCATTTGATCGATCCGTGTGGGTGGGATCAAATCTGATCGCGCTCGCACAGGGCCCGGGCCAAGGCAGCGGCAAACCACGGGCCGCGGTAGATCATTCCGGAGTAAATCTGCACAAGTGATGCTCCCGCATCCATCTTTTCTCCAGCACTTTCCAAATCGGTTATTCCGCCTGCGGCAATGAGCGGCAACCGGCCTTGGGTCCTCAGAGCAAGGTATCGCACGATCTCGGTGGATCGCCTGCGCAAGGGAGCCCCGCTCAATCCACCTGCTTCGTTGATACCGGCAAAGAAACCGGGACGTGCCAACGTCGTGTTGGTGGCAATGATCCCATCGAGGCCAAACTCATCCACGGCCGAAAGAACCGCATCAATCTGCACCCACGAAAGATCGGGGGCAATCTTGAGCAGCACCGGAACCCGTCGGCCCGCGGTCGCTTTCCCGCCCGTACTTTTCATGCGTTCGCCCTGAATGGCGCCGAGGAGCTCGCGAAGCCGCTCTTCGTCCTGCAGCTTGCGCAAATCAGGCGTGTTCGGACTCGATACGTTCAGGACAAGGTAGTCTGCATACGTGGCAAGAAGGCGGTAGCTCGCTAGGTAGTCCTCCGTCGCCTTTTCCAGCGGAGTGATCTTCGATTTACCTAAATTAATGCCGAGCGGAATCTTACGCTGACCCACACCGGGAAGTCGCGCGAGAACCTTCGCCATCTGGGCGGCGCCCGCGTTGTTGAACCCCATACGGTTGATCACAGCCATCTCACTGGGATAACGAAACATGCGGGGACGCGGATTTCCGGGTTGCGCCAGCGCCGTGACCGTGCCGATTTCCACGTGCCCAAAGCCCAAGGCGGCAGCAGCGGGCCACGCCGTACCATTTTTATCAAAGCCAGCCGCCAAACCCACCCGGTTCGGGAACTTCAAGCCAAATAAAGAGACGGCTGCGTAGCGCCCGTCATCCAGACCATTGATTTTCTCCAGCACCCATCGCGCCGGCGCAAAGGCGCCCATCCACTCCATCGCTCTCAGGCCCACCTCGTGGGCTTTTTCGGATTCAAGCTTGAACAAATGGGGCCGCAGCATCCGCTCATAGAAAACATCCATATCCACCCGAAGCCTGAAGGCGGAATAACTTGAAGACAAGTGCCTGCCACCCGGCGAACCAGATAAAAAAAACTTTCCCGGTTTGACTCGCGACGAACCCACCGCTTTTGCTGCGGAAAAATTTTAGCGATCGTACCCAGCTTTCTATGGCCAAATCCTCCGGCATTCTCGATTGGTGCAATGTTCGTCTCGGTGAAGACCACAATTGGTGGGTCGACGAGGTCAGCGATCCC
Organism: Opitutaceae bacterium; assembly: GCA_016794725.1. Classification (GTDB taxonomy): domain Bacteria; phylum Verrucomicrobiota; class Verrucomicrobiia; order Opitutales; family Opitutaceae; genus UBA6669. The sequence goes on along the minus strand of JAEUGZ010000373.1, from coordinate 3,154 downwards.
GTCCGGTGGGACGTGGACGGCCTTAGCATCATAGACCCTCGACAGGTGGCTCACCTGATCGAACTGGTGGAGCCCCTGCGTGACTACGGATTCGACCAGGATGTCATGGAGGCAGCCTTCATCCCGTTCCGAATCGAAAAGGATCTGGGCAACGGAAAGGTCAAATTGAAGCGCGTGAAGGAATCCGTCTTCGAGTCGGATGAAAAGCTCTTCGCCCTTCCAGATATCGTCGATGAGGAGAACGGTCCCTACGCCGACCTTCTCGACCACCTGACCCGGTGTCGCGTAAAAATGCTCAATGACCTGTTCGATTTCGAACAGAAGCTGACGGTCGACGAAGTCGAAGATGAAATTCGCGAGGACCAGAACGCCGAGTTCATGGAAGGCAAGGCCATCCACTCATTCGAAGAACTGTGCGCCATCCTGGATTTCGCGCCTGCCGGCTGGGACACCGAGGAAGAGGGTGAAGAAAAAGCGAGCGTAGAGGAGGGGGACGACGAAGATCTCCCGGAAATTGACGAAGAGGATGAAAAGGTCCTCGAGGGCGACGCGTCACTAAAATGGGACGAGGATGAGGAGAAGGAAGGAGAAGAAGGCGAGAAGACTGCTGAAGGCGCCAAGGATGATGAGGACTCCGACGACGACGACGAAGAGGACGATGACGACGAGGACGATGACGACGACGAGGACTCCGACGACGAAGACGAGAAACCCGCCAAGGGTGCGCGCGCCAAAAAGAAGCGGTAGCGCATCCCCGCCTGTTCTCACGACCAAGGGCCACCCGATTCGGGTTGGCCCTTATTTGTGGGATAGCGCCTGGATACCCGGGCAAATCGCCAGCGCATCCACCCCGGTCACTCGGAACCGAATCGATTTCCCGCTCCTAGAGCGGGGAAACGGGAACCGCTACAGCGAAAGCTCAGCCGCCATCTCTTTCGCAAAATAGGTCAGAATCATGTCGGCGCCCGCCCGTTTGATGGCAAGCAACGACTCGCGGCGCGTCTTGACCAAATCCAACCAACCACGCTCAGCGGCGGCGTGAAGCTGGGCATATTCACCCGAAACCTGGTAAGCCGCCAGGGGACGTCGCGTCGCTTCGCGGAGGTCGCGAATGATATCGAGGTACGCCCCCGCCGGTTTCACCATGAGGACGTCCGCTCCTTCCGCCTCATCGAGCGCGGCTTCGATCATGGCCTCACGACGATTCGCGGGGTTGATCTGATAGGTGCGTTTGTCCAACGAATGGGTTCCGGCCGCTTTCGCACTGCCCACCGCGTCCCGAAAAGGACCATAGTAGGCTGAAGCAAACTTGACCGAATAGGCCATGATCGCGGTTCGCGTAAGATCCTGAGCATCCAGTGCTCGACGCAACGCACCGACGCGCCCGTCCATCATGTCCGACGGCGCAACAAAATCGACTCCCGCACGACCATGAAGTACCGCCATTTGGGTCAAAATTCCCACCGTCTCATCGTTGGCCACATCGTCACGCCCCGCGGTCAGCACGCCGTCATGGCCGTGGGTGGTATAGGGATCGAGAGCGATGTCAGTCATGACTACGATCTGCGGAACCGCCTCCTTGACTGCCTTGACCGCACGCAGGACCAGTCCATCCGGATCCAGGGCGCGGGTCCCTCGATCGTCCTTCAACCCATCGGCGAGTTTTGGGAAAAGCGCCACAGCGGGCACCCCCAACGCAAACAAGGACCGGCATTCTTCGACCAAATCCTTGATCCCAAGCCGAAATACCCCGGGCATGGAGCTGATCGGTTCAGGTGCGTCATCGCCCTCCACGACAAAAAGCGGAGCAATGAAGTCCGACGGAGAGAGAATCGTCTCCTCCGTCATGGCCCGGATGGCCGCAGTCCGGCGAAGCCGGCGCGGACGGTGGATCAAATCAAGCTTGAAGTCGGCACACATATTCGCGTTCCTGCACCCAAGCACGCAATGCCACGGGTCGCCACACGTTTTTGCTTCCCCACCGCGATTCGCGTCGAGACGCGAACGCTCGGCTGCGGTTGCTGATTGTGCAACCGCCGGTAACGCCGGCCGCAGAGCCCCGCGCGTTCCCGAAAAGCAAAAACCGGTTCCGCTTCGGCGGATTGTTTGTTAGCGTCCCCTTTCCTCTCCATTTCATGGCCTTACGTCTTTTCGACTCGCTCACGCGGGAGATTCGCGAACTTCGCCCCTCCCAGGGGGACGGCGTTCTTCGGTTTTATAACTGCGGCCCAACAGTTTACGCTCCAGCCCATATCGGCAATTTTCGCACATTTGTGGTCAACGACCTCATCCGGCGTCTCGCCGAACGCCAATTTGGCGTCGAACAGGTGAAGCACGTGCGGAATCTCACGGACGTGGACGACAAAACCATCCGTCGCTCGCGGGAAGAAGGCCGCCCCCTGGCGGCCGTGACCCAGGAATGGACACGGAAATTTCATGCGGATTGCGATGCTCTAAATTGCCTGCGTCCGCATGTTGAGCCGACCGCAACAGGACATATTACCGAACAAATCGACATGATCGCCGCTCTGGAGAAGCGGGGTCACGCCTATCGCACTGAAGACGGATCCGTCTATTTCAAGGTCTCTTCGTTTCCTGACTACGGCTCCCTCTCCCGCGTCAAAGAGCGTGAACTCAAGGTGGGAACCGCGCTGAAAACCGCTGCGGCCGACGCTGACGAAAAGGAAGACGGGAGCGATTTCGCCCTTTGGAAAGCCCACAAGCCCGACGATGGAGACGTTTTCTGGCCCAGTCCCTGGGGCCAAGGGCGACCCGGCTGGCACATCGAGTGCAGTGCGATGAGCAAAAAGCACCTGGGCGAGACGATTGACCTGCACACCGGCGGCGTCGACCTGCTCTTTCCGCATCACGAAAACGAGATCGCTCAAAGCCAGTGCTGCAACCACCGGCTGTTCGCCCACCACTGGTATCACTCCGAGCACCTCCTGGTGGACGGAAAGAAGATGAGTAAGAGCCTCGGCAACCTCTACACCCTGGATGACCTGGCCGCCAAGGGATTCAGGCCCATGGCCGTGCGCTATGCCTTGCTGGCGGGTCACCCACGCAAACAGCTGAATTTCACGCTGGATTCGCTGCCCGCTGCCGAAAAGGCACTCACGACGCTACGGAGATTCCGCGACACACTCCCTGCGAA
>JAEUGZ010000355.1 GCA_016794725.1 Opitutaceae bacterium | reverse complement strand
GTCAGGTGAGGTGAGAAACTCCATTCTGTATGCGACGCTGCTGATTATTCTGGTTTTTCTGCCGCTTCTTGGACTGAGCGGGGTTGAGGGAAAGCTCTTTGCGCCCATCGCGATGGCGACGATCATCAGCATGGTCGCGTCGTTTCTGGTGTCGCTTACGCTGATTCCGGTGCTGTGTTCGCTCCTGCTGGTGCCCAAGGCCGGCGTGGCACACGGTGACGGACGTCTGGTGACTTTACTGAAGCGCATGCTGCGCGCCACCGTGCTGCGGGTTGGACTTCGCTTTCCGCTACCGGTGCTGGGAATCGTTCTGGCCGGCATGGGTGCCGCATTCCTGCTGTATCCAAACATGGGTAAGGACTTTCTCCCCGCATTCCGGGAGGAGACGGCTCTCGTTGCGATCACTTCGGCCCCGGGGACCTCGTTGCCGGAGATGAACCTGATCGCGGACGCGGTGGAGGCGCAGATCCTGTCGGTGCCCGAGGTTCGCAAAGTGGGCCGACGACTCGGGCGTGCCGAGCGGGGTGACCATGTCGTTCCCGTGTCCACGGCTGAATTCGACGTGGATTTCCGCGAACTCGTGGGACACGAGGGCAAGGCGGGACGCAGTCGACAGGCGATTCTCGAGGACCTCCAGTCACGCCTGAAGGAAGTTCCGGGAGTCTTCGCCGCCGTGGGCGGTCCGCTGGCCGATCGCATTGGTCACATGTTGAGTGGCGTGGCGGCCCCTGTTGCCATCAAGGTGTTCGGACCCGATCTCGACACCCTGCGACGCATCGGCACCGAGGTGCAGGCGGTGGCGAAGAAGATCCCCGGATTTGCGGACGCGAAACTCGACCAGCAATCCTCCATCCCCCAGCTGCGAATTGAAGTGAGGCGCGATCGAGCGACGGCTTATGGGATCACTCCAGGCGATCTCAATGAGCAACTCAGCGCTCTCCTTGGAGGCAAGGCGGTGACAGAACTTCGCGACGGACTGCGGGGGGTGAATCTGGTGATCCGCCTGCCGCAGGCGTGGCGCGACTCGCCGGAGCGGATCGAGCAATTGCCGGTGGAGACCGCCAGCGGCCAGCGCATTCCGCTTTCACTCGTGGCGGAGGTGCGGGAAGCAAAGGGGCCCAATGTCATTTTTCGCGAGAACAGCCAGCGGCGCTTCACGATCGCGATCAAACCCACGGTGCGTGACGTCGGCACCCAGGTGGCGCGCCTGCAGGAGGAGGTGCGACGGCAAGTGAGCCTGCCTCCGGGTTACTTCGTCACCTACGAGGGAGAGTTTCAGGCCCAGCGGGACGCCACCCGTCGTATCGTACTCTTGAGCACGGTCGTCTTCGTGGTCGTGGTCTTCCTGCTCTACGGGTATTTTCAGAGCCTTGCTCTCGCCCTGCAGGTGATGCTGAGCATTCCCCTTTCACTGGTCGGCGGATTGGTCTTCACCTGGCTGACGGTGGACAACATCAGCATTGCCACCCTCGTCGGTTTCATCGCGGTCGGGGGCGTGGCGGCGCGCAATGGCATCATGATGTTGTCGCACTACCTGCACCTCATGAAGCATGAGGGTGAAGGGTTCACTCGGGAGATGGTCGAACGCGGGACGCTGGAGCGGATGGTGCCCGTGCTCATGACGGCGCTTGCCGCGGGCATCGCGTTGATTCCGCTCGTGCTCGCGGGCGATCAGCCCGGCAAGGAGATCCTGCACCCGGTCGCGGTGGTGATTGTCGGGGGACTCGTGTCGTCGACCTTGCTCGAATTCCTCGTTCGTCCGCTGGTCTTTTTTACCTTTGGTCGCCGCGCGGCCGAGCAAGCGATCGCAAGAGACGCGGCGGCGAGTCAATGAACTGCGCTCCTCAGAACCCCTTTTCCGACTTTGTAGGTGAACCCTCAACTCAAACCATCATGAAAATGAAACTCCTCGCCCTGCCACTCCTCGCCGCGCTGGCCCTGACCGTGCCAGTGTCCGCCGCTGAAAAGACGAAAGACCATGATCACGATCATGGTCACTCCCATGCCAAGAAGGAAGTGGGCCCGAACGGCGGTCGCCTGCTCACGGCGATTGAGCCGCATGTGGAATTTTTCGTCACAGCCGACCGCAAGGTCCAGATCACTTTTCTCGACGCCTCGGACCGGCCGGTTGCGCCGACCTCCCAGGTGGTGACGGTGACGACAGGCCAGCGGTCAGCTCCGACCAAGCTGAGCTTTGCCAAGTCGGGTGGTGTTCTGCTTTCCGACATTGCGCTGCCAGCGGGCAACGAGCTGCCCACCGTGGTGCAGATCCGGCTGGCGCCGGGCGGAAAACTCGTGACCGAGAAGTTCAATCTGAACCTGGCCCAGTGCGCCGAGTGCAAGCACCCCGAATACGCCTGCACCTGCGCGGAGCATTGAGCCAATCTTGCGAAGTTGAAGTGAATCGATCCGTTGAAGGGTTACGGATCCGGCGGCCGGGGGATCCTGGTTCAATCGACTGTTTGGGGTGAAGGGCGCCCGCAGTCAGTGACGCGACGTGGATTCCCTCCCCGCCGGCGCCCTTGGGCGAGGTCGTGTTTCGGGGACGACCTTCTCCCAGCGACCGTCAGGTCCGGGAGTGGTGCCACCCCGGCCGGCTGCGGCAGAGGGCCTCAAGAAAGTAGTAGTCGGCGTAGTTGAGCGGGACGTCGACTTCGCTGTGCTTCGGAAGATTGCCGGTTGCGTGGAGCAGAATGAAGCCGCCGTTGGTCCCGGGCGCGGCGAGATAGGCTGGCGACGCGAGGCTGCGAAGCTGCTGTCCGGCAAACTCGGCGTAGGTCACGCCTTCCGCGCCGTCGACCCACGACGCGAGTTCGAAAAGCGCGGAGCAGATGACGGCGGCGGCGGAGGAGTCACGGGGCGCTTTGGGTATGCGGGGGTCGTCGAAATCCCAGTAAGGCACCTTGTCCGCAGGAAGGCGGGGGTGGTTCATAACGAATGCGGCGGTCTTTCTGGCTTGTTGCAGGTAGCGTTGTTCCCGGGTCTCTCGGTACAGCATCGTGTATCCGTAGAGCGCCCAGCCCTGTCCCCGGGCCCAGGCCGAGTCATCGGCCTTTCCCTGATGGGTGATGCGGCGCAGCACGCGCCCGTTGGCAGGATCATAGTCGACCACGTGAAAGGAGCTTCCATCGGCGCGGAAGTGATTGCGCAGGGCCGTGTCGGCGTGCGCGAGGGCAATCACCCGGGCCTGCGGGGATCCCCCGTGGGCGGCAGCCCAGAGCAGCAGTTCGAGGTTCATCAGGTTGTCGATGATGACGGGGAAGCGGAACATGGCCGGATCCCGATCCCAGGACTTGATGCTGCCCACCACCGCGGAATAGCGGGTGCTCAGGGACTCCGCGCCCTGGAGCAGGACCGCACGATAGGACGGATTGCCGGTCAGGCGCAGCCCATTGCCGTAGCTGCTCGAGAGAATGAAGCCCACATCGTGGGTCCGAGTATTGTGCTGCTCCGAGGCGAGGAGCGCGGTGGAGCGTTCGGCGGCGGTGCGCCAGCGGACGTCACCGGTGGCTTCGAAGAGGTACCAAAGTGATCCGGGGAAGAATCCGACAGTCCAGTCCTTCTCGAGGACAGTGACGAGTTTCCCGTTTTCAAAAGTCCGCGGCATCTTGCCCGCGACCGGCTGGTGGGTGAGCATCCAGTCGTATTGGACCACCGCCCGGGCCAAGGCGCGTTGGACCACCTCGGGCAGCGATTCGGTTGAAGATGCGGTTGCGACCGGCGCAGCTGCGGCCGGGCCGGATTTGGCGGGCGCCGGATCGGCGGCGCGGGCGACTGCGGCGGCGAGCAGGAGAAGGACGAAGCGGATCATGGATGGGCGCAGGCGGACAGGTGTTTTCGTGGGTGGTCGGACCCGAAGACGGGGTGGTGCACGGAGCAAGCCGGGACAGACCCGGTTTGTAGTTGAGAAATTGACATGGGGAGGTCCCGGGTCCAGGAGGATGGATGCAGCAGCCTGGGCTAGGTGGCGGGTGGTCGGGCACCGCGCCAGCCCTTCTCCCACTGGGCCTTCAGCGTTTGGACCAGACCGGCGTTTGCGGGATCGCCGGCAATATTGGTATTTTCCATCGGGTCACTCTGGTGATCATAGAGCTCAATCGCGTCGACCTTGGCCGCGTTGCTACGGTCGACCCAGACCGTAAAGCGGTAGCGTTCCGTCCGCATGGAGTAGCCCATCAGGCCGTGAGGCGACTTCGTCTGGGCCTTGGAGCGGGGATATTGGCTGAAGGCTGCACTTTTCCAGGGACGGTTGGGCTGTTCGAGCAGCGGTTTCATGCTGACTCCCTCGAGGTGACCCGGCAGGGGCAGGCCGGCGAGTTCGGTCAAGGTGGGGTAGATGTCAACAAATTCGACCAGGGCGTTGGACTTCGCTCCCGCTGTTTTCATGCCGGGAACAGAAATCAGCAGCGGAGCGTGGGTGTCGTTTTCGAAGGTGCTGTGTTTGCACCAGGCGTCGTGCTCACCGAGCTTCCATCCGTGGTCGCCCCACAACACAATGATGGTGTTTTCACGCAGACCCAGACGGTCGAGCTCATCGAGGACCTTGCCCAGTTGGGCGTCCATATAGCTGATCGCGGCATAGTATCCGTGTTTCAATTGCCGGGCCAGATCGTCGGGAATCGACCCGACCGGGATGCCGTGGTAGTTGCGCAATTCTCCTCCAGGAAGAATGGCGTAGTCGGGTGCGTCTTTGGGCCGGAACTTATTTGGGGCGAGTTCGATCTTGGCCGGATCGTACAGATCCCAGTACTTCTTGGGAGCGACGAAGGGCAGGTGGGGTTTGATGAAGCCGACCGCGAGAAAGAAGGGCTCCTGTTTCCGACTCAAGTCCCGCAGGGTGGCGACGGCGAGGTCGGCCACTTTTCCGTCCTGAAAGGTGGAGTCGGGGACATCGGCCGCCTCAAAGGCGGGTCCACGCGAATTGAGTCCGGTCGAAGGAGGATCGTCCGCGGTCATGCCCTCCGCCGGGGCCCTTTTCCTGGCCTTGCCCTTTGATTTGGCCGAGGCCTGGTCATCCGGCTCCGTCTCATACTGACGTTGATCCAGTTTTTGGTTTTGTTCCAACGCGTACTTCACGGCCCTGGGTGTGCCCCAGGGAACACTCCAGGTGGGTGCGTCGTCGAACGAGCCGTGGTAGATCTTGCCCATGCCTTGGACGAAATAGCCGTTGTTCTTGAAGTGCTGACCGAGGGTCACGACGTGGGGCAGGGCGGTGCGGAAATGGGTGACCAGATCCCACACCTGCGTGGTGTCCGGCCGGGTCCCGGTCATCAGGCTGGAACGAGTTGGCGAGCACACCGCCTGCTGGCAATAGGCCCGTCTGAACGTCACGCCTGCCTTGGCGATGCGGTCGATGTTCGGACTCTTGATGTAAGTGGCGCCGTAAGCGCCGAGTTCGGGACGCAGGTCATCGACGGCGATGAAGAGCACATTGGGGCGCCTCGGTGGTGCATCGGCGGCGCGGGAAACCACGGTGACGAGCAGCACAAAGGGCAGGATAAGGCGGAGGTGGAGCATGCTGAGAAGGGAAGGAGCGGTGTGGAGGCGGACGGGCCGGAGGGCGGGTGCCCGGGGCCGTCGGTCACGGTTTGGCTTTGGCGCCGGTTTTGCGCTTTTCAGCCCGGTTCGAGTGACGGCCGGTGCCATCACCATCATCGAGCGTGCCTCCGGCAGGATTCAAGTCGGTGAGTGTGGCTTGCAGGCGCTGGCGTGCAGCGAGGGCGTCGGGATCTTTGGAACCGACGGCGACGAGCTTCTCCGAAAACGGTGCGTCACTCATGTCGTAGAGTTCACCGGCCTGGTTTAATTTCCAACCGGCTTCCCGAACATACCAATTTCGTGCGAGCTGGTTGAACACCCAGGAGCGGGGCTGACCTTTTTCGCCGCGCCATTGGGGAGCGAGACTGCGCCCATCGATGACGGACTTGTCGGGAAGTCTGGCTCCCGCGAGTTCGGCAAAGGTGGGGAAGAAATCCGTTGAATCGACCAGGTCTGCGCAGATCGAACCGGCCGCGATGGTTCCGGGCCAGCTGACGATCATCGGCACAAGCGCGCCGCCCTCCAGCATTGAGCCTTTGGCTCCGGCCAGGCGTCGTCCGCCGATGGTAGCCCGGTCGGCCCGGCCGTTGGTCGTACCGTTGTCACCCAGAAAAACGATCACGGTCTTTTCGCGCAGTTTCAGCCGGTCCAGTTCCGCCAGCAAGCGTCCGACCAGTTTGTCGAGGTACCGCACATTGTCGCCGTACAGGTCCTTGCTCTCCGGTGTGCTGTCAGGTGTGGGCAGGATCTCGGTGTGCACGTGGGAGAGGCTGTAGTAGAGGTAAAAGGGATGCTCCTGGTGCCGGGTGATGAACTCCACTGCAGTCCGGTGCATCACATCCGGCAGGTATTCCTGATCGTGGAGCAGCACCTTTTTGCCGTCCACCTCGTAGGTTCGGGCCTTGGCCTGGGTGTTCCAGTAGGCGCCGCTGCCCTGAAACTTGAGGAAGTGGTCGAAGCCGAATTCGGCCGGTCCGAGCGGCAACTGGCCCCACTTGCCAATCGCGGCGCTCATGTAGCCCGTCTGACTCAGGACTTTGGGCATCATGATTTCTGCCCCCGGCGTGATCCGCCCGGTCGCATCCTGATTGGTGGCGCCGGTGCGGAATGGGTAGCGGCCGGTCAGGATCTGGGCGCGTGAGGGGCCGCAGAGTGACACGGTGTAGGCGTGGGTGTACCGCATGCCTTCCCGGGCCAGACGATCGAGGTTCGGCGTCTGGTAGTGGTCCGCGCCGTAGCAACTCACTTCCCCCACGCCAAAGTCATCCGCGAGGATGAAGATGAGGTTCGGTCGCTTGGCCGAAGGACGGGCAGTCTGGCAGGAGACGGTGCCCGCGGTGAAAACGGCCAGGACAAGGAGACAAACGGGGAATTTCATCAGGGGCGTCGCAGACGGGGACCGAGTGGTGAGGGCGAGGCGAGCGAAAGCGAGGCAGATCGGGGAGCCCGAGCGTGGTTTTCCCATGTTCGGCGGAAGTGGTAAAGCGTCACTTAACAGCCTAAGGATCAAGTTATTGAATGCGATTTGAAAAATAATTGGAAAGCTTGAAGCCTGCATAAAGTTAGGCATATCTAATTATTTAAACTTAACTTAATATGAGCAGCTCCTCCGCTTACTGTTGTTTTCTCGTCGTGGTGGCAGGACTTGGGGCGCTTGTGCCGAGGGCGGGTGCTGAGGGTGCGGCAGGATCCTCGAAGGCGGAGTACTCGCTGTTCCGTCCCACGCCGCAGCACCTCCTGCGTGAACTGTCGACGGATCGGCCCGATCAAACCGAGAGTCCCTACACGGTGGATGCCGGCCGCTTTCAGGTTGAAGTCGACGTGCTGAATTTCGTGTTCGATCGCGATCCCGCCGCGGGAAGCGATGTCCGCACAACGGATGCTGCGGTGGCGGCGATGAATTTCAAGGTGGGGCTGACGCACCGGACCGACCTGCAGCTCATGGCTGATCCCTATGTGCGATCCCGGACCGAGGACCGGCGGACGCGGTCGGTGCAGACCGTCTCGGGCTTTGGTGAAGTGACGACCCGTCTGAAGTTCAATCTGTGGGGCAATGACGGGGGGAGCACGGCCTTTGCGATCATGCCGTTCGTCAAGTGGCCGCTATCCGCGTCCCAGGTGCGCAATGGTGAAACCGAGGGCGGGGTGATTTTCATCTTCGGTTGTGAACTGCCCAAGGGCTGGGGATCGGCGGTGATGACTGAAGTCGATTTCCTCAGCGATGGACAAGGGGGCAGGACAACGGAGTTCATCAACTCCATCACTTTCGCGCACGCGCTCGCGGCCAAGCTTGGCGGCTACCTTGAACTCTTCACCGTGATGGGAGATGCACCCGGATTCAAGTGGCGAGGGCAGATCGACGTGGGTCTCACTTACGCGTGGACCGATGACGTTCAACTCGACTGCGGCTGCAATTTTGGGGTCACCCGTTCCGCGCCCGATTTCCAGCCTTTCATCGGTGTTTCCCGGCGCTTTTAGCCGGCGTCCGGGCGGCGAAACCACCGGATTCGACCTCGATCGCGCCGCCCATGCGGATTGCCGTGCGCTTTGGGGGCTGATTTTCCCACGATTCTCCGTATGACGGGGTGAAACGATGAAGATCTACTTCATGGGAATTTGTGGGACGGCCATGGGGAATGCGGCGCTGCTTGCGCGCGCGGCGGGCCATGCTGTGGTGGGATCCGACACCGGAGTCTACCCGCCGATGAGCACCGTGTTGCGCGAAGCCGGGATTGCGGTGCATGAGGGGTATGATCCCGGGCGACTGGAGCGGCTCGCTCCCGATCTCGTGGTGATTGGCAATGCCATGTCACGCGGCAACGTGGAGGTGGAGTGGCTGCTCGACACCCGGGCCCTGCGGTTCACCTCCCTACCGGCCCTGCTGCATGAGCTCATCCTGCGCCTCCGGCGCAATGTGGTGGTGGCCGGCACCCACGGGAAGACCACCACCACGGCGATGACCGCCTTTCTCCTCCGCGAGAACGGGCGCGATCCCGGCTATCTCATTGGCGGTGTGCCGCAGGATCCACCGACCGGTCATCACCTCGGATCGCCGCAGGATCCCTTTGTCATTGAAGGCGACGAGTACGACAGCGCGTTCTTCGACAAGCGCAGCAAGTTCATCCACTATGCACCGACGGTGGCGGTGCTGAACAACCTTGAGTTCGATCACGCCGATATCTTTCGAGATGTTCCGGACATTCAGCGCACCTTCCTTCACCTCACGCGCATCGTTCCCCGGACCGGCTGGGTCGTGGTCAATGGGGACGACAGCAACCTCGCGGCGCTCGGGGGATTGACCTGGACGCGGGTCATGCGGGTCGGCCTTGGCGACGGCTGTGACGTACGGATCGTGGATTTTTCGGAGGCGAACGACGGCATTCGGTTCCGCCTGCTTTGGCGCGGGCAGCACTGGACAGCGCTGAAGCTGGCGCTGCCGGGACAATTCAATGCCCGCAATGCGGCGATGGCCGCGACGGCGGCGGCGCTCGTGCAGGGCGCGACGCGTTCCGCCGTGCCTGAACCCAGCCTGCTCGATCCCGCCCCGCTGGCCCGGTTTCGTGGGGTCAAGCGCCGGCAGGAAGTGCTGGTCGAACGGAGCGAACTCACGGTGATCGAGGACTTCGGACACCATCCCACCGCGCTGGCGGAAACCCTGATTTCATTTCGCAACCGCTACCCGGGAGCCCACCTGACGGCAGTATTCGAGCCGCGGAGCAACACCGCGCGCACCAATGTACTCCAGACCGCCTTCATGGAGGCGCTGGCGCGGGCGGATGCTGTATTTCTGGGAGCCGTCAATCGGGCGGACAAACTCAAGCCGGAGGAACGGTTTGACACGGCGGCGGTGCTGGCGCACCTCACCCGCGAAGGTGTGACCGGCTGTGCCGCGCCGACCAATCTGGAGCTTCTGGACCATCTCCTCGCGGCCGCTGCGGCCGCGCCCGCGGGACGTCACCGCGTCGTGGTGTTTTTCTCCAACGGAAGTTTTGACGGCATCATCGAGCGCTTTGCCGCCCAGGCCCGCTGATCGCGCCGGGCAGGGGGGGCGCGGACTTGGCGCGGTCGGCGCCCGAAGGTACGGCGTGATCGAGCAGGGCCTCCAGCCGAGCCCGCATGGCTTTCACGCGCTCGGGTTGCGTGGCGGCGAGATCATGGCGCTCGCCGATATCGTTCGCCAGATTGTAGAGCTCTACCCGCTTTTCGCCTGCTCGCGATTTCGGCTCACCCTTGGCGTCTTCGGCGTCCCGATCCGACGGATTGACGAGGAGTTTCCAGTCACCCAAGCGAATCGCCGCTGACTCGGTTCCGCGGGTACCGCAGAGCAGAAGGGCGTCGTGGGGTGAGTCTGCACCCTGGGTCAGGACGGGCCAGGCATCGCGACCGTCAGGCGGGAGTGATTGTGTGGTGGACGCACCCGCGAGCTTCAGCAGGGTCGGATACCAGTCGACGATGTGCAACGGTTGATCCACCTTCGCGCCGGATGGGATATGGCCCGGCCAGGTGGCGAAGGCGGCGAGTCGGACGCCGCCCTCGTAGATCGTGCCCTTGCCTGCACGCAATGGGGCGTTCGAGGTGACGCGGTTCGGGGACACGCCGCCGTTGTCACTTGAAACGATGATCAGGGTGTTCTTGACCAGCCCCTTCGCCTCCAAGGTGGCGGTGATTTGGCCCACGGCTTCATCCACCGCCGCCAGCATCCCGGCCAGGGTGCGTCGGGCTGGAGGCAGGGATTGATATGGCTGTAGGTAGGTTTCGGGTACTTGGTAGGGAGCGTGAACGCCGTTGAAGGCGACGTAGAGAAACAGCGGTTTGTCGGCCGGCTGTGCCTGAATGAGTCGGCAGGCCTCCTGGGCGACAAGGTGCGTCGAGTAACCCTCCTCCTGAAGGGGCTGATCGTTTCGATACCAGTCCGGTTTGCGATCCCGCTCATGCGTGAAGTAGTCGATCGCTCCGAAGAAGTGCCCGTATTGATGATCGAAGCCCCGTTGCGTGGGCTGATAGGCCTTTTCGAATTCACCCAGATGCCACTTGCCACAGATCGCCGTGGTGTAACCCACGTCGCGCAGGGCTTGCGGCAGGAGGCGCTCATTCAGAGGCAGTCCCCACCGTGCACCGGGCCTGACAATCGTGTAGACGCCCGTGTGGGTTGGATAGCGGCCGGTCAGCAGTGCGGACCGCGTGGGAGAACAAACGGGTTGTCCGTAGAGCGAAGTCAGCACGGTGCCCGCCCGAGCCAGCCGGTCGAGATGCGGGGTGCGGATCTCCTTGCCACCATTGAACCCG